>NZ_JBIDBS010000005.1:0-15370 GCF_043204165.1 Streptomyces sp. NPDC047982 | reverse complement strand
CGACGGGGGCGACAGTCGCGGTGAAGGTGACCGGTTGGCCCACCACCGACGGGTCCGGCGTGGTGGCGAGAGCCGTGGTCGTCATGGCCCGGCTGACGGTCTGGGCGTCCGTACCGGCCGCGGCGGCGAAGTCGGCGTCCCCGCCATAGGCGGCGGCCACCGTGTACGGCCCCGTAGCGCTGTATGTGTGCTGGGCGGTTGCGGTGCCGCCAGTCAGTGCGGCGGTCACGGGTGCGGTGCCGTCGCCGAAGGTGAAGGTGACGGTGCCGGTGGGGGTTCCGGTGCCCGGTGTGACGGGGGCGACGGTCGCGGTGAAGGTGACCGGTTGGCCGACCGCCGACGGATCGGGTGACGAGGCCAGGGCCACCGTCGCGAGTGCCGCGGTCACCGTCTGGGTCGTTGCGGCGCCGGCCGGGGTGAAGTCACCGTCACCGTTGTAGGAGGCGGCCACCGGGTACGGGCTGCCTGCCGTGTGCGCGTACGTATGGGTGAGCCGGGCCATGCCGTTCGTGAGCGGCGCGGACGCGGACGGCGTGCCGTCGCCGAAGTCGAACGTCACCGTGCCGGTCGGCACTCCCGCGCCGGCACCGGCGGGCGTCACCGTGGCGATGATTGTCACGGGTTGGGCGGCCACGGACGGGTCCGGCGAGGTGGTCACGGTCGCGGTGGCCGGCGCCTTGTCGACGGTCTGGACCGTGGTGCCCGTGGAGGAACTGAACGTGGCGTCGCCGCTGAAGGCGGCGGTGACGGAGAATGTTCTGTCGGCCGGGCCGGTGTACGTGTGCTGGGCGGTGGCGACCGCGCCGTTCACGGTGGCGGTCACGGGCGGCGTGCCGTCGCCGAAGTCGAACGTCACGCCGCCCGTGGGCACCCCCGCTCCCGCGGCTGTCGCGGACACAGTGGCGGTGAAGCTCACCGTCTGGCCTGTCACCGAAGGGTTCGGCGTGGAGCTCACCGTGGTCGTGGTGGCGACCGCGTCGGCGGTGATGGTCTGCGTGCCGGTGCCGGACGAGGCCGTGAAGGCGGTGTCGCCGGTGTAGGCGGCGGTCACGTCGTACGGACTGCCGGAAACGTCGGCGAAGGTGTGGGTGGCGGTGGCGACGCCACTGGACAGCGACGCGCTCACGGGCGGCGTCGCGTCGCCGAAGTCGAAGGTGACGCCGCCCGTCGGCGTGCCGGTGCCCGGTGCGACGGGGGCGACCCGGGCGATGACGGTCACCTGCTGCCCCGGCGTGGAGGGATCTGGGGAGGACGTCACGGTGGTGGTCGTGGCGGCCTGGCCCGTGGTGTGGGCGGCGGTTCCGGTGGAGGGTGCGAAGTCGGTGTCCCCGTCGTAGGTGGCGGTGATCGGGTACGGGCTGCCCGGGGTCCCGGCGTACGGGTGGGTCGCGGTGGCGGTTCCACCGCTCAGGGCGGCGGTCACCGCGGGGGTGCCGTCGCCGAAGCCGAACGTCGCCGTGCCGGTCGGGGTGCCAATGCCTGGCGCGATCGCGGCCACCGTCGCGGTGAGGGTCACCGGCTGGCCGGCGACGGAGGGGTCCGGCGACGTGGTCACGCTCGTGGCCGTGCCGGCCCGGCCCACGGTCTGGGTGAGCACGCCGGTGGACGGCCGGAAGCCGGTGTCCGGGTTGTAGGCGGCGGTGACGGCGTACGGAGTGCCGGCCGCGTGGGTGTAGGTGTGCGTGCCGAGGGCCGTGCCGCCGGACATGGGCACGGTCACCGCAGGGGTGCCGTCGCCGAAGTCGAACGTCACCGTGCCCGAGGGGGTGCCGTTGCCCGGCGCGATCACGGCCACCGCGGCGGTGAAGGCCACCGCCTCCCCGGCCAGGGAAGGTTCGTTCGAGGGTGTGATGGTCACCTCGGTCCGGGCCCGCAGCAGGGTGTGCGTCGCCGTGGCCACCGAAGCGGCGAAGTCTTCGTCCCCGTCATAGGCGGCGGTGACCGTGTAAGGGCTGCCGGTCTGGGTGGAGTACGTGTGCTGGACCGTGGCTGTGCCGCCGGCCGACGGCACAGCCACGGGTGCGCTGCCGTCGCCGAAGTCGAACGTCACGCTGCCAGTGGGCAGGCCCGTGCCCGGCGCCGCGGCCGACACCACGGCGGTGAACGTCACTGGCTGCCCGGTGACCGACGGGTCCGGCAGCTCGCTCAGCGCGGTGGTCGTGGCGGCCTGGCCCGTGGTGTGGGTGTCGGTTCCGGCGGAGGGTGCGAAGTCGGTGTCGCCGTTGTAGGCCGCGGTGACGGTGTACGGACTGCCCCCCGTCTCCAGGTAGGCGTGGGTGCCCACGGCCGTGCCGTCGGCCATGGGCACCGTCACCGCGGGAGTGCCGTCGCCGAAGTCGAAGGTGACGGTGCCGGTCGGGATGCCCGCGCCCGGTGCGGCGGGGGTAACCGTCGCAGTGACGGTCACCGGCCCGCCGGCGACGGACGGGTCCGGCGACGTGGTCACGGCCGTGACCGTGCCGGCCGGGGCCACCGTCTGGGTGAGGGCGCCGTTCGAGGGCCGGAAACCTGTGTCCCCGCCGTAGGCCGCGGTGACGGAGTACGGGGTGCCCGACACCTCGGCGTCGGTGTACGTGTGGGTGGCCTCGGCTGTCCTGGCGATGAGGGGCGCCGTGACCGGGCCGGTGCCGTCGCCGAAGTCGAAGGTCACCGTGCCCGTGGGGGTGCCGTCGCCCGGCGCCAGGGCTGCCGCCGTGACGGTGAAGGTCACCGGCTGCCCGGTCACGGACGGACCGGCGGACGACGCGACGGCCAGCGAGGTCATGGCCCGGCGTACCGTCTGCGTGGCGGTGCCCGCCGAGGCGGTGAAGTCGCCGTCGCCGCTGTAGGCCGCGCCGATGGTCCAGTCGCCGACCGCCTGGCCGTCGTAGGTGTGCCCGGCGGTGGCGGTGCCCCCGCCGAGCGGCGCCGGTACCGGTGGGCTGCCATCGCCGAAATCGAAGGTGACGGTGCCTGTCGGAGTGCCCGCGCCAGGCCCGGCGGGGGCCACCGTCGCGGTGACGGTCACCGGCTGCCCGGCCACGGACGGATCCGGCGTGGGGGACACCGTCGTGGTCGTCCCCGCTTGCCCGATGGTCTGGGTGGCCGTACCGAGGGAGCCGGTGTACTGGGTGCTCCCGCTGTATTCGGCGGTGACGACGTACGGGCTCCCGCTCGCGGCAGCGTAGGGGGAAGCGATCGTCGCGGCGCCGCCCACGAGGGGAGCGGTCAGCGGCTCGGTGCCGTCGCCGAAGTCGAACGTCACGGTGCCGGTCGGGGTGTAGCTGCCCGGCGCGACCGGTGTGACGGTCGCGGTGATGGTCACCGGCTCGCCGACGACGGACGAGGCCGGCGAGCCGACAGCTCTCGTCGTCGTCCCGGCCGGGCCGACGGCCTGGCCGATCGCGCCGCTGGATGCGGCGACGTCGCCGTCGCCACTGTAGGCGGCGCTGATGGTGTACGGGCTGCCCGTCGTGTCGGTGTACGCGTGGGTGCCGACGGCCACGCCGCCGGACACGGGCACCGTCACCGCGGGCGTGCCGTCGCCGAAGTCGAACGTCATCGTGCCGGTCGGCGTCACCGACGCGGGCGGCAGGACTCCCACCGTGGCGGTGAACACGAACTCCTGCCCGACGACGGACGGTCCGGGCGACGCGGAGATCGCGGTGGACGACGCCGCCGCGGTCACGGTCTGCGTACCGGTGGCCGTGGAACCGGTGACGCCCGCGTCGCCGCTGTACGCGGCGGTGACTGCGTACGGGCTGCCGGCGCTGTGGGCGTAGGCGTGCATGGTGGTGGCGGCACCGCCGGTGACGGGCACGGTCACCGCTGGGGTGCCGTCGCCGAAGTCGAACGTCACGGTGCCGGTCGGCGTGCCCCCGCCGCCCGTGACCGTCGCGGTGAAGGTGACGGACTGGCCCGTCGCAGCGGCGGCCGGGGCGGTGACCAGAGCCGTCGTCGAGACGGCCGGCGAGACGCCGTGGATCTCGATGCCGGTGGAACCGGCGAAGTCGGCGTCGCCGCCGTACACCGCGGTCACGGTGTACGGGCTCCCGGCCGCGGCGGCGTACGTGTGGGTCGTGCCGGCCGTGCCGCTGCTCAGCGTGGCGGCCACGGGCGTGCTCCCGTCGCCGAAGTCGAAGGTCACCGACCCGGTGGGGGTGCCGGAGGCCGGCGGGACGGCGGCCACCGAGGCGGTGAAGGTGACCTCCTGGCCGCTGGTGGACGGCTCCGGCGCGGCGGTGACCGTGGTCGCGGTGGCGGACACGGAGGCGGCCACCGCATGGGTGCCGGTTCCGGTGGAGGGGGCGAAGTCGGTGCCCCCGTCGTAGGCGGCGGTGAGGGTGTACGGGCTGCCCTCGGTGCCGGCATAGGCGTGGGTGACGCCCGCTGTGCCGCCGGTCAGAGCGGCTGTGGCGGGCGTGGTGCCGTCGCCGAAGTCGAAGGTCACCGTCCCGCCGGGAGCGCCGCTGCCCGGCGGGACGGCGGCCACCCGCGCGAACAGCGTCACGGTCTGGCCCGTCGCAGAGGGTTCCGCGGTCGCGGCGACCGAGGTCGTGGTGGCCGCGGCGGTGACGGTCTGGACGGCGGTGCCCTGCGACGGGGCGAAGTCGGTGTCGCCGCTGTAGTCAGCGGTGAGGGCGTACGGGCTCCCGGCCGTGCCGGTGTACGCGTGGACGACCGTCGCCGTGCCCGCCACCAGCAGGACGGTGGCGGCGGAGGTGCCGTCGCCGAAATCGACGGTCACCGTGCCGGTCGGGACGGTGCTCCCCGCGCCGGCCGGCACGACCGTGACGGTCACCGGCTCGCCCGTCACCGACGGGGCCGGGGAGACGGTGACGGCGGTAGTGGTCCCGGCCGGCTCGACCGTGTGCGTGGCCGCGCAGGTGGAGGCGGTGAAGTCGGTGTCCCCGCCGTACGTCACGCTCACGCTGTACGGGACGACCGCCGCGCCGGTGTACGTGTGCACGGTCGTCGCGGTGCCGCCGGCTAGAGCAGCGCTGACCGGCGTGGTGCCGTCGCCGAAGTCGAAGGTGACGGTGCCGGTGGGGGTGCCGCTCGCGGGCGGGAGCGCGGCCACGGTCGCGGTGAAGGTGACCGCCTCGTCGGTCACCGACGGATCCGGAGCGGCGCTCACCTCCGTGGTCGTCACCGCCTGGGCGACCGCAACGGTGCCAGAGCCCGTGGAGGCCGTGAAGTCGGAGTCGCCGCTGTAGGCCGCGGTCACCGTGATCGGGCTGTCCGAGACGCCGGGACTCGTACGGGTCACAATCGCGGTGCCGCCGACCACGGGTGCCGTGAGCGGGCCGGTCCCGTCGCTGAAGCCGAACGTCACCGTGCCGGAGGGCGAACCGGACGCCGGCGCCTGCGGGATGACCCGCGCGACGAACGTCGTTGTCTGGCCGACGACCGCCGGGTCGGGTGCGGCGTCGACCGTGGTGGTGGTCGCGGCGGGCTGGACGGCCTGACCGCCGTTGTCCTGGGAGGTGATGTAGTCGGGGGCGCCGTTGTAGGTGGCCGTGACGGGGTACGTGGCGGCCGCCTGGATGAAGGCGTGCGTGGTGGTGGCGACACGGTCGGTGAGTGTCGCGGTGACGGGTGGGGTGTCGTCGCCGAAGTCGAAGGTGACGGTGCCGGTCGGGGCGCCGGCGCCGGGCGGGGTCGTGGTCACGGTCGCGGTGAAGGTGACCTGCTGGCCGACGACCGCCGGGTCGGGCACTGCGCCCAAGGCGGTGGTGGTGGCGGCGGGCTGGACGGCCTGACCGCCGCTGTCCTGGGAGGCGGTGCAGTCGGGCGAGCCGTCGTAGGTCGCGGTGACGGTGAACGGGCTGTCGGCGGTGCTGCCGTACGTATGCGTGGTGGTGGCGACACGGTCGGTGAGTGTCGCGGTGACGGGTGGGGTGTCGTCGCCGAAGTCGAAGGTGACGGTGCCGGTCGGGGCGCCGGCGCCGGGCGGGGTCGTGGTCACGGTCGCGGTGAAGGTGACCTGCTGGCCGACGACCGCCGGGTCGGGCGCTGCGCCCAAGGCGGTGGTGGTGGCGGCGGGCTGGACGGTCTGACTGCCCGTGCCCATGGAGGGCGCGATGTCGGCGTCGCCGCCGTAGGCCGCGCTGACCGTGAAGGGGCTGTCGGCGGTACCGGCGAAGGCGTGCGCCGTGGTGGCGACACCGGCCGTGAGCGGCGCGGTCACCGGGGTGGTGCCGTCGTTGAAGTCGAAGGTCACTGTGCCTGTCGGTGTGCCGCCCCCCGGCGGGGCCGCGGCCACCGTGGCGGTCACGGTCACCGGCTCGCCCGTGGCGGAGGGCGTGGGCGTGAGGCTCACCAGTGTGGTGCTGTCGGCCGGCACCACACTCTGGGTGACCGCCCCCGTGGCGGGCGCGAAGCCGGTGTCGCCGCTGTAGTCGATGGTGACGGTGTACGGGGTGCCGGCCGTGTGGGCATAGGCGTGCGTCGTGGAGGCGGCCGCCCCGGACACCGCGACGGTCACCGGGGCGGTGCCGTCACCGAAGTCGAACGTCACGGTGCCGGTGACCGTGCCGACGCCCGGCGCGACCGGGGCGACCCTCGCCACGAAGGTGACGGGCTCACCGGCCGCGGACGGGTCGGGCGTCGGTGCGACGGTGACCGTCGTCGCCGCTGGCGTCACCGTGTGGGTGACCGTGTCGGACGACGGATAGCACAGGTCGTCGCCGCTGTAGGCGGCGGTGACGGTGTACGGGCTGCCCGAGGGGGCGGCGTAGGCGTGCGTAACCGTGGCCGTGCCCTCCACCAGCGGCGCGGTCACCGGCGGTGTCCCGTCGCCGAAGTCGATGGTGACAGTGCCGGTCGGGGCGCCGACGCCGGGCGGGGTCGCCGTCACCGTCGCGGTGAACACGACCGGCTGACCGGAGACGGACGGACCGGGCTCGGAGGTCAGCGCCGTGACCGAGGCCGCCAGGTAGGAGAAGGCGTCCGGCAGCGCGGAGGTGCCGCCGGGAGTGGTGACCGCGACCGTGGCGGGGCCGGCCACACCTGGTGGCGTGACGGCGAGGATCAGCGCGTCGGAGTACGAGCGGAAGGAGGGGGCGGCGATTCCTCCGACGGTGACGCCGGTGGCCGCGCTCAGCCCGGTGCCCCCGATGACGATCGTCGTCGCACCGGCGACCGGACCGTCGGCAGGAGTGACCGAGGAGACCTGCGGAGTGGCCGCGTACCTGTACGCCAGCTGGTTGCTGACGCCGCCGATCGCGATCGCGTACACGGCCACGGTGCCGGGCACCGCCGCGGGGGGAGCAGTGACGAGCAGTTGCTGGTCGTTCAGGACGGTGGGGAACTCCGCCGCGTTGCCGAAATGGACGCTGCTCGCCGTGCTGAGACCCGTCCCGGTCAGGGCCACGGTCCCGCCCCCGGCAAGCGGCCCGGTGGTGGGAACGAGGCCGGACAGCGCCGGCCAACGCAGGTAGGAGAAGGTGCCCACCGGGGCGGTGCCGCCGGATGTGGTGACGGCGACCTGTACGGTGCCGTTGCCCGCAGGCGTCACCGCGACGATGGTGCGGTCGTCCAGGACTGTGAACGCCAGGGCCGCCCGGGCGCCGAAGAACACCGCGGTCGCGTCCAGGAAGTTGCGGCCGACGATGACCACTTGGGTGCCGCCGCTGTACGCACCCTGGCTCGGGTACACACTCATAACGCCCTCCCCGCCGCACTCGCGCCCACCAGTGACCTGCGCGTGCAGAGCAGGCTGACCCGGCCTGCGGCCATGCCTGCGCGCATGCAGTGGGTGACGGTCCACCTCACCGCCCTCGTGCTGGCGTGCGGGCAGGGCACCGGTGGCACGGCCCGCCGACGATCGTCGGGATGGTGAAGACAGTGCGGAGGGCGGGGCCCACCGAAGGAGCCGGAGCCAGGGACATGGGAAGTGGACATGGCGCTCCATCAGGACGGATACGGCGCAGGGCGATTCGCGCGGGGCCGGTCGGGAAGGGCGCGGTGGCGCTGCGCGGGTGTGGAGGGCTTGGGCACGGCAGGCTTGCCGGCGCCTCCCGTACGAGCCGGCCCGCACGGGTCCGCCCCGAGGCGCCACACAGCAACAGCCCGGGGTCGTGCCGAACGGTGGCAACGGACCGCTGCGAGGTGCGAGCTGGCGCCGGAAGAGCACAGCGGCCCCATTCAGGCGGCATGGGCATTGCCGCCCCGGGAACGCGGTCGCCCCGGCTCACCGAGCCGACAGGGGACCGCAATCAGTGCTGCCGCCCCGCAGAGCACGCAGAACTGGAAGCCCCAGTGTGCTGCCTTCCCCCGGCATGAGGTGGGCGGCCTCTGCCGATGTGTCCTCCCAGTACGTCAAAGCCACCAGATGCCGACAAGATGCCCGCGACGACTTCACCCGAACGGCCCACTCCGAAGACTTCATCCGCTACTCCGGCCCCAGGGCTGGTGGGCCCGCATGTTCAGGAGTCGCGTATTCGCCGTAGCCGTCGGCCGATCGTCACCCTGTGTCGGTGCTCTGCGGCATGATGACCGCGCCCCCCGCCAGCGCCGCCACGTGCACGACACGGCAGGACGAGAACACCTTCGGCGCGTCCTGCGGCAGCGCAGCGCGTCGGCCCTGTTCTCGTGTAGCTACGGCGAACGGACATGTGGCGCTGCGTGATTGCCCTGGTGCTCGTTTCTGCTGGCTGGGCGCCTCGTTGAGCTGAGCGAGTGATCTCGGTCGGGTGGAGGGGGACGGGGTACGGCAGGACTGGGAGCCGGAGGACCTGATTGGGCGTTGTCACGTTGGTGGGGTGCTGATCGGTTGAGGGCGCGTCAGGGTATGGGGGTCGGGCGGGGGCCTGAGTCACGCTGCGGTGGGCGGGGCGGTGGCGCCGGTGATCTGGTCCCAGATCACGAAGCGGACGGTCATCTCGGTGCGGTGGTCGGGGGCGGTCATCCGGTGCCGGCGTGGCCGGAAGTGGGGTGAGATACCGCTGAACGCGGACAGGAATCTCTGGGATCCTCCGACGCTGCGGAAGCCTTTCATGGCGCGTTCGCGCTGCCTCGTTGGCTGGTAGGAGTTCTCGGCTCGGTTGTTCAGGCCCTTGTGGGAGCGGTGCTCGACCGAGGGCATCACCTCGCGGTGGGCCGCCCCGTAGGAACGGAGCTTGTCCGTGACGATCACCCTCGGCACGGCCCCGATTCCTTTGAGGAGCCGACGGAAGAAGCGCCTGGCCGCGGCCTTGTTGCGCCGGTTCTGAACGAGGATGTCCAGCACGTTGCCGTCCTGGTCGACCGCGCGCCAGAGGTACTTCTGCTCGCCGTTGATCGTGATGAAGACCTCGTCAAGGTGCCACTTGTCGCCGGGGCGGGGACGTCGGCGGCGCAGCGCGTTGGCGTAGGACTGTCCGAACTTCAGACACCACCGGCGGATCGTCTCGTAAGACGCAATGACGCCGCGCTGCAGCATCAGCTCCTCCACCTCACGGCATGACAACGGGAAGCGGAAGTACAGCCACACGCAGTGGGAGATCACCTCGACCGGGTATCGGTGCCCCTTGTACGACGGCGGCGTACTACCCACGGACAACCCCCTCCACCGTGATCAACCCGAAGATCATCCCACCCCGTCAGCCAACGTGACAGCGTCTGGCGAACAGCTCGTGGCTCTTCAGGCGCCACCGAACGCAGCGGCGTGGCAAGGAGGTTCGCCGGAACGGTCATCTGGGCTGTCCGCCGACGGCATCTGCCAAAACGCCGGCGCGACTCGGTGGAGGGTGGCCGCTGTGCGGGGGATTTCGTTCACCGGTCCACGCCTCCCATCACCGGGTCGATGCTGGCCACCGCGACGATGACGTCGGCGACCTGCCCGCCTTCGCACATCGCGGCCATCGTCTGCAGGTTGGTGAAGCTCGGGTCGCGGAAGTGCACCCGGTACGGCCGGGTGCCGCCGTCGGAGACGACGTGCACGCCGAGCTCGCCCCTGGGTGACTCGACCGCCACATATACCTGCCCCGGCGGAACGCGGAAGCCGTCCGTCACCAGCTTGAAGTGGTGGATCAGCGCCTCCATGGACTCGCCCATGATGGTGCGGATGTGATCGAGCGAGTTGCCCAACCCGTCCGCGCCGAGCGTCAGCTGCGCCGGCCACGCGATCTTCTTGTCGGCGACCATCACCGCACCGCCGCCGCCCCTCAGCTGCTCCAGGCACTGCTCGACGATCCGCAGCGACTGCTCCATCTCGCGCAGCCGGATCAGGAAGCGGCCGTAGCAGTCGCAGCTGTCCGCCGTCTCGACCTCGAAGTCGTACTGCTCGTAGCCGCAGTACGGGTCCGACTTGCGCAGGTCGTGCGGCAGGCCGGTGGCGCGCAGGATCGGCCCGGTCGCGCCGAGCGCCATGCAGCCCGCGAGGTCGAGGTAGCCGACGTCCACCAGACGGGCCCTGAAGGTCGGGTTGTTGGTGGCCAGCTTGTCGTATTCGTGCATCCGCGAGCGCAGCAGTTGCGCGCCCTCGCGGATCTGGTCCAGTGCTTCGGGCGGCAGGTCCTGCGCCAGCCCGCCGGGCCGGACGTATCCGTGGTTCATGCGCAGACCGGTGACCAGCTCGAAGATGTCGAGGATGACCTCGCGGTCACGGAATCCGTAGACCATGAGCGTGGTGGAGCCGATCTCCATGCCGCCGGCGGCGAGCGCCACCAGGTGCGAGGAGATGCGGTTGAGCTCCATCATCAGCACCCGGATGACGCTGGCCCGCTCGGGCACGTGGTCGGTGATCCCGAGCAGCTTCTCCACCGCCAGGCAGTAGGCGGTCTCGTTGAACAGTGGGGTCAGGTAGTCCATGCGGGTCACGAAGGTCGTGCCCTGGACCCAGTTCCTGAACTCCATGTTCTTCTCGATGCCGGTGTGCAGGTAGCCGATGCCGCAGCGGGCCTCCTTCACCGTCTCGCCGTCGATCTCCAGGACAAGCCGCAGTACCCCGTGCGTGGACGGGTGCTGCGGACCCATGTTGACGATGATCCGCTCGTCATCCGCCCTCCCTTGTCGCTGCGCGGCGCCGGCGACCTCGTAGTCCCAGTCGCCGCCGGTGGCGGTGTAGACGCGGCCCTCGGTCGTATCCCGAGCTCCCGCCGGCTCCTGCTCGGTGCCGCTCATCAGCTCATGACCTCCGCTCGGATCGCCGATCGCGTCCACGTGTCGCGGCGTGATCGGGAAAGGCGGCCGTGTTCCGTCTCGGTTGGCCGTGCCCTCGCGCCAGCCGCAAGGGCACGGCTTGGCGGCATGGGGGCTGCTCAGTCCAGGATCGCGCACATCTGCCATGAACACCCGGCCGGGACGGGTAGCGCAGCAGCCACGGCCGCACCGCGGAAGTCAAGGGCTCCGGCCCCCGGCGACGCCCCTGCGGGGCCGCTTCACTGGCACGCATCGCATCGTCCGTGACGCGACGCGGTGACCTGGGCCCGCCGCAGCCACTACAAACACCGAGGCCACATCCTGCAACGGTGATCGCAGTACTAGCCGCAACGCCATGTAGTTAAGCGTGGGGTGTCCGGTGTCAAGGGGTGCGGGTGGTCAGGATGTCGATGCTGATCGTGGCTTTGTAGCTGGTTCTGTCGACGGTGCCTCTGGCGTTGTACTTCGAGACGGCGCGTTTGATGACGCGTGGCCGGGTGCGGATGCGGCGGTCTGGCATGAGGTCGGCCAGGATCCGGCGTGGGCACGGCCGTGGGGTTACTCGTCTGGCAGCAGCTGGACCTCGCCACACTGGTCGGCTTTCTCGTCACCAACGCCGTCGTCGCGTTCCTGCTTGAAGCCTTGCCTGAGGAGACGACGCTGCGCGGCTACACGTGGACATCGCTGCGCAGACGGTTCGGGCCCGCACTGGCGGCGCTCGGCACCACGGCGGTCTTCCTCCTCGTCCCGGGCACCTCGACGCTGGTGACGGTTGGTTTCGCCCGGCTGGCCGGTGACGAGCCGGGCCATATCGGCATCGCCCCGGAGGGGCAGCACCCGGTCGACTATCTCATCCTCCTGACGGTCTTCAGCCTGACCCTGATCGCCGCCCGTGCGGCCGTGGGTCGCGCCCCGCTGTGGGCGGCGATCGGCACGCACCTGACCGTCCTGACCGTGAACCGCATCATGCTGCAGGGCGAGGACCGCGACGCGGGCGTGACGGTGGAGCAGGCGTCCGGTGACGCGGTGCTGCTCGTACCGCTGTATCTGGTGGTCGTCGCGATCGCATTCCTGGCGTTCCGCCGGGTCACCCGTCGGCACACGCCCGGCGAAAAGTAGGCGGTCACCGTCACCGGCCTGCTCGATGCCGGGCTCCTGGACCGTGCAGAGGACAGGGCCGCCGTCCTGGCCGACGACGTGACGACCGCAATTGCCCACACTGCCGGCGGCCCGGGGAGTCGACTGAGCTACAGGCCGCGGCAGATTTCGTGAGCCTGATCCAGATCCTTTTTCACCGCCGCGTCGAAGTCGAATACCCGGGCGTGGCGGTCTTGTGATCGGCGAATGGTCTGTGCGAGCTCCTTGTACTTCGCGTCGCCCGCTGCCGCCGACGCAGAAAGTGCTCCGGCTGCCGCATAGCGGTTAAAGGCCACCTCGCCGGCAGGGCCCTTGGCCGTGTACTTCTCCGGGTCGAACCCGTCGAGCGCCTCGCAGGCGGCACGCGCATCTGCCGCCGGGGTCCCGCCAGCAACACGAGCGTTGGAGTCGGCATTCATCGCCCATGCAGCGCCCATCCCTGCGGCGCCGAGCAGGAGCCCGACGACGAGGGAGAGCACCACGGTCCTCGTGCGGGTGCCGGGCTGCTCGTAGGACGTTGAGGTGGGGGCGAGGGTGGAAGGTTGCTGTGGCTGCATCCGGCAAAGGTAGCGTGATCGCTCACGACCCAGGCAGGGGGGCCAACGGGCTGCTCCAGTGGCTCCCGGCAGCCAGGACGGCTGGGGCCGCGATGTCGAGGGCGACGGCCCGACCAACTGCTTCCCGCTACCTCGCCGCGATGCACCCCCGATGACTACGCCGGAGCCGGATCCGGTAGGGGACCCGGCGGCCTGGCCGAGACACTGCTGGACTGACTGCGCCTGTGCGCGATCCCGGATGGGGACGAGGCCGCGGTCGTGGGATGGAGCGTCGAGGAAGTCAGACGCCACCGTCGACCAGGCTCCCCACCTACGGTCGTGGACGTCGGCGTCGCGTCACGATGGGGAGCTGGCTTCTAGAGGAAAGAGGGCGTTGAGCCGCGGTGTCCCAATCCTCACCGTCGCTTCTACGGTGTAGATCTCTTCTTCGGGCTTCGCCCATGTCTCCTGGACGGCATCCAGGGCCTCGTAGAACGCCTCCAAGCAGTCGCCCTCCCGGCCCGTCAGCTCGTCGAATACCTCCTGGGCCACGTAGTCGAGCTCCTCCCATTCCGGCCACTCGTCGTCACACCACTCGCGCGGGTGCCGTCCCACCAGGGCCCGCACCTCAGCAACGTCAGCGAGGACATCCGGATCAGCAAGCACCGCCTTGTACGTCCCTTGCCCCTGAGCCACCAGCCAGAGTGCGAAGTAGTCGAAGCCGTCGTCGGAGCACAGGCCACCCTCAATCCGGCGCACCGCCCGCCACAGTGCGCCCGTGGCAACCGCCTCGCACGCGGCCTCCAGACGTGCCTGGAACTCCACTGATTCCGTGGCTGGCCGACATCGCAACTCCCCACGCAGCCACTCCAGCCGTTCATGCCGGCCACGAGGGCGACAGCTCAGCTCATCCATGAGCGTCCAGAAGGTCTTCTCGTCCATGCCGCCCAGGATCGCAACCACCACTGACACACCCGAGAGCCCCGTGCGAAAACAGGGCTCTGGCAAGAATTTCGTAGCCGGAGATCATCTCGGTGACATGGTCGGCCGGTCCGCATAGCGGCGGCGAAGGTGGGCGATCAGGACGACGCGGTGGCGGAGAAGAGGGACACCGGCGCGTCCGGCCATCAAGCGTTTTTGCAGCTTGACGTCGGTGATGCGGCCTTCGTTGACGCCGGAGTTGTGTGAGGTGGAGATTCCCTGGGCAACGGCGTGTCGGTCTTCCCGCAGGGCTCCGGCGAGGCCGACGAGAGGGGCCAAGCCGCTGTCGGTGAGGTCGTCCAGCCAATCCTGGAAGGGGGTCGCGTCGCGATTGTCGAGCATGGCGGCGAACCGGCGGACCAGATCGTGAGCCTGCCTGAGTTCAGGGCAGTGGCCGAGAAGCCGGGGCAGGCGGTCGTTGATGTGGAGGTTGCGTCGGTGCGGGTGGGTGGTGATCCAGCGGGCGGCTTCACGTGGGGAGGGCGGGCGCTCGCGCGGCTCGTCCAGGGGAAGACCCCGCCTGAGGGGTGCGACGGCCATCTTCACGCGCTGGTAGTGGCCGAGGTAGCCCTTGGTCTGAAGTTCCTCGTGCAGGATCTTCGCGCTGTGCTGCCCCTCGTCCCAGCGTTGTTGCAGGTAGTCGAGGTAGGGGTCCAGGGTGGAGGGCTTGCGGGGCGGGCGGCGCACCACCTCCTGCCAGGCGCGGGCCCGGGCGTATTTGCTCACCGTGCGGCGGTCCAGGCCGAGCTCGCGGGCCACGGAGCTGCGGCTCCGGCCGGTGCTGGTCAGGGCCTGAACGGCTTCGAAGAGTCTGCGGGCGTGGCGTGCGGCCCGACTGTCCTCCGCGGTGTTCCCAGCGGTCTCCTCGGCCGGTGCGGGACCACTCTCGCCGGCCGGAGGCAATGCCGCCGACAGGCAGCCGCGGTGGGCGGAAGCGATGTCCTGGACACGGCGGGAGAGGCCCTGCCAGAGGTGAAAGCGGTCGCTGACCTGCACGGCATCGGGGGCGCCGCCTGCAATGCCCTGCCGGTAGGTGAGGGAGCCGTCGCGGCAGGCCACCTCGACCCCCGGGTGCTCGCGGAGCCACCGGCTGAGCTGTTCCGCGTCACGCCCCTCCCAGAGCGTGAGCGGGAGCCGGGTGGTGGCGTCAACCAGGAGGGTGCCGTAGGTGTCGCCGTAGAGCGCGAAGTCGTCCACCCCCAGTACCCGGGGCGTCTTCAGCGGCGGAAGCGGCATTCGCGCGGTGCGCGAGCAGGCCCGGCGTACGCGCGGGCGACAGCGACACCGTCGGCCCAGGCCGCTTCCTGCTCGGACCACACCATCCCGAGCTGCTCCAGCTCCACCACACGCTGCGCCGCCAGTGTCCCGGCCCCGTAGGCGCGGCGCTGTTCGGCGATCCACCGTCCGAGCGGATGCCCGCCGGTCCCGGCCCAGTCGTCCGGCGTGGTGTACGTGTACGGCACCCGCAGCACACCGTTCCCGGTCTCGCGCAGCCACCTTGTGGCGGCCTCGATCCCGCGCCGCCAGTACGCGCCTTCCGGGTCGATCACCCGCAGCCGCACGAACTGGGCCAGGACGGCGGGGTCGCGTTGCTCGCTGAACCGCAGCACCCC
>NZ_JBIDBS010000004.1:0-433314 GCF_043204165.1 Streptomyces sp. NPDC047982 | reverse complement strand
AGCAAGTTGGGCGCTACTGGAACAGTCGCGCGGATCTACGATCCGGGGATGACGACCACCCCCCGGGGGGGGGGGCGGGGGGCGCCGCCCCCCCCCCCCCCCCCCCCCCCCCCCCCCCCCCCCCTCGTCCGGTTTCCGCCGCGTCGCGTCAGCGCATCTTCCCGCCGCGGGGCATCCGCATGCCCTTCGGCATCGGCCCCTTGGGCAGCGGCATGTTGCTCATCAGGTCGCCCATCGCGCGCAGCCGGTCGTTGGCGGTGGTCACCTGCGGGCCGGTGAGCACCCGCGGCATCTTCAGCATCTTGGTGCGCACCTTCTTCAGCGGCACCTGGCCCTCGTCGTTGCCGACGACGATGTCGTGCACCGGTACGTCGACCAGGATGCGCGCCATCTTCTTCTTCTCGGCCGCGAGCAACTGCCTCACCCGGTTCGGGTTGCCCTCGCCGACCAGCACGATGCCCGCCTTGCCGACGGCGCGGTGGACGACGTCCTGGCTGCGGTTCATCGCGACCGCGGGCGTCGTGGTCCAGCCGCGGCCCACCCGTTCGAGCACCGCCGCCGCGGCACCCGGCTGCCCCTCCATCTGCCCGAAGGCCGCGCGCTCGGCACGTCGCCCGAACACGATCGCCATTGCGAGGAGACCCAGGACGAAGCCCAGAATGCCCAAGTAAACCGGGTGGTCGATCAGGAAGCCGACCCCGAGGAGGACACCGAAGGTGACGATTCCCACGCCCGCGACGACAAGACCGACCTTGGGATCGGTCCGCCGGGTCATCTTGTAGGTCAGGGCGATCTGCTTGAGCCGCCCCGCGTTCTCGGCGCTCTCCGCGCCTTCAGTGTGTGCCTTCCTCGCCATGTACAGAAGTTTACGTGGCTCGGGAACGGCGATCGGCCGCGGCCTCCGGTACGTGCTCGGCCAGCACGTGCTCGGTCTCCACCCGGTCCTCGGCCCGGCGCCGGTCCTCCAGGACGGCGGTCCAGGCGTTGCGGCGGGCGGTGCGCTGGCCGCCGCCCAGCAGCAGCGACTCGACGGCGCGAAGGGCGTGGGTGACGGAGGGGAGGGCGGTGACGCGTACCGGCACGGCCTGCATCGTGGAGTTCTCCTCGGAGCGGATGTGCGGACTGAGTCCTGCGGGCGGACCGCTGCGTACTCAGTTGCCCGGAACGGACTGCCCGGGACTGCCTTGCGTGAAGTGGTCGGTGGCGTGGTGTGGGCGGGGAACGGGGCGGCGGTGGTGACGGGCGGCACGGGAGACCACCGCGCCGTTGCCGCCCGGCGTCACCATGCCGTGACCGCCCGGCGTCACCGCGCCGTGAGCATCCAGCGTCACTGCTCGGTGTTACCAGTGCATGACGGGTCGGTCAAACACCAATGAAACCTTGATCCGGACGCAGCGCACGCCGAAGCGGCCCATATGCGCCTTCGACCTGCGAGGAGCACATGGGCCGCTTCGGACCGGCGATTACCGTCGAGTAATCTCTTGTGATCGGATTCACGCAGTCGGGGCCGCGGTGGCGGCGGCGCGCCGATCCATCGCCTGCTGGAAGAGCCGGCCCGCGCGGTAGGAGGAACGGACCAGCGGCCCGGACATCACGCCGGAGTATCCGATCGCGTCGGCCTCGTCCTTCAGCTCCACGAATTCCTGCGGCTTCACCCACCGCTCGACCGGGTGGTGGCGCACGGACGGACGCAGGTACTGCGTGATCGTGATGAGCTCGCAACCCGCCTCGTGCAGGTCGCGGAGCGCCTCGCTGACCTCCTCGCGGGTCTCGCCCATGCCGAGGATCAGGTTGGACTTCGTCACCAGTCCGGCCTCACGGGCCCGCGTGATGACCTCCAGAGAACGCTCGTAACGGAAACCGGGGCGGATCCGCTTGAAGATCCGCGGCACGGTCTCGACGTTGTGCGCGAGCACCTCGGGGCGCGCGGAGAAGACCTCGGCGAGCTGCTCGGGCACCGCGTTGAAGTCGGGGATCAGCAGCTCGACCTTGGTGCGGCCGGCCTCCCGCTGCGCGGTCAGCGCGTGGATCTGGCGCACGGTCTCGGCGTACAGCCAGGCACCGCCGTCCTCCAGGTCGTCTCGCGCGACGCCCGTGATGGTGGCGTAGTTCAGGTCCATCGTGACGACCGACTCGCCGACCCTGCGCGGCTCGTCCCGGTCCAGCGCCTGCGGCTTGCCCGTGTCGATCTGGCAGAAGTCGCAGCGCCGGGTGCACTGGTCGCCGCCGATGAGGAACGTGGCCTCGCGGTCCTCCCAGCACTCGAAGATGTTGGGGCAGCCGGCCTCCTGGCACACCGTGTGCAGGCCCTCGCTCTTCACGAGCTTCTGCAACTGGTTGTACTCGGGACCCATCTTCGCCCGGGTCTTGATCCACTCGGGCTTGCGCTCGATGGGGGTCTGGCTGTTCCGGACCTCCAGGCGCAGCATCTTGCGCCCGTCGGGTGCGACAGCGGACACTCCGGCACTCCCCTTTGCTTTCACTGCACTGGTTGCTTGGGCATTGGATTCTTCGGCGAACACCAGGGTACGCCCGTGGTTCACACGGCTTTACGTCTGGCCAACCTGTGGCCGACAGGCCCTATTCCCGACGGGCGATTCCCCTCGGGGCAATTGCCCGCAGGGGCTTCCCACGGCCCCGCCGACCGTCACCGGGCCGCCCCGGCCGTCACGCCGTGGCCACGGCGTCCGTCGGGTGTTCGACGGCGCGCGGGGCGAGCTCCGCGTTCTCCAGGACGTCCTTGAGATGCTTCTCGACGACCGGCAGCACCTCGGCGATCGTGATGTCGCGGCCCAGTTCGTACGCGAGCGAGGTGACGCCCGCGTCCCGGATGCCGCACGGCACGATGCGGTCGAACCAGGTGGTGTCCGGGTTCACGTTGAACGAGAAGCCGTGCATGGTCACACCCTTGGCGACCCGGATGCCGATCGCGGCCAGCTTGCGGTCCTCACGGCGCTGGCCCGCGTTGGAGGGGGCGTACTCGGGCCCGTGCAGCCGCGCGTCGAACTCCTCGTCCGTCAGCCGCGGGTCGAAGTCGAGGGAGAGACCGCCGAGGGCCGGGCGGTCCTCGACCGGGTCGCCCAGCACCCAGACCCCGCTGCGGCCCTCGACCCGGGTGGTCTCCAGGCCGAACTCGGCGGCGGAACGGATCAGCGCCTCTTCCAGCCGGCGGACGTGCGCCACCACGTCCACCGGGCGGGGCAGCTTCTGGATCGGGTAGCCGATGAGCTGCCCCGGACCGTGCCAGGTGATCTTGCCGCCCCGGTCCACGTCGATGACCGGGGTGCCGTCCAGTGGGCGCTCGCTGTCGGTCGTGCGCCGCCCCGCCGTGTAGACGGGCGGGTGTTCCAGCATCAGACAGGTGTCGGGAACGGTGTCCTCGAACCTGGCCGCGTGCACCTCGCGCTGCTTCTCCCAGGCCACCTGGTAGTCGACGGCTTCTTCGCCGAATCCCAGCCGGACGAACCGGAGCTCGGTCACGACAGATGCCTTCCTACTCGTGGTGTCGGGAGCCGGGTATGCCCGGAGCCGCGTCACCAGCACCGAATCAGCCCCGAGCCACTGTACGTCCGGTTCCGCGGAGGCGGACCGGCAGGTGGATCCGGGCGGCCCTCGTCAGCGCCGTTTTCAATCCTCACACGATCGGATGAAAGCGAAGTGAAGGCGGCTTTGGCCTGGACGAAGGCCGCTAAATTCGCGCCGTTCCATTAGGGGGCTGCCCGCACGGCCCCGAAGGCAGGAGACCGTACAGCTGATGTCGGATCGAACTCCGCAGCGCACCCCCAACCGCCGACTCGCCTCGCTCATCACCGAGGCGGGCTTCTCCCACGCCGGCCTGGCCCGCAGGGTGGACCAACTGGGTCTGGAGCACGGCCTCGACCTGCGGTACGACAAGACCTCCGTGACCCGCTGGCTGCGTGGCCAGCAGCCGCGCGGCACCACCCCCGCGCTGATCGCCGAGGTCTTCACCCGGAGACTCGGCCGCCGGCTCTCCGCGCAGGACCTGGGCCTCGACGCGTGCGCTCCCGTCTACGCGGGCCTGGAGTTCGCCGCCACGCCCGCCGAGGCCGTCGACATCGTCAGCGGACTGTGGCGGAAGGACTCCGGCAGCCATGCCGAGCTGCGCAAGATCGCCTTCACCCCGGCCGGGCTCGTCGTGCCCAGCCGGGACTGGCTGATCGGCCGGGCCGACGAGTGGGTGGCGCGGGGGAGCGAGTCGGCCGCCCAGGTGCCGGGCGAAGCGGTCGGGAACCGCACGCCCGACGGGGCCCGGACGACCGGTGGGGCAGAAGGAGTCGGAGGGGCCGCAGGGGTACGCGGGACCGGAGCAGAGGGGCACGGGGCGCACTGGCCCGGCGGCCTCGGCGGGAGGCGCGAGCCGGGCTCGTCCCGGCCCGTCGGTCCGTCCGGCGGCCCCTGCTTACCCCGGCAGCGGCAGACCGAGCGGAGCCCCGGCCAGCGCGTCGGCGGCGGCGATGTCGCCGCCCTCCGATCGGTCGGCGAACTCTTCCGCACCCTCGATCACACCTACGGCGGCGGCCATGCCCGGCAGGCCCTCGTCCGCTACCTGGAGCACGAGACGGAGCCGATGCTGCGGGGCACGTACGGCGAGGCCACCGGGCGCCGGCTCTTCTCCGCCGCCGCCGATCTGACCCGGCTCGCGGGCTGGACCTCGTACGACATCGCGGCCCACGGCCTGGCCCAGCGGTACTTCGTCCAGGCGCTGCGGCTGGCCCAGGCCGCGGGGGACCGCGCGTACGGCAGCTACGTCCTGATCACCATGAGCCGGCAGGCGGTCTACCTCGGCCACGGCAGGGAAGCCGTGCAACTGGCCCGGGTCGCGCAGCAGGGCATCGGTTCGTCGGCGCCGCCCGTCGTGCAGTCCCTGCTGCACGCCGTCGAGGCGCGTGGGCACGGGGTGCTCGGCGACGCCAGGTCCTGCACCGCCTCGCTGGCACGGGCGGAACGCGCGCTGGAGACCGCCCGACCCGGGGACGAGGTCCCGCACTGGGCGCGGTACTTCGACGAGGCTCAGCTCGCCGACGAATTCGGGCACTGCCACCGCGACCTCCAGCAGTACCGTGCCGCGGCACAGTACGCGGAGCGCTCCCTCGAACTGCGCGCGCCGGTGTACGCCCGCAGCCGGTTGTTCTCCCGGGTGGTGCTGGCCTGCGCCCGGCTCGGACTCGGTGAGCTCGACCAGGCGTGCCGGCTGGGTGCCGAGGCCGCCCGGCAGGCGACGGAGATGCGGTCGGCGCGGGCGACGGAGTACGTGCGGGACTTCGAGCGCCGTCTGGAGCCGTACGGGGACGCGGCTGCGGTGCGCGGATACCGCGAGCGGGTTGCCGCGCTGGGGTGAACCGAGCCCTCGAGAGGGCGGGGCGAACCGTTCCCGGGGCCGGGGCCGGGGCCGGGGCCGGTCGGCGGGCGACGCCCGATGGGCCGGGGTCGGAGCGGCACGCGCGCGGCTCCGGTCGGATCCGGAGCGTCACACAGCTCCGGCGCCGGGCCCGGAGGCGTCACGCCGCCTCGGTGAGTGCCTCACCGCCCCCGTCCCCCTTTCCGCGCCCCGGGCGCACGCCCAGGTCGGTGAGGATCGCCTCGGCCGCGCGACGCCCCGAGAACAGGGCGCCCTGGACGGTGCTGGTGTCGCGGTGGTCGCCGCACACGTACAACCCGGCGAGCAGCCGGACGGGACGGCGCAGATCGTGGGGTGCGGGCATCGCGGGGACGGCCTCGGGGTCGTGGTGGGCGGCCAGCAGCTCCCAGTCGTCGGTGGGAGCGCCGTACAGGACGGCGAGACGCGCGCGGACCACGCGGTCCAGGTCCGGCGGCGGGGTGCCGAGCACCGTCGTGCTGATCAGGGTCCGGCCGCGCGGGGCGCGCGCGGGATCGACCGCGCTCATCACCGCCGTGTGCGCGACCGGACCCGACCGGTCCGCGTCGATCAGAAGTGAGGCACCGGTCTGCGGGGGAACCGGCGCGGTGTGGTGAAGCACCGTCACCGGGTGGAAGGTGGGCACCCGCAGACCGGGCAGCAATGCGGCGGCGGCGCCGGCGCCGGTCGCCAACAGCAGGGAACGGCAGCGGAGTTCACCGTGCTCCTGGGTGCGGACCGAGGTGATGTCGGCGGCCGTGACATGGACCCCCGTCCGTATCGTGCCGGGCGGCAGCGAGGCCGCGAGCAGTTCGGGCAGCCTGCCCGCTCCGCCCTGCGGAACGCACAGCCTGCCGCGCGCGTAGTCGCGCAGGACGAGGTCGGCACAGCGGCTGGACGTGGTGAGTTCCGGGTCGCTCAGGAGCGCGGAGAGCAGCGGGCGCAGGAAGCCGTCGACCGTACGGGAGGGCAGGCCGCGGTGGGACAGGGCGGTGAGCGCGGTCTGTTCGGGCCGGGCCAGGATGCGCGACGCCGGGGTGGCGGCGAGCCGGTTCAGGGCGGCACTCAGCCGGGCCTGGTCGATCGGCCCGCCCATCGGCGGCCGGGGAGAGCTCGCCAGGGCGCGCGCCGCCTCGAACGCGCCCCGCGCGCCCCGCACATCGCCCGTCCGGTGCCGGCGGCCCTCGCTGTGGACGAGCAGCCCCGGTGCGAAGGCGCGCAGGGCGAGCCCTTCGAGGGCGGGCGTGAGGCGGAGTTCCCGGTACGCGGTGCTGAGCAGCGGTCCGAGGTGGTCGAGCAGGAAGCCGTCCGACTCGGTGGTGGTCATCCGGCCGCCGACCCGGTGGCCCGCCTCCAGGACGTTGACGCTCACCCCCGCGCTGGTCAGGCGGTGGGCGGCCGACAGGCCGGCGATCCCTGCCCCGATGATGACGACGTCCGCGTGTGGTGCCGAGCTGAGCACGAGCCCTCCCAGAGTCGTCGCAACCGGTGGGGGCTCCTGCCTCCGGCAGGCCCCCGGCATGCCGAGTTCGCAAAGAGGCTAGGAGGGGTGGTCCGGACAGTCGCAGGCGCGCGCACCCGGGGCACCGTTGCACGGGGTCGCACGTCCGTCCGATTCGGTGGCGGACGTGGACGGCCGCGGTCCCGAGGGACGCGACCGACGTGCGCCGGTGCACTTCGCGGTGCGCTGGAAACGGCGCCGCGAGGCGCGTTCGACGGGGCGCACGTCCCTGCTCCGGCGGCGCGGGGCGGCCGGCGCCGCCGGGGGCAGGGCCCCAGTCGCGGCGTGGACGGGTGGCTGGGCCGGGACGGGCGGTGCGGCGTGGGGCGGTGCGGTGACGTGAGGCGCGTTCGGGGCGGTGCTCCGCGCCGCGTCGGGCGCAACGCCGTGCGGGGCGCCACGCAGGGGACGAGGCCGTACGAGCGCCGAGTTCGGCGCGGAACACCGGCCTACGGAGCGCCGCGTTCGGCGCGATGCCGTACGGATCGTCGCGGGTCGCTCAGCGCAGCGCCGCGCGGATCGCCGCGTCGATGCCGGGGAAGGCGAACACGAAGCCGGAGTCCAGCAGTCGGCCCGGCAGTACCCGCTGGCTGCCCAGCACGTCCTCGGCGAAGTCGCCGAGGACCAGGCGCAGGGCCGGTGCCGGGGCGGTCAGGAGCGTGGGGCGGCGCAGCACCCGGCCCATGGCGGCGGTCACCTCGGCGTTGGTGACCGGGTCGGGGCCGGTGAGGTTCACCGGGCCCGACAGCGACTCCGTGTCCAGGATGTGCCGCAGCGCCGCGACCTCGTCGTGCAGTGCGATGAAGCTCCAGTACTGGTGCCCGTTGCCCAGCCGTCCGCCGAGCCCCGCCCGGAACAGCGGGAAGAGGCGCCCCCAGGCCCCGCCCCCACGGCCCACGACCAGACCGGTGCGGGCGTGCACCGTCCGTACGCCCGCCTCCTGAGCGGCCGCCGTCGCGGCCTCCCACTCCACGCAGACGGACGGAAGGAACCCTGTGCCGGCCGGGGCGCTCTCGTCGACCGCCCGGTCCCCGGTGTCGCCGTAGTAGCCGATGGCCGACCCGGACACCAGCACCTTCGGCGGCACGTCCAGCGAGGCGAGGGCCTCGGCCAGCGCCGTCGTCCCGAGCACCCGGCTGTCCCGGATCTCCTGCTTGTACGCCGGCGTCCAGCGGTGGTCGCCGACCCCGGCCCCGGCGAGGTGGACGACGGCGTCGCAGCCCACCAGGCCCGCCACGTCCACGTACTGGCGCTCCGGGGCCCACTCCACCTCGTCGCCGGCCCGCGCCGGGCGCCGTACGAGGCGGACGACCTCGTGCCCGTCGGCCCGCAGCGAGCGCACGAGCGCCGCTCCGACGAGTCCGGACGCTCCGCTGACGGCGATACGGGTGTGCAGCATGGCCCCATCCTGCCCCAGGGCTTCGCCGGATGCCCACCGGCCGGGCCGACCGGACGGGGGAACGGCCCCACCGGGCGGCAGGGCGGTCCCGGCGGCGGTCGGGGAGGGCCCGGCGGCCGGTAAAAAAGGGGTGCCTGACAGGGGACGGCCTGGCACAGTGGCGCGCATGCAAGAGACCCACACTCCTCCCGCCTGCTCCGTTCGCCCCGCGACCCTCTCCGACGACGACGCCCTCGGAGAACTCGACCGCGCCACCTGGTCGACCCTGCACGCGGTGATGCCGCGGCCGCAGCCGCCCTACGAGCCCTTCTTCGACGACCGCCACCGTCCCGAGGACCTGCTCGTGGCCGAGGGGGAGAACGAGGCGGGGGAGACGGCGATCGCCGGATACATCAGGGTCGTTCCGCCGACCCCGCTGCCCTGCAACACACACGTGCGCCAGATACAGGGCCTGGCCGTGGCCGACTGGGCGCGCGGCCGGGGTGTCGCCAGGACCCTGCTGCGGGCCGCGTGCGCGGCGGCGCGGGACGAGGGCATCAACCGGATGACGCTGCGGGTGCTCGCGCACAACGCGCCCGCGCGTGCCCTGTACGAGTCGGAGGGGTTCGTCGTCGAGGGCGTGCTGCCCGGCGAGTTCTTCCTCGGCGGCCGTTATGTCGACGATGTCCTGATGGGGCGTTCGCTCGCCCCCTGACCCGTCCTGCCGCCCCGACGCACCGGCGCGTTCAGTCGCCCCTGAACCGCGCCCAGAGCGTGGGGAAGTGCCCCGCGAGGGTCGCCTCGTCCTCGATCGCCAACGGGACACCCTCCGGCTCCGCGGGCTGGGGAGGCAGCCCGAGATCCGGGTCGACCACACCGGTGAGCTGCTCGTACGCCTCGTCGGCGGCGTAGCCGAGGTCCTCGCCGTCCCCGTCGATCTCTTCGTCGAAGTCGTCGAGGAGATCGGCGAGGGCGTCCGGATCGTGCAGCGCGCCCTCGAAGACCTCCCGGCCCTGCCCGATCAGCCAGCAGCGGAAGAAGTCGAAGGCGTCATCACCCGCGCCGCCGAGCAGCACGGCGGCGGCGCCCCACAGATCCCAGCGGTACGCGCGGTTGTAACGGGCCTCGAAGTGCCGGGCGAAGTCCAGCACGGCTTCGGGATCGAGCCGCACCAGCCGCTCGACGATCAGGTCGGCCTGATCCTCGGGGTCGCCCTCGGCGTCCTCGCGGGTGCTGTCGATGATCTCCCAGAACTCCGTCTCGTCCATCACGGATCAAGCATCGGCCGTGCCCGCGGACGGCGCACGCGGACGCGACGGGAGACCGCGCTCAGCGGTACAGGTCGGACAGGCGCTGCGCCGCCGCGGCGAGACGGGCCCGCAGACCGGCCGGTGCGAGCACCTCCGACTCGGGCCCCAGCCCCAGCAGTTGGCTGTACGCGATCTCCAGGGACTCGACCGGCAGAGTGAGTGTGCGCCAACCCCGCGCATCGGGCCGACCCGCCGACTCCAGGGCCTCCCGGACCGCCGAACGGTCCATCACGTACGGCAGTCGGCGTACGCCCTCCTCCGAGACCCGCACCGTCACCACGTCCCGCAGCAGCGCGCGGGCGAACTGCGCGGACCGCTCCTCCCAGAACCCCGGCAGATCGAAGTCCTCGTCGCGCGTGAACCGTTCGTCCGAGACCGAGACGGCCGAGAACCGGTCGAGCCGGTACACCCGGAAGTCCTCCGCCACCCGGGCGCAGAGGTACCAGACACCGGCCTTCAGGACGAGCCCGTACGGGGCCATCTCCCGCTCCACGTCCTCGTCCCGCCCGTTGCGACGGTAGCGGGCGCGCACGACCCGGTCGTCCCACACGGCCCGGGCGACGGCGGGCAGCAGTTCGGGGGTCTCCGGTTCCCGGAACCAGCCGGGGGCGTCCAGGTGGAAGCGCCGGGCGGCGCTGTCGGAGGCGTCGCGCAGCGAGGGGAGCAGCGCCGCCGACACCTTGAGCCGTGCGGCGGACGCGGCGTCCTCCAGACCCATCTCGCGCAGGGCGGAAGGAAGTCCGGAGAGGAAGAGTGCCTCGGCCTCGTCGCGGGCGAGGCCGGTGAGGCGGGTGCGGTATCCGCCGACCAGGCGGTAGCCCCCGGCCCGGCCCCGGTCGGCGTAGACCGGGACGCCCGCCTCGGAGAGCGCCTGCGCGTCCCGGGTGACGGTCCGCTCGGACACCTCCAGCTCCCGGGCCAGTTCGGCGGCCGTCATGGCGGGGCGGGACTGCAGGAGCAGCACCATCTTGATGAGGCGGGCAGCACGCATGGGCCCATTGTGGCCGCGAGTCGTCCGCCGCCCGAACCCGATGCCCGTGCCCTGTGCCGCCCCGGCCCCGGAACGGCACGCGGCCGCGGAGACGGAGCGGGGGGGGGGGGGGGGGGGGGGGGGGGGGGCCCCCCCCCCCCCCCCCCCCCCCCCCCCCCCCCCCCCCCCCCCCCCCCCGCCCCCCCCCCCCCCCGCGCCGCGGGCCCGGCCGCGGGGCGGCCCCCCCCCCCCCCCCCCCCCCCCCCCCCCCCTCCACCGTCCCGGTGTCACTCCCGGGTCACAGCCCGTACCGCTCCCGGGCCTCCTTGACCGCGGCCACGCTCACCTCGCCGCGACGGGCCAGCTGGGCCAGCGCCGCGACCGTGACCGACTGCGCGTCCACGCCGAAGTGGCGACGGGCCGCGTCACGGGTGTCGGACAGGCCGAAGCCGTCCGTGCCGAGCGAGGACCAGTCCTGCTCCACCCACTGGCTGATCTGGTCCGGGACCTGCCGCATCCAGTCGCTGACCGCTAGGACCGGACCGGGCGCGCCCTCCAGGGCCCGGGTCACGTACGGCACCCGCTGCTCGCCCCGGAGCAGCGCCTCGTCGCACTCCATGGCCTCCCGGCGCAGCTCGCCCCACGAGGTCGCGGACCACACGTCGGCGCTGACGCCCCAGTCCGCGGCCAGCAGCTCCTGCGCCTCCAGGGCCCAGTGGATCGCCGTGCCGGAGGCCAGCAGCTGGACGCGCGGCGTGTCCGCCGTCGCGGGCGTGCCCTCCTTGAAGCGGTAGAGGCCCTTGAGGATGCCCTCCTCGACGCCCTCCGGCATCGCGGGCTGCGGCTTCGGCTCGTTGTAGACCGTCAGGTAGTAGAAGACGTCCTCGGCGTCGGGGCCGTACATCCGGCGCAGACCGTCCTTGACGATCACCGCGATCTCGTACGCGAACGCCGGGTCGTAGTTGAGCGAGGCCGGGTTCGTGGCCGCGATCAGGTGCGAGTGGCCGTCCGCGTGCTGGAGACCCTCGCCCGTCAGCGTCGTGCGGCCCGCCGTGGCGCCGACCACGAAGCCGCGGCCGAGCTGGTCGCCGAGCTGCCAGAACTGGTCGCCGGTGCGCTGCCAGCCGAACATCGAGTAGAAGATGTAGAAGGGGATCATCGGCTCGCCGTGCGTCGCGTACGACGTGGACGCGGCGATGAAGTCCGCCAGGGCGCCGGCCTCGGTGATCCCCTCGTTGAGGATCTGGCCGTCCTTGGCCTCCTTGTAGTACATCAGCTGGTCGCGGTCGACCGGCTCGTACGTCTGGCCCAGCGGCGAGTAGATGCCGGCCGACGGGAACAGCGACTCCATGCCGAAGGTCCGTGCCTCGTCCGGCACGATCGGCACCCAGCGCCTGCCCGTCCGCTTGTCCCGCATCAGGTCCTTGACGAGGCGGACGATGGCCATGGTGGTGGCCATCTCCTGCTTGCCGGACCCCTTCTTCAGCGCGGCGAACGCGCGCTCCTCGGGCTCGGGCAGCGCCACGGCGTGCACCCGGCGGGCCGGGGCCGGACCGCCGAGGGCGGCACGGCGCTCCTGGAGGTAGCGCACCTCCGGGGAGTCGGCGCCCGGGTGGCCGTAGGGCACCAGGCCGTCCACGAAGGCGCTGTCCGGGATCGGCAGCCCCAGCAGGTCGCGCATGTCCTTGAACTCGTCGACGGACAGCTTCTTCATCTGGTGGTTGGCGTTCTTGGACTCGAAGCCCTTGCCGAGCGTGAAGCCCTTCACCGTCTGGGCGAGGATCACGCTCGGGCCGCCCTTGTGCTCCAGGGCCGCCTTGTACGCCGCGTAGACCTTGCGGGGCTCGTGGCCGCCGCGCGAGGTGTAGAAGCACTCGGCGATCTTCGCGTCCGTGAGCAGCTTCGCCATCTCGACGAGCGCGGGCTCGGCGCCGAAGAAGTGCTCGCGGATGTACGCGACGTCGCGGGTGGCGTACGTCTGGAACTGCGCGTCAGGGACCTCGCGGAGCCGACGGACCAGCGCGCCCGTGGCGTCCAGCTGGAACAGTTCGTCCCAGGCGCTGCCCCAGAGCGTCTTGACGACGTTCCAGCCGGCACCGCGGAACGCGCCCTCCAGCTCCTGGACCACGCGGAAGTTGGCGCGCACCGGGCCGTCGAGGCGCTGCAGGTTGCAGTTGATGACGAAGGTCAGGTTGTCGAGCCGCTCGCGGGCCGCGAGGGCGAGGGCGGCGGTCGACTCGGGCTCGTCCATCTCGCCGTCGCCGAGGAAGGCCCAGACGTGCGAGTTCGAGGTGTCCTTGATCCCGCGGTTGGTCAGGTAGCGGTTGAAGCGCGCCTGGTAGATCGCGGAGAGCGGGCCGAGGCCCATCGACACGGTGGGGAACTCCCACAGCCAGGGCAGCCGTCGCGGGTGCGGGTAGGACGGCAGGCCGTCGCCGCCCGCCTCCTGGCGGAAGTTGTCCAACTGCCGCTCGCCGAGACGGCCGTCGAGGAAGGCACGGGCGTAGATGCCGGGGGAGGCGTGGCCCTGGACGTAGATCTGGTCGCCGGAGCCGTCCCCCTCCTTGCCGTGGAAGAAGTGGTTGAAGCCGGTCTCGTACAGCCAGGCGGCCGAGGCGAAGGTGGCGATGTGACCGCCGACCCCGAACCGGGCACCGCGGGTGACCATCGCGGCCGCGTTCCAGCGGTTCCACGCGGTGATCCGGTTCTCCATCTCCAGATCGCCGTCGAACGCGGGCTCGGCGGCGGTCGGGATGGAGTTGACGTAGTCGGTCTCCAGGAGCTTGGGCAGCGCGAGACCGGCGCCCTCGGCGTGCTGGAGCGAGCGGCGCATCAGGTACGCGGCGCGGTGCGGGCCTGCGGCCCTGGTGACGGCGTCCAGGGAGGCCGCCCATTCGGCGGTCTCCTCGGGGTCGCGATCCGGGAGCTGGTCGAGCTCGCTCGGAAGCTTTACGGGGTCGGTCATGATCGCCGCCTTCCGGAGTGGGAGGAGGGTGGAGAAGTCCCTGGCTGGCAGGACAGGGCGATGGGGCCGGTGAGCCCGCGAATGAACTGTAGGTGGTCGATCGATGATCGATCAAAGGCTGAGGGGAAAAACTTCTCGATATGAAGAAATTGGCATTCGGTGCCGCGAAGCGGGGCACGGAGTGACGGGATCAAGTGCGCAAAAGGGGCGCCCTTCCGCACGGTCGAGCGCCCCTCGCGACGGATGCGTCGCCCGCACAGGAGGGCTCCCGCGGGCACCGGACGCTCTGCCGGCTTCTCAGGCGCGCGGCGCGCAGCCCAGGACGTGCGCCTTGACCAGCGCCCCGATGTCCGGGTCCTTGCGCAGGAACGCCTCGATGAGCGCCTCGTGCTCCTCCGCGTACGACTTCTGCACCGTGCCCAGCCAGCGGATCGACAGGGCGGTGAAGACCTCGATGCCCAGTCCCTCCCAGGTGTGCAGCAGCACGGCGTTCCCGGCGGCCCGCACCATCTCGCGGTGGAACGCCACGGTGTGCCGCACCTGCGCCTCGCCGTCGGCCAGCCGGTCCGCCTCGTAGAGCGCCGCCACGTGCGGGGCCAGGCGTGAGCAGTCCTCGCCCAGGGCCGGGGCCGCCAGTTCCGCGGCGATCTGCTCCAGACCGGCCCGGACCGGATAGCTCTCCTCCAGGTCGGCCGCGGTGAGGTTGCGGACCCGCACGCCCTTGTTGGGGGCGGACTCGATCAGGCGGAGCGTCTCCAGCTCCCGCAGGGCCTCGCGTACGGGCGTCTGGCTGACCTCCAGCTCGGTGGCGATACGGCGCTCCACGATCCGTTCGCCCGGCTTCCAGCGCCCGCTGACGATCCCGTCCACGATGTGCTCGCGGATCTGTTCGCGCAGCGAGTGGACGACGGGCGGGGTCATGTCGAGCTCCTTCGAGGCGGACCGGTGCTGTCTGCGCCATCACGGCTGCCGGGGCGACCGGTGAATGACTAGACAATACGGCGGTGCCCCCGTCCGGACGTGGTCCGAACGGGGGCACCGCTGGTGAGGCTGGTTACAGCCGCGACGTTCAGAGGCCGAGCTCGACCTCGAACTCACCGGCCTCCAGGATCGCCTTGACCGTGGTCAGGTAACGGGCGGCGTCCGCACCGTCCACCAGACGGTGGTCGTAGGAGAGCGACAGGTACGTCATGTCGCGCACCGCGATCGTCTCGCCCAGGTCCGGGTGGTCGATGACCACCGGACGGCGGACCGTGGCACCGATGCCCAGGATCGCCGCCTGGTTCGGGGGCACGATGACGGTGTCGAACAGCGCACCGCGCGAGCCGGTGTTGCTGATGGTGAAGGTGGCCCCGGACATGTCGTCCGGCGTCAGGCCGCCCCCGCGGGCCTTGCCCGCAAGCTCCGCGGTCTTCTTCGAGATGCCGGCGATGTTCAGGTCGCCCGCGCCCTTGATGACCGGGGTCATCAGACCCTTCTCGGCGTCCACGGCGATGCCGATGTTCTCCGAGTCGAAGTACGTGATGGTGCCCTCGTCCTCGTTGATCCGGGCGTTGATGACCGGGTGGGCCTTCAGCGCCTGGGCCGCCGCCTTGACGTAGAACGGCATCGGGGACAGCTTGACGCCCTCGCGGGCCGCGAACGCGTCCTTGGCCAGGGCGCGCAGCTTCATCAGCTTCGTGACGTCGACCTCGACGACCGAGGTCAGCTGGGCCTGCGAGTGCAGCGCCTTCATCATGTTGTCGCCGATGACCTTGCGCATGCGGGTCATCTTGACCGTCTGACCGCGCAGCGGGGACGCCTCCAGCTTCGGCGCCTTCGAGGCGGCAGTGACCGCGGCGGGCACGGCGGCGACGGGGGCCGGGGCGGCGACGGCGGCCCTGGCGGCCTCCGCGGCGACGACGACGTCCTGCTTGCGGATGCGGCCACCGACGCCGGTGCCCTTGACCGTGCCCAGGTCGACACCGCTCTCGGCGGCGAGCTTGCGGACCAGCGGCGTGACGTACGCGCCCTCGTCACCGGAGGGCGCGGCCGGGGCCGCGACGGGAGCCGGGGCCGGGGCGACCGGGGCCGGCGCGACCGGCGCGACCGGAGCCGCCGGGGCGACCGGGGCCGGGGCAGCCGGAGCGGCGGGCGCCACCGGGGCCGGAGCCGGGGCGGGGGCGGGGGCAGCCGGAGCCACCGGGGCCGGAGCCGGGGCGGGAGCCGCGGGAGCGGCCGGTGCCGGGGTGGGGGCCGGTGCGGCGGCGGGCGCGGGAGCCGCGGCCGGAGCGGCCGGGGCAGCCGCCGGGGCGGCACCCGGGGCACCGATCACGGCGAGCTTGGCGCCGACCTCGGCGGTCTCGTCCTCGGCGACCACGATCTCCAGCAGCACACCGGAGACCGGGGCCGGGATCTCGGTGTCGACCTTGTCCGTGGAGACCTCCAGGAGGGGCTCGTCCTCCGCGACCTCCTCGCCGACCTCCTTCAGCCAGCGCGTGACGGTGCCCTCGGTGACGCTCTCGCCGAGCGCCGGGAGGGTGACGTCGGTGCCGGTCGCGCCACCGGCCGGAGCGGCGGCGGGAGCCTCGGCGACGGGAGCCGGAGCCGGAGCGGCGGGGGCCTCGCCGACGGGAGCCGGGGCCGGGGTCGGGGCCGGGGCGGCCTCGGGCTCGGCGGCGGCCGGGGCGGCAGCGGCGGCGGGCGCACCCGTGCCGTCGTCGATGACGGCCAGCTCGGCGCCGACCTCGACGGTCTCGTCCTCGGCGACCTTGATGGCGGTGAGGACGCCGGACGCCGGGGCCGGGATCTCGGTGTCGACCTTGTCGGTCGAGACCTCGAGCAAGGGCTCGTCGGCCTCGACGCGCTCGCCCTCGGCCTTCAGCCAGCGGGTGACAGTGCCCTCGGTGACGCTCTCACCGAGCGCCGGAAGGGTTACGGAAACCGACATGGTTTCGGTTGCTCCTTACGAAAGTGCGGAAGTGGTGGTCGTCGCGCCCGGTCGACCGGATCAGTCGTGGGAGTGGAGGGGCTTGCCGGCCAGGGCCAGATGGGCCTCGCCGAGCGCCTCGTTCTGGGTCGGGTGGGCGTGGATGAGCTGCGCGACCTCGGCGGGCAGCGCCTCCCAGTTGTAGATGAGCTGGGCTTCGCCGACCTGCTCGCCCATACGGTCACCGACCATGTGGACGCCGACCACCGCACCGTCCTTGACCTGGACGAGCTTGATCTCGCCCGCGGTCTTCAGGATCTTGCTCTTGCCGTTGCCCGCGAGGTTGTACTTCAGGGCGACGACCTTGTCCGCACCGTAGAGTTCCTTGGCCTTGGCCTCGGAGATGCCCACGGAGGCGACCTCGGGGTGGCAGTACGTCACCCGCGGGACACCGTCGTAGTCGATCGGAACGGTCTTCAGACCGGCCAGGCGCTCCGCGACCAGGATGCCCTCGGCGAAGCCGACGTGCGCGAGCTGGAGCGTCGGGACCAGGTCGCCCACGGCCGAGATGGTGGGCACGTTGGTCCGCATGTACTCGTCGACGAGGACGTAGCCGCGGTCCATGGCGACCCCGGCCTCCTCGTAGCCCAGGCCCTGCGAGACCGGGCCGCGGCCGATGGCGACCAGCAGCACCTCGGCCTCGAAGGTCTTGCCGTCGGCCAGGGTGACCTTGACGCCGTCCTGGGTGTACTCGGCGCCCTGGAAGAACGTACCGAGGTTGAACTTGATGCCGCGCTTGCGGAACGCGCGCTCCAGGAGCTTGGAGCTGTTCTCGTCCTCGACCGGGACGAGGTGCTTCAGGCCCTCGATGATCGTGACGTCGGTGCCGAAGGACTTCCACGCCGAGGCGAACTCGACGCCGATGACGCCGCCGCCGAGAATGATCGCCGACTTCGGGACGCGGTCCAGCTTCAGCGCGTGGTCCGAGGAGATGACGCGGTTGCCGTCGATCTCCAGGCCCGGCAGCGACTTGGGCACGGAGCCGGTCGCGAGCAGCACGTGGCGGCCCTGGACCCGCTGGCCGTTCACGTCCACCGAGGTGGGGGAGGAGAGCCGGCCCTCGCCCTCGATGTACGTGACCTTGCGCGAGGCGATGAGACCCTGCAGGCCCTTGTACAGGCCCGAGATGACGTCGTCCTTGTACTTGTGGACGGCCTCGATGTCGATGCCCTCGAAGGTGGCCCTGACACCGAACTGGCCGGCCTCGCGCGCCTGGTCGGCGATCTCGCCGGCGTGCAGCAGGGCCTTCGTGGGGATGCAGCCGTTGTGCAGGCAGGTGCCGCCGACCTTGCCCTTCTCGATCAGGGCGACGTCCAGGCCCAGCTGCGCCCCGCGCAGGGCCGCGGCGTAGCCGCCGCTACCGCCGCCGAGGATCACTAGGTCGAAAACGGTGCTGGCGTCGTTCGCCACGTCACGTCCTCCATGCATGTGCGCCGTACGCCGGGCCCCGTCGCTGGGGGATGACCGGCCGGTCGGCTGGTGTGCGGCCGCTTGTTGGTCGGCCCTGTGGTGGGGGCCCTGTCCTGCCGAGAACCCATCTTCGCACTTGTCGACGGGTGGTGGGACGCGGGGCCCGGGTGTGGGAAGGACGATCATCCGTCCCGGACGGTTACCGCTGCGTAGTGAGGTACTGCTCCCCTCTGGTTCGTCGAGAGCGAAAACCTCCTTCACGCCGTGGCTCCACGGAGGGGAACGCGAACGGCCCCGGGCATATTGCCCGGGGCCGCCGGCCGTCCGCGTGACGCGACCTCAGCCGAGGTCGCCGGCGGCCGTGCGCTCGGCCAGCTTCACCAGCGTGCGGACCGCGGAACCGGTGCCGCCCTTCGGCGTGTAGCCGTACGGCGCGCCCTCGTGGAAGGCCGGACCCGCGATGTCCAGGTGCGCCCAGGCGATGCCCTCGCCCACGAACTCCTGGAGGAAGAGACCGGCCACCAGGCCGCCGCCCATCCGCTCGCCCATGTTGGCGATGTCGGCGGTCGGGGACTCCATGCCCTTGCGCAGGTCGGCGGGGAGCGGCATCGGCCAGGACGCCTCGCCGACCTCCTCGGCGATCTCGTGGATGGAGGTGCGGAAGGCGTCGTCGTTCGCCATGATGCCGAAGGTGCGGTTGCCCAGCGCCAGCATCATCGCGCCGGTCAGCGTCGCCACGTCGACGATCGCGTCCGGGTTCTCCTCCGAGGCGCGGGTCAGCGCGTCGGCGAGGACCAGGCGGCCCTCGGCGTCCGTGTTGAGGACCTCGACGGTCTTGCCGCTGTACATGCGCAGCACGTCGCCGGGGCGGGTGGCGCTGCCCGACGGCATGTTCTCGGCGAGCGCCAGCCAGGCGGTGACGTTGACCCGGAGGCCCAGACGGGCGGAGGCGACGACGGCCGCGAACACGGCGGCGGCACCGCTCATGTCGCACTTCATCGTCTCGTTGTGGCCGGCCGGCTTCAGCGAGATGCCGCCCGAGTCGTAGGTGATGCCCTTGCCGACCAGGGCCAGGGTCTTCTCCGCCTTCGGGTGCGTGTAGGCGAGCTTCACCAGGCGCGGGCCGTGGACCGAGCCGCTGCCGACGCCCAGCAGACCGCCGTAGCCGCCCTTGGTGAGCGCCTTCTCGTCGAGGACCTGCACCTTGATGCCGTGCTCCTTGCCCGCGGCGGCGGCCACGGCGGCGAAGGACTCGGGGTACAGGTCGTTCGGCGGGGTGTTGATCAGGTCGCGGGCGCGGTTGATCTCCTCGACCAGCGCGACGGCGCGTTCGGCGGCCGCCTTGAACGCCTTGTCGCGCGGCTTGGCGCCGAGCAGGGCGACCTCGCCCAGCGGCGGCTTGGCGCCGTTGCCGTTCTTCTTGCCCTTGCGCGCGAGCTTGTCCTCGCCGCCCTGGTACGCGGTGAACGCGTACGCGCCGAGCAGTGCGCCCTCGGCGATCGCCCCGGCGTCCTCGGCGGACTCGGCGGGCAGCGCGAAACCGGCCTTCTTCGAACCGGCCAGCGCGCGGGCGGCCGAGCCCGCGGCCCGGCGCAGCGCCTCGGCGTCGTACGCCTCGCCCTTGTCCGGGACGGGACCGAGTCCGACCGCGAGGACGACCGGGGCCTTGAGGCCGTCGGGCGCGGGGAGCTTGGTCACTTCGCCCTCGGCACCGGCGGCGCCCAGAGCCTCCAGGACCGTGGCGAGCTTCCCGCCGAACGCCTTGTCCACGGCCTCGGCGCCCGGTGCGAGGACCAGGCCCTTGTCGCCCTTGCCGACGCCGACGACGAGTGCGTCGGCGCGCAGCGTCGCCGCACCGGATGTGCTGAGAGTGAGAGCAGTCACGGTGGTGAAATCTCGCTTCCGTTGAGTTCGTTGTCGGTCGAGGGGTGGGCCGACCATGCCCGGCGCATCGTAGACGCCGCCGCAATGTGCCGGGAATGAGCCTACGCGCGCCTTTGCTGCGGGAAAACGGCGGCGGGCCGTCGAGGAGCGGCGCGGGGGCCCGGGCCGCGCTCGCGGACGGCCGGTGACGGTGGCCGGGGCCGCGGTCGCGGAAGGTCGGTGGCGAAGGCCGGGGTCGAGGCCGCGGCGGGGTGGAGCAGGGGCGTACGGGGCGAACACACGGTGGAAGTAGGGTCATTCGCGATGCCGCACCCGAGGGGGGAGAACCATGCGCGATCGAGGGACTGTCCGCCCGTTACGTCCGGGCCCGGTGCTGCCCGCCGTGCTCCTGGCCCTGCTGGCCCTGTTGGCCGGCTGCACCGTCGCCCCGGACCCCGGCGGGACGTCCGCCGCGAGGCCGGGCAGGTCCGGCGAGGAGTCCGGCGAGAACGAGAAGGGGACGCGCTGGCGTCCGGAGCCCGGCATCGGCTGGCAGTGGCAGCTCTCCGGCAGGCTCGACCCCACGGTGGACGTCCCCGTGTACGACATCGACGGCTTCGACCACGACGCGTCGGTCGTCGCCGATCTGCACCGCCGGGGCCGCAAGGTGATCTGCTACCTGTCCACCGGGGCCTGGGAGGACTTCCGCCCGGACGCCGGGAAGTTCCCCACGTCGGTACGGGGCGAGAGCAACGGCTGGGAGGGGGAGTGGTGGCTCGACATCCGCCGCACCGACATCCTGGAGCCGCTGATGGAGAAGCGGATCGCGATGTGCGCGGACAAGGGCTTCGACGCGGTGGAGCCCGACAACATGGACGGCTACCGCAACCGTACGGGCTTCCCGCTGACCGCCGCCGACCAGCTGCGCTACAACCGGCTCATCGCCCGGATCGCCCACCGCCACGGACTCGCCGTCGGGTTGAAGAACGACCTCGGCCAGATCCCGGAGCTGGAACCGGACTTCGACTTCGCGGTCAACGAACAGTGCGCGCAGTACGACGAGTGCGAGGCGCTGACCCCGTTCGTCAAGGCGGGCAAGGCCGTCTTCCACGTCGAGTACGAGCTGCCGGTCGCGCGGTTCTGCGCCGACTCGAAGCGGCTGGGCCTCAGTTCGCTGCGGAAGAAGTACGAACTGGGCGTGTGGCGTCAGGAGTGCCCGGGGGACCGGCCGTAGTCCCTGTCCGTGGTACGTGACCGGGGCACGCTGTGGCCCTGCGCGTCGTGTGTGGCCGAGGGGCCTGCTGCGGTGTTTGTGCGTCGCGTGTGGCCGGGGGCCTGCTGTGGTCCTTTTGCGTCGCGTGTGGCCGGGGGCCGCTGTGGTCCCTGTCCGTCGTACGTGACCGGAGGGCCCGCTGTGGTGCCCGCCCGTCCGTCGCACGTGTCCGGGGGAGGTCGTCGTCCCGCCCCGCGTCCCACGTGGTCGCGGGCCTACCCGAGCGCGAGCACCACCAGCGCCGTCGTCGCCGCCGTCTCCGCCAGGGCTCCGAAGACGTCCCCGGTCACTCCGCCGAAGCGCCGTACGCAGTGCCGCAGCAGTACGTGGGCGACGGCGAGGGCGGCCAGGACGGCGAGGGCGTGGTGTGCCGCCGCCCCGTACCCGCCCAGCGGCGCACCCGCCCCCGCGCACGCCGCGATCACCACGACGCCCGCCGCCACCGCCCCCGCCGCCGGGACCGTCCCCGCCACCGCCGCGCCCAGCCCCTCCGGACGCGCCGCGGGCACGCCCCGGCGGGAGGCCAGGGTGAGCGCCAGCCGGGCGGCGACCGCGGCGACGACCGCCGCCACCGCGCCGTGCGCCCAGCCCTGCCCGTACAGCTGCTGGAGGACCGCCACCTGGGCCAGCAGCACGAACAGCAGCGTGATCACGCCGAACGGGCCGATGTCCGACCGCTTCATGACGCGCAGGGCCTCGTCGGCCGGCTTGCCGCTGCCCAACCCGTCCGCGGTGTCCGCGAGACCGTCCAGGTGCAGCCCCCGGGTCAGCGCCGCGGGCACCGCGGCGGACGCCACCGCGGCGAGCAGCGGCCCGGAGCCGAGCAGCAGCGGCGCAGCACCGGCCGCCGCCGCGAGCACTCCCACCACGAGACCGGCGAGCGGGGCGCACAGCATCCCGGCGCGGGCGGTGTCCCGGTCCCACCGGGTGACGCGGACGGGGATCACGGTCAGGGTGCCGAAGGCGAAGCGCGGGCCGTGGCTGTTCAGCAAGGTCACGGCGCGCAGGCTAATCGCTGCGATCGGCCGATGGGTGGGTCGGAAGGCAGGATGAAACGCCTCCGACCATGACGAACCATGACGAAAGCGGCTTGTCGAGGGTGGGTGGCGTGGGTCACTGGCCGGACCCGAACATCATCGAGCCGGGAAAGCCGCCCTGCCCCCGCCCCTGCCCCCGCCCCTGCCCCCCGCCCCTGCCCCCCGCCCCTGCCCCCTGCTCCTCGCCCTGGCCGCCCTCGTGCTCACCTTCGCCGTCACCCGGGTCAACAGCCGGATGATCAGGGCGGGAAGGGCCCGTTCCGCAACTCACGTCCGGCGGGCCGCACGTCCATCGCGTGGTGCCCGGCGTGGTGCTGAGTGTCGTGGGCGGCTTCGCAGCGGTCGCGAGCGTACGCCTCGGCGCCGGCGCCGCCGTGTGCCCGGCGGTTCCACCGCGGGCGGCACCGCGCGCGCCCGCGCCCGGGAGGGGCTGCGCGCCCGCCACCACGACGTGCGCCGGCCGGGGGCCGCGCCGCGGACTTCAGGACCTCATCGGCGGCGCGCCGGACCGGGTCCCGGCCCGCGGACGGCGCGACTCATGAGCGCGGTGGTCGGCGGCACGGCTGCGGCGCCGGTGCCGGTTCCGGGCGACCGTGACGGCGCACAGCACGAGCACCGCGGCGATCGCCGCCAGATGCTCCTTCCCGGCCAGGTTGGCCTTGAGGAGCACCTCGACCACCATCGCCACGATCACCAGCCCGCCGGTGAACCACGCCCGGTAGACGCAGCACACGTACACGGCGAGACCGACCACCGCGGCCGACGGGCCGGTGTCGACGACCTGGGCGTCGGACGCGGGCAGCCCGAACGGCCCGCCCGGGCCGAGGGCGATGCCGATCCGCGCGTACAGCGTCCCGGCGAGAGTGGCGACGTACGCGATGGCGAGCGTGCGCCACCGGCCCAGACAGATCTCGGCGATCCCGAACACCACCAGGATCTGCGCCAGCGCCCCCCACACCGGCAGGTCGAGCGCCGGGACGAACAGCGACAACGGGGTACGCAGCAGGGCCGCCCAGAACGGGTCCTCGGCCCGCACCACCCCCAGCGCCCGCACCACCTCGACCCCCCAGGTCAGGCTCTGCACCGCGTGCAGCAGCGCCGTCAGGCAGACCGCGACGAGTGTCAGGGAGACGGCCCGCAGCCGGGCGGCCACGAGCCCCGCGCGCACGGTCCGTACCAGTGGCTCCCACTCGCGTCGGGCCGCCCCGCGCAGTCTGCTGCCGGGTCTCATCCCCCGGCCCCCAGATGCGAGCGGTGCAGCCACTTCGGCAGCCCCGGCGCCTCCAGGAACCCTTCGGCACGGCCCGCGGCCAGGCCGATGCGCGGCAGGTCGGCACTCTTCTCGAAGAGCATGAAGCGCGGCTCCCAGATCGGCCAGTACTTGGCGTTGGCGCGGTACAGCGACTCGATCTGCCACCAGCGCGAGAAGAAGCCGAGCATGGAGCGCCACAGCCGCAGCACCGGTCCGGCACCGAGCCGCGAACCCCTCTCGAAGACGGACCGGAACATCGCGAAGTTGAGCGAGACCTGAGTGATCCCGATCTCCTCTGCGCGTCGCAGGAGTTCGATGACCATGAACTCCACCAGTCCGTTCTCGGAGTCCCGGTCACGGCGCATCAGGTCCAGCGAAAGGCCGTGCGGCCCCCACGGGACGAAGCTCAGCAGCGCCCGCAACCTGCCGGGGCCGCCGCCCGCCCCCGAGGGCGCGTCACGGCATGCGAGCATCACGCACCGGCCGTCGGCCGGGTCGCCGAGCCGGCCCAGGGCCATCGAGAAGCCGAAGAGGTTCGCGGTGTTGTGGCGACGCAGGTCGTTGCCCAGGGTGACCCAGACCGCGCTCAGGAAATTGATGAACGAGACGCCCCGGAGGTACCAGATGGTGAACGCGGCGCAGCGGCGTGAGCGGGCGGTGCTCGGTGCCCGGGTGCCCGCCCGCCCGGATTCCACGGTGGCCAATCGGACCTCTCCCATGAAAAGCGATCATATGGTGCATCGCGTCGCGTGGGAGGGTGGGGCCGGGGCCGATGCCCGCCGACTGCGGCCCGCAGGATCCGCCGGCCGCCGCCGGTCAGGGCCTCGCCGGGCCCGTCAGCCGGCGGCCGTCCCGCCGACGCCGCTCTTCCCCTCGATCCCGGCATCCTCGCCCTCGTCGGTTCCGGTTCCCTCGCCGGGCTCCTCGCCGGTGTCGTGCTTGTCGGCGTCATCGTTCCCGGCGTCGGACGCACGCTCGGGGAGTTCCGCCGCCAGCGCGGCCGCGGCCCGGACCAGCGGGAGCGCGAGCAGGGCCCCGCTTCCCTCGCCCACGGTGACGCCGTGGTCCAGCAGCGGGTTGAGCGCCATCCGGTCCAGAGCCTTGGCCTGCGCCGGCTCGCCGCTCGCCTGGCCCGCCAGCCACCAGTCCGGCGCCCGGAAGGCCGCCCGCTGGCCCACCAGCGCACAGGCGGCCGAGACCACGCCGTCCAGGATCACCGGCAGCCTGCGCACCGCGCACTGGAGCAGGAACCCGGTCATCGCCGCCAGGTCCGCACCGCCCACCGCGGCCAGCAGCTCCAGCTGGTCGCCGAGGACCGGACGGGCCCGCCGCAGCGCGTCCCGGATCGCCGCGCACTTGCGCATCCACGCCAGGTCGTCGATGCCCGCCCCGCCGCGCCCGGTGACCACCGAGGCGTCCGTGCCGCACAGGGCCGCGATCAGCGTGCCCGCCGCCGTCGTGCCACCCACGCTCAGATCGCCCAGCACCACCAGGTCCGTGCCCGAGTCGGCCTCCTCGTCGGCGATCGCCATGCCGAGTCGTAGCGCCCGCTCGGCCTCCTCGGCGGTCATCGCGTCCTCGATGTCGATCCGCCCGCTGCCCCGCCGCACCCGGTGCCGGACCACGGACTCGGGCAGCAGCTTGGGATCGCAGTCCAGACCGGCGTCCACGATCCGTACCGGTACGGAGAACTGCCGGGCCAGCACGGCGAGCGGGGTCGCGCCCTCCAGCGTGGCCCGCACCAGTTCGTGCGCGCTGCCGGCCGCGCGCCCCGAGACCTCCAGCTCGGCGACCCCGTGGTCACCGGCGAAGAGCACCACACGAGGCCGCTCGATCGCCCTGACCGGTACGGACTGCTGGGCGGCCGAGAGCCACTCGCCCAGCTCGTCCAGGCGGCCGAGGGCGCCCGGCGGGACGATCAGGCGCTCCCGGCGTTCCTCGGCATCGCGCCGCACGCCGCCGTCGGGGCGTTCGATCAGGTCGGAGAAGTCGTCCAGATTCACGGGGTCTGCCTCGCGGGTCGATACGTCGATACGTCGGTACGTCGGGGGACGTGGTGGGTCCGCGAGCCCGGCGGCGGGCTCACTGCGGAACAGTACCCGCCGCGTTTCCGGCGTCCTTCCGCCACGAGGTTCCGCTTCCGCCACCGGTTCCACGTCCGGCGCGGTTCCGCGTCCGCCACCGGGCCCCGCGTCCGCAACGGCGATTGCGTCGCCGCGGGGCCCGGCCCTCGTACGGCGGTCGCGTCATCGCGGGTCCGGGTCCTGGACCGTGCCCCTCCCGGCGACGTTTGCCCCGTCGCGCCGCCCGGCACTTCCCCGAGCTCTCGGCTTCGTTCGAGCAGGGGAGACCCCATTTTGCTCGCGGCGTCGGCCAAAAGCCCACGTAGTCGACTACGAGGGGCTTCCGCCGCCTTGCGATCGCACGCACCGGACGACGCTCCTTCCGGGTAAACCTTGCCGGTCACGGCACTAGTAGTGCTTGGTCAGGTTGGTGTGGCTGCGGGTATGTCGCGTTGGCAGGTGGGGCATGCGCCGGCCCATGTCGCGAGGAGGGTCTGTAGCTCGCGGACGACTTGGTAGAGGCTCAGGCCGGCGCCGCGTCTTTTGGGGCCCGGGCCAGTCGTTGCAGGGTGCAGAAGGCGTGCGCGGCGGAGACGAGGGTGACGTGGTGGTGCCAGCCGCTCCAGGTGCGGCCTTCGAAGTGGGTCAGGCCCAGGGCCTGCTTCATCTCACGGTAGTCGTGTTCGATGCGCCAGCGGAGCTTGGCCAGGCGGACCAGGGTGGTCAGCGGGGTGTCGGCGGGCAGGTCGGAGAGCCAGAACTGGACCGGCTCGCTCTCACTGGCGGGCCACTCGGCCAGCAGCCAGCACAGGGGCAGTTCCGGACCGTCGGTGGCCTGCCGGACCTCACGTCCGGCAGGCCGGATCCGCAAGGCCACGAAGCGGGAGTACATCCGTCTGAAGCCGCTGCGGCCGGTGCCGGGCCGGGAGCCTTCCCGCCACTGCACCCCTCGTGCGGCCTTGCGGCCCGCCTCGATGACCAGCTGTTTCACCGGCTGCGGCTTGTCGGGGTACTTCGCCACCGGCGGGCGTCCGGTCCCGGAGTACGGCTCGGCCACCGGCACCGCCTCGCCGGGCTGGGCCGACAGCGTGGTGGAGATCCCCACCACGTAGTTCAGGCCGCGGGCCTGCACCCCGTGCCGGAACGCGGCAGCGTCGCCGTATCCGGCGTCCGCGACGGCCAGCGGCACCTCGATGCCCCACGAGCGGGTCTCATCGAGCATGTCCAGGGCCAGCTGCCACTTCTCCACGTGACCGACATCGTCGGGAATCCCGCAGGCGGTGCGGCGGGCGGCCTTGTCCGGATCGGCCTTTGGGGAGGCCGGATCCCAGGTCCGGGGCAGGAACAGCCGCCAATTGACCGCCGCCGAGGCGTGGTCGCGGGCCAGATGCAGCGAGACACCGACCTGACAGTTGGTGACCTTGCCCGCCGTGCCGGTGTACTGCCGCGACACGCACGCCGAAGCGTCCCCGTCCTTCAGGAAGCCGGTGTCGTCGAAGACCAGCGCGGTGGGCTGGACCGCCGTTTCCATCGCCCAGGCCAGCCGCGCCCGGACATGGGCCGGATCCCACGGGCTGGTCGTGATGAAGTTGGCCAGCGCCTGGCGGTTGCCGTCCGCTCCCAGCCGGGCGGCCATCGGCTCGACCGACTTCCGCTTGCCGTCCGTCAGCAGTCCCCGCAGGTAGACCTGCCCCCACCGGCGCTGATCCTTGCGCGCGAACGGCTCGAACATTTCCGCCGCGAACGCCTCCAACTCATCACGTACAGCAGCAATCTCGTCCGGAGTCACACACCCTCAACGCCACACCCCACCCGCAGGACACGCACCACCGCCACCAACCTGACCAAGCACTACTAGTCCGTGCCCCCGAACCTCAGCCAGGTGATCGCGGGCGTCAGGCCCCGCAGCCCCGGCAGCCGCGACTGGAGACGGATCAGCCCGCCCATCGCCCCCCGCCCGCGCGGCAGACGCAGCGCCCGCACCTCGGTGATCCCCGGATGCGCGCTGCGCAGTCCGGGCCGCTCGCCGGGGTCCATCGCCCAGCGCATCGGCGGAATGGTCATTCCCCCGACCTTCCACCGTCCGGACAGTGTGTACGCGGCCGGACGGCGGGCCATCGAATCCAGGACGAGGACACCACCGGGCAGCCGCTCGGCACAGGCCGCGAGGATCGCCCGCACCTCCGTCGGGCGCAGATACATCAGCAACCCCTGGGTCGTGACGACGACACCGCGGCCCCGCGGGTCCTCGATCTCGTCGAGCCAGGCCGGATCGGTCGCCGACCGGGCCAGGGTGCGCGACCGGTCCGAGTCCGGCAGCAGCGCCCGGCGCAGCTCGGCGACCTCCCAAAGCTCCACGCTCAACCAGTTCAGCCGGCCATTGTCGACCCGCCAGAAGCCGGTCTCCAGGCCGTCGCCGAGCGCGACGACGGTGGCGCGGGGCCGTTCGGCGAGGTATGCCTGCACGGCCAGGTCGAAACAGCGCGAACGCAGCCCCTGGAGCTGCGAGTAGAAGGCGTTCGGGCGGCCGAACCGCTCCTCGAAGGGGTAGTCCAGCGCTTCCACCAGCCGCAGCGCCATCGGATCGTCCAGCACCGGATAGCGCTGTCCCGCCTCGTACGCCCGGTTGTAGAGGGTCCACAGCAGGGTCTCGGGAACCCCACTCAGCATCGGCCGTATCCGCGCCATGACCGCTCCTCCTCGCCCCCCGTCCGCCTCGTCCCCTCGTCGTCTTCGTCCTTCTCGCCCCCTTCTCTCGTGTTCTCTCGTGCGATCGTCGCCCGAGTGCCGACGGCCACTGCCGCCGCTGCCGTCAGCCGCGCAGCGTCAGCACCTGACCGGCCACGACCAGCAGCACCTGTTCGCACTCGTCGGCGAACGCGGCGTTCAACCGGCCCAGTTCGTCCCGGAACCGCCGCCCGGCGGCCGTCGCGGGGACCACGCCCGATCCGGTCTCGTTGGTCACGGCGACGACCGTGCGGCGCGTCCGGCGCACCGCGGTGACCAGTTCGGCGGTCCGCTTCCGCAGCGCGCTCCGCCCGCCGCCCGCCCATGCCGTGTCGTCCCAGGCGTCCACCCGGTCCATCGCGTCCGTCAGCCACAGCGAGAGGCAGTCGATCAGCAGCGGGGGGCCGTCCGACTCCAGCAGTTCCACCAGTTCACAGGTCTCCTCGGTACGCCAATTGGCGGGCCTGCGCTCCCGGTGCAGCCCGATCCGGAGCGCCCACTCCGCGTCCCCCTCCCGGCCGCCCCCGGTCGCCACGTACACCACCTCGGGGTACGTCTCCAGGCGCCGCTCGGCCTCCACCGACTTCCCGGACCTGGCACCGCCCGTCACCAGGGTGCGCCTGGGCATCCGGGGCATCGTCCGGTACTCGCCCACCACCAGCGTCGTCCCGTCCGGAACGGCCCGCGCCCCGGCGGTCGCCAGCCGCCGGTCCAGCTCGGCGCCGGGCGGTGCGTCATGGTCCACATGGACGGCGATGATCTCGGTGTGCGGGCCGATCGCCTCGACGGCCCGCAGCCGCGCCACCGCGTCCGGCCGCCCGACCACGTCCCCGACCACGGCGTCGTACGGCTGCGCCACCCGGTCCGTGAGACCGGACGGCGCGGCGCCCGGCGGCAGGTAGAGCAGCCGGACACCCTCCGGCCCGGTCACCTCGTAGCCGGTCCCCGGAACGTCCATCGCCACCGCCCGCACCCGGTGTCCGCTGATCAGCGTCAGCGCCCGCCCGTCCGGAACCCGTCCCGCGGGCGGCAGTCCGGCGGGCAGTTCCACGGCGGGCCCGTCGTGCGGGTGGGTGAGCAGCACCTGTCGTACGCCGGTGAGCGAGTGTCCCGCGCGGGCGGCGGCGAACACGGCGCCGGGAGTGAGATCGAGCAACAGCGCGTCGTCGACCAGCAGCGCGGTCGCCGCCCGCGAACGCGTCCCGCGGGCGGTCGCGCAGGCGGCACAAGGGCATTCGGGCCTCGGCAGCCCGTCGGGGGCGCCGGTGCCGAGCAGAGTCAGTTCCACGTTCCGATCCTCCCGCGTCCGCTTGACCGATGCGCGGCCCGGGCGTTCCCCGGATCGGCGCACGCCCCGTTTCCGTACCCGACACGGGCACCGCCGCCCGGGTCGGCACCAGTGCGGTGACCGGAGCGTCGTCCGGTGCGCGCGATCGCAAGTCGGCCGGAAGCCCCTCGCAGTGCGCTACGTGGGCTTTTGGCCAACGCCGCGAGCAAGGGGATCTCCCCTGCTCGAACGAAGCTGACAGCTCGGGGAAGTGCTGGGCGGCACGACGGGGTAAACGTTGCCGGGAGGGGCACTAGGCTGCGGGCAGCAGAGCGACCCAGGAGGCGGGTATGGCGTGGGCATGGCGGTTCGAGAAGTCCGACGGCACGGAGACGGAGCCGGCCGTGCGGCCGGAGGAATTCACCACGCAGGGCGATGCGGAGTCCTGGATCGGTGAGAACTGGAAGGAACTCCTCGACGGAGGGACTGAGCAGGTGAGGCTCTTCGAGGACGCCACCGAGGTCTACGGCCCCATGAGCCTCCAGGCCGACCGGGCGGAACAGGGCTGAGTGCCTCCCCGGGCACCCGGGTACCTGGGCACCGGGCACCCGGCCCCGGCACGCGCACGACCGTGCGGCCCGGAGCGGGCCGCACGGTCGTGTTCCTGGCTTCGTGGGCAGTCGCCACCCGGCGGGCCGACGGGTCACCCGGGTCCCGCTGCGGAACCGTGGTCACGGCACTTCGACGAAAGAACGCCTAGATCTCGCCCAACGTGACCCGGGCAGTCCGCTCCGCCCCGTTGCGCTCGTACGTCACCGTGACCTTCTGGCCGGGATTGTCCGAGGCCAGCGCCTCCGACAGGGAGGTGATCGTCGTGATCGGTGTGTCATTGATCCTGGTGATGATGTCGCCGGGCCGCAGCCCCGCCTGGTCCGCGGCCCCGCCCGTCGTCACCGAGACCAGCGCCACCCCGGCCGGCCGGTAGTTCTGGTCGACGACCGTGCGCCCGGTGATGTCCAGGGCGGCCCGGCCGGAGTCGACGACCCGGCCGAGCTTGATGATCTGGTCGGCGATCGTCCTCACCATCGACGCCGGGATCGCGAACCCGATCCCCGGCGCGGCGCCACCCCCCAGTTCGGGGTCCGTCGCCGCCAGCGTCGGGATGCCGATCACCTCGCTGTTCAGGTTGACCAGCGCGCCCCCGCTGTTCCCCGGATTGATCGCGGCCGAGGTCTGCACCATGTTCGCGATCGTCGCGCCGGTGCCGCCGCCCGTTCTGCCCTCGCTGACGGTCCGGCCGACCGCGGAAACGATGCCCTGGGTGACGCTCGAGGCCAGACCGAGCGGCGAGCCCATCGCCAGCACGATCTGCCCCACCTCGACCTTCTTCGAGTCGCCGAACGTGGCGGCCTTCAGCCCCTTCGGCACGGAGTCGAGCTTGATGACGGCCAGATCCTGTTCCGGGTAGGCGGACACCAGGGAGGCGCCCTGGGCCTTCTCACCGGTGGCGACCGTGACCCGGAAGCGCCTCTCCGCGCCGACCACATGGGCGTTGGTGACGATATGGCCCTTGGAGTCGTAGACGACGCCGGAGCCCAGGCTGCTGGACGCCTGGATCTGCACGACCGACGGCAGCACGTTCTTGATCACGGTCTCGTACTGGGTCTGGAGATCGCCGTCGGCCTCGACGGCGGGCTGGGACACAGCGCCCTGCCGCGAGGAGCCCGGCGTGGTGACGCCGGGCGACGGTGAAACGGAGCCCCGGTCCGAACAGCCGCTCACCAGGGCGATCGCGCAGACACCCGTGGTCAGGGGGAGCAGCACCCGATGTGAGCGGTGGTGGGAGTGGAATGCGTCCATGTCCGGATCATCACCTCGTCACCCGCCCACGGCCCGCCGGGTTCCGCCGACCGGGTGCACGGCCCGTCCCGGGCAAGGCGGCCGATCCGGCCGCTCACCAGGGACGACGCACGGAACGACGGCCCCGGTCGGCACAGCCGCTCCCGGTCGCGCACGCCGATCCCAGCCGTGCGCAGTCGATCGATCCCAGTCGCGTGCGGTCGCTCCCGGTCGCGCGCCGCCCGCAGCCGCTCTCAGCCGCGTACGCCGCACAGATGCAGCAGTGCGGCCACCCGGCGGTAGGGGTCGGTCCGTCCGGCCCGGTCCTCCACGGCCAGCAGCCGCTCCAGCTCGGTGGCGGCCGGCAGTTCCACGTCGTTGCTCACGTTGTCCGTGAACACGCGCACCCCGTACCAGGCGTGCAGAGGCGCCGCGATCCCGTCGAGCGTGGCCGTCAAGGCGTCCAGCCGGTCGGCACGGACCGTGAGACCGAGCCGGTTGGGGTACGTGTCCGTGTCGAAGGCATCCAGCGCCGCATCCCAGTCCCCGGCGTTCCCGGGCCGCATCGCGAGCGCGTCGGCGTTGCGTACGAGCAGCGAGAGGAGCCCGCCGGGGGCCAGCATCCGGGCCAGACCGGCCAGCATCGCGTCCGGCTCCGGGACGTACATCAGCACGCCGTGGCAGAGCACCACGTCGAAACTGCCGGGCAGGAAGTGCACCCCGGTCTCCAGGCCGTCGCCCTCGATCAGCCGCACCCGTTCGCGAATGCCCGCAGGCTCGCCGCCGAGCGCCTCCCGCGCCACCCGCAGCATCTCGGCGTCGGACTCCAGGCCCGTCACGGTGTGGCCGGCCCTGGCCAGGCGCAGCGCCTGGGTGCCCTGCCCCATGCCGACGTCGAGGACCCGCAGCCGCTGACCGACCGGGAAGCGGGCCGCGATCTGCTCGTCGATCTGCCGGGCGACGAGCTCCTGGCGGACCGTGTTGCGCAGACCTCCGAGCCCCTTCAGCCATACCGAGGACGCTGCCGAGAAACCGGTGACGGGGGCGATGTCGCCGGGTGGGCCGACGGGCGGACCGCCGACCGGTCCGGTGGTGTCTCTGCTCAGGGTCGTTCTCCACGCTTGACCTGCGGCTTCGGCAGCCGGAGCCGACGCATCTGGAGGGTGCGCATCAGCCCGTACGCGACCGCGCCGCGCTTGGGGGTGTCGGGGAAGCGGGCGTTCAGCTGCTTCCGCAGGCGGAACGCCAGGCCGATCGAGTCGACGACGATCAGCACGATCACGAAGAGCCAGAGCAACAGCGAGATGGTCTGGACGTTCTGCACCTGGATCACGCTGAGGATCAGGATGATCACGGCCATCGGCAGGAAGAACTCCGCGACGCAGAAACGCGAGTCCACGAAGTCGCGCACGAAGCGCCGCACCGGACCCTTGTCGCGGACCGGCAGATAGCGCTCGTCGCCGTTGGCCAGCGCCTCGCGCTGCCGCGCCAGGTCCGCACGGCGCGCCTCGCGCTGGCGCCGCATGGCCTCCTTGCGGTCCAGCGGCGCGCCACCAGCGGCACGACGGCGCTGCGACTGGGCTTCGCTGCGCTTGGGGGTGGGGCGACCTTTGGGGGCCTGCGGGTCGCGGGGCTGCTTGGAGAGGTCTGCCGTCACCTTGCCGGTGGGCGCCTTCTCTTCCTTCGAACGGCTACGGAACACAAGGCCCAAGGGTACGGGGTCGATCGCCGCGGCCCCAGGCCGGTCGGGAACGATCCGGCAACGGACCGCGTCCTCCCAGGTGGCACCAGGGGTCTTCCGTCCGGACCAGGGGTCTTCCGCCCGGACCCGGGGGCGTACGCCCGGACCCGGGGGCGTACGCCCGGATGCGGCGGTGGTGTCCCGGATGTCGCGGCGGCCTCGACCCCGGTCTACTCCCTGGGCCGGATCGGCGACCGGGCGCAGTCGTCCTTGGGGAGGAGCACATCGGCGCTCGAACAGTGCGGTAATAGAGGTAGGGCCCGTACTGTGGGTTCTGTATGGAGTGCTGGAGCTCAGTCCGTCAGAAGGGGGCGCGCGAAGCCCATGAGCGGTGTCATGAAGCGTATGGGGATGATCTTCCGCGCGAAGGCGAACAAGGCCCTTGACCGGGCCGAGGATCCGCGCGAGACCCTTGACTACTCGTATCAGAAGCAACTGGAGCTGCTGCAGAAGGTGCGTCGCGGGGTCGCCGACGTGGCCACCTCGCGCAAGCGGCTGGAGTTGCAGCTGAACCAACTGCAGGGACAGTCCGCCAAGCTGGAGGACCAGGGCCGCAAGGCGCTCGCGCTCGGCCGGGAGGACCTGGCCCGCGAGGCGCTGTCCCGGCGCGCCGCGCTCCAGCAGCAGGTCACCGACCTGGAGACGCAGCATTCCACGCTGCAGGGCGAGGAGGAGAAGCTGACCCTCGCCGCCCAGCGGCTTCAGGCCAAGGTCGACGCCTTCCGCACCAAGAAGGAGACCATCAAGGCCACCTACACCGCCGCTCAGGCACAGACCCGGATCGGTGAGGCGTTCTCCGGGATCTCGGAGGAGATGGGTGACGTCGGCCTGGCGATCCAGCGGGCCGAGGACAAGACTCAGCAGCTCCAGGCCCGGGCCGGGGCGATCGACGAACTGCTCGCGTCCGGCGCCCTGGACGACCCGACCGGCACGGCCAAGGACGACATCGCGGCCGAGCTGGACCGGATCTCCGGCGGTACGGACGTGGAGCTGGAGCTCCAGCGCATGAAGGCCGAGCTGGCCGGCGGATCCGCCCCGCAGCAGGCGATCGAGGGCGGCCCGCAGGACGCGGCGCAGCAGCAGGCATCGCAGTCCCCGCACAGGTTCGACAAGAGCTGAGGCAGCGTCATGATCGTACGGATCATGGGGGAGGGCCAGGTCGCCCTGGCCGACAGCCATCTCGTCGAGCTCGACGTGCTCGACGACGAACTGCTGAACGAGATGGAGAGCGGCGACGGCCCGGCCTTCCGCTCCACGCTCCACGCGCTCCTGGACAAGGTGCGCGAACTCGGTACGCCGTTGCCGGACGACTCCCTGGAACCGTCCGATCTGATCCTGCCGTCGCCCGACGCGACGCTCGAAGAGGTGCGCGCGATGCTCCATGACGAAGGGCTGATCCCCGGCTGACGCGCGCGCCCCTCGCTCTCCAGCACCCCGTCGCGTCCGGCGCCGTACGCATCCGAACCGGTACGCGCTTCGACGCGTTCCCCCGTTCCCCGGTTCCCCGGTCCCCCGGAGAACCGGGGAACGGGTGTGTCCGGAATCTTCCGAGAACCCGGCCGGACCACGCGTGACACGCCGTAACGTAGCCCGACGTGACCACCCTCGGAACCGGCGCTCCGCGCGCCCGGCGCTGGCTGCGCGACCACCCCCTGGCCATGGACGCCGCGCTCGCGCTGGTCGTCCTCCTGGTCATGCTCACCGTGTCGTTCGTCCATCCCGGTGTGCCCGAAGGATCGGGCCTCGCCGCCCGCAGCCCGGACGCCGGCGACGTGCTGCTGATGGCGGTCGGTGCCGCGGCGCTCCTCTGGCGGCGGCGCCGCCCCATGGCGGTGCTGGTCGTCACCCTCGTGCCGTCCGTCGTCGAGCTGCTGATCTCCGATCCGCCGTCGCCCGTGGTGATGACGAACGCCATCGCGCTGTACACCGTCGCCGCACGCACCGACCGGCCCACCACCTGGCGGGTCGGCCTGCTCACGGCGGTCGGGCTGACCGCCACGGCCATGTGTTTGGGCGCCGGCCCCTGGTACGGGCAGGAGAACTTCGGGGTCTTCGCCTGGACCGGCATGGCCTGCGCCGCGGGGGACGCCGTCCGCTCCCGGCGCGCCTTCGTCGACGCGATCCGGGAGCGCGCCGAACGCGCCGAGCGGACCCGGGACGAGGAGGCCCGGCGCCGGGTCGCGGAGGAGCGGCTGCGGATCGCCCGCGACCTGCACGACGTCGTCGCCCACCACATCGCGCTCGTCAACGTGCAGGCGGGCGTGGCCGCCCACGTCATGGACCGGCGCCCCGACCAGGCCAAGGAGGCGCTGGCCCACGTCCGGGAGGCCAGCCGGTCCGCGCTCGACGAACTCCGGGCCACCGTCGGCCTGTTGCGGCAGTCCGGCGACCCGGCCGCGCCGACCGAACCGGCCCCCGGGCTCGCGGTCCTGGACGAACTGGTGGATACCGTGCGGCGGGCCGGGCTCCCGGTGGAGGTGGCCTGCGCGGACGGGCGGCCCTCGCTGCCCGCGGCCGTCGACCTGGCCGCGTACCGGGTGATCCAGGAGGCCCTGACCAACGTCCGCAAACACGCGGGCCCGGGCGCGAGGGCGGAGATCAGCGTCGTACGGGTCGGGGCCGCCGTGGAGATCACCGTGATCGACAACGGCTCGCGCGGCGGCGGCCGGGGCCCGGGCGGCGACGCGTACGACGCGGGCGGTGATCACCGCTCGGGCGGCGGACACGGCCTGCTCGGCATGCGGGAACGCGTCACCGCGCTCGGCGGCACCCTCGCCGCCGGGCCCCGCTACGGCGGCGGATTCCGGGTCCATGCGATCCTGCCCGTCGAGGCCCGTGCGGCGGAGCCGGGGGGCTCGGGTACGACGGGGCGGACAGGCTGGAAGGACCGGACGGGCCAGACAGGCCGTACGGTCCGCGCGGGGGAGGACGAGAACGCATGACACCGCCCATCAGGGTGCTGCTCGTGGACGACCAGGCACTGCTGCGCAGCGCGTTCCGGGTGCTGGTCGACTCGGAGGCCGACATGGAGGTGGTCGGTGAGGCGGCGGACGGCGCCCAGGCCGTGGAAATCGCCCGCTCGACCCGCCCCGACGTGGTGCTGATGGACGTTCGGATGCCCGGCACGGACGGCCTCGCAGCGACCCGCATGATCAGCGCCGACCCGGAACTGGCGGGCGTACGGGTCGTCATGCTCACCACCTTCGAGGTGGACGAGTACGTGGTGCAGTCGCTGCGGGCCGGGGCGTCGGGCTTCCTCGGAAAGGGCGCGGAGCCGGACGAACTCCTCGCAGCCATCCGCATCGCGGCCGCGGGCGAGGCGCTCCTCTCACCGGCCGCGACCAAGGGCCTGATCGCCACCTTCCTCGCGCAGGGCGGCGGTTCGGGCGCCCGTGAGGGGACGGGGGCCGCCGAGCAGTCCGCGCGGCTCGCCGCGCTCACCGGCCGGGAACGCGAGGTGCTCGTCCTCGTCGCGGGCGGGTATTCCAACGACGAGATCGCCGAGCGGCTCGCCGTCAGCCCGCTCACCGTGAAGACCCACGTGAACCGGGCGATGGCGAAGCTCGGCGCGCGGGACCGGGCGCAGCTGGTGGTCATCGCGTACGAATCGGGTCTGGTGCGCGCCCGCGTGGAGTGAGGAACCCGCCCGGGGGGAGCGGGGCGGTCCCGGCCGCCCAGGTGCGAGCGGTTCCAGGTGCGGGCGCTCTTAGGGGTGGGTGGTCCCAGGGGTGGACGCAAGACCACCCGCGGGTGCGGCGAGGGGTGGAGAAAGGACGTACTCCAGCCGCGGTATGCGCGGCATAAGAAAGCGACCCAGGGGCCGAGGCTTCCGGGTCCGGCCATGAGAGATCGTGTACGTGGGCCGGGTCTGTCCCCCAACTGCCCGCCCACCTGCCGCGCAAGCCACAGAAGAGAGACCACCACCCATGTCCTGGCTGTCCAGATTCAGCCTCGCGCAACGGGCCCTGATCGGACTGATCTCGATCGTCGCCCTCGTCTTCGGCGTGATCGCGATACCGCAGCTCAAGCAGCAGCTGCTGCCCACCATCGACCTTCCGATGGTGTCGGTGCTCGCCCCCTACCAGGGTGCGTCGCCCGACGTGGTCGAGAAGCAGGTCGTCGAGCCGTTGGAGAACTCCATCAAGGCGGTCGACGGCGTCACCGGCATCACCTCGACCGCCAGCGAGGGCAGCGCCGTCATCATGGCGTCCTTCGACTTCGGCAGCGAGGGCACCAAGCAGCTCGTCGCCGACATCCAGCAGGCGGTGAACCGCGCCCGGGCCCAGCTCCCCGACACCGTGGACCCGCAGGTCGTGGCGGGTTCGTCGGACGACATGCCGACCGTCGTCCTCGCCGTCACCTCCGACAAGGACCAGCAGGCCCTCGCCGACCAGCTGGACCGCACGGTCGTTCCCGCGCTGGAGGACATCGAGGGCGTCGGCCAGGTCTCCGTGAGCGGCGTGCGGGACCTCCAGGTCTCCATCACCCCCGACGACCAGAAGCTCGCGGCGGCCGGTCTGAACGCCATGACGCTCTCCCAGGCGCTCAAGGCGGGCGGGGCGACGATCCCGGCCGGTTCCTTCTCCGAATCGGGCAAGAGCCGCACCGTCCAGGTGGGCGGGCAGTTCACGTCGCTGAAGCAGATCGAGGACCTGCGGGTCGCCGCGACGGACCCGGGCACGGGCCGGTCCGGCAAGGCCGTCCGGGTCGGTGACGTCGCCACCGTGAAGCAGGAGCCGGCCACGGCGGACTCCCTCACCCGCACCAACGGCCGGCCGAGCCTCGCCGTGATGGCCACGATGGACAAGGACGGCAGCGCCGTCGCCATCTCGGACGCGGTCAAGGACAAGCTCCCCGACCTGCGGGGGGACCTCGGTTCCGGTGCCGAGCTGACCATCGTCTCCGACCAGGGACCCGCCGTCTCCAAGGCCATCTCCGGTCTCACCACCGAGGGCGCGCTCGGCCTGGTCTTCGCCGTCGTGGTGATCCTGTTCTTCCTCGCCTCGCTGCGCTCCACGCTGGTCACGGCGGTCTCCATCCCGCTCTCCGTGGTCCTCGCACTGCTCGTGCTCTGGACCCGCGACCTGTCGCTCAACATGCTCACCCTCGGCGCGCTGACCATCGCGATCGGCCGCGTCGTCGACGACTCGATCGTGGTCCTGGAGAACATCAAGCGCCACCTCGGCTACGGCGAGGAACGCCGGACGGCGATCATCACCGCCGTCAAGGAAGTGGCCGGCGCGGTCACCTCCTCGACCCTCACCACGGTCGCCGTGTTCCTGCCGATCGGCCTCGTGGGCGGCATGGTCGGCGAACTCTTCGGCTCGTTCTCGCTGACCGTCACCGCCGCCCTGCTGGCGTCCCTGCTGGTCTCGCTGACGGTAGTCCCTGTTCTGTCGTACTGGTTCCTGCGTGCTCCCAAGGGCACCTCCCAGGACCCGGACGAGGCCCGCCGCCAGGCCGAGGAGCAGGAAGCCCGCAACCGGCTCCAGCGGCTGTACGTCCCGGTCCTGCGCTTCGCCACCCGGCGCCGGATCACCAGCGTCGTCATCGCGTTCGTGGTGCTGTTCGGCACCTTCGGCATGGCCCCGCTGCTCAAGACCAACTTCTTCGACGAGGGCGAGCAGGAGGTCCTGTCCGTCAAGCAGAAGCTGGCGCCCGGCACCAGCCTGGCGGCAACCGACGCGGCGGCCAGGAAGGTCGAGAAGGTCCTCAAGGACGAGAAGGGCGTCAAGGACTACCAGGTCACCGTCGGCTCCTCCGGCTTCATGGCCGCCTTCGGCGGCGGCACGGGCGCCAACCAGGCGTCCTACCAGATCACCCTGAAGGACGCGGGCGACGCCGAGGCCGTGCAAAAGCGCCTGGAGACGGAGTTCGGCAAGCTCGACGGCATCGGCGACACCACCCTCTCGGCGGGCAGCGGCTTCGGCAGCCAGGACCTCGCCGTCGTGGTCAAGGCCGCCGACGCGGACGTCCTGAAGAAGGCGTCCGAGCAGGTACGGGCCGAGGTAGCCGAGGTCAAGGACGTCACCGACGTCCAGAGCGACCTCGCGCAGAGCGTCCCCAGGATCTCCGTCAAGGCCAACGCCAAGGCGGCGGACGCGGGCTTCGACCAGACCACGCTGGGCGCCGTCGTCGCCGGAGCGGTGAGCGGCACCCCGGCCGGCAAGGCCGTCATGGGCGACACCGAGCGCGATGTCGTCGTCACCTCCGCCCACCCGGCCACCACGATGGCCGAGTTGAAGAAGCTCCCCCTCGGCCCGGTCCGGCTCGGCCAGATCGCCGACGTCGAACTGGTCCCCGGGCCGGTCTCGAAGACCCGCATCGACGGCCAGCGCGCGGCGACCATCACGGCCCGCCCGGTCGGTGACAACACCGGCGCGATCGGCACCGAACTCCAGAGCAAGATCAACGCCCTGAAGCTCCCGGAGGGCGCCACGGCCACCATCGGCGGCCTCTCCGAGGACCAGAGCGACGCGTTCCTGAAGCTCGGCCTCGCCATGCTGGCCGCGATCGCGATCGTGTTCATGCTGCTCGTGGCGACCTTCCGGTCCCTCATCCAGCCGCTGATCCTCCTGGTATCCATCCCGTTCGCCGCCACCGGCGCGATCGGCCTGCTCGTCCTCACCGGCACCCCGATGGGCGTCCCGGCGATGATCGGCATGCTGATGCTCATCGGCATCGTGGTCACCAACGCGATCGTCCTGATCGACCTGATCAACCAGTACCGCGCCCAGGGTCTGGGCATCGTCGAAGCGATCGTCGAGGGCGGACGCCACCGCCTCCGCCCGATCCTGATGACGGCACTCGCGACGATCTTCGCCCTTCTCCCGATGGCGCTCGGCGTCACCGGCGATGGCGGCTTCATCTCGCAGCCGCTCGCGGTGGTGGTGATCGGTGGCCTGGTCACCTCGACCCTGCTGACACTGCTCCTGGTCCCGACGCTCTACGCGATGGTCGAACTCCGCAAGGAGCGCCGCGCGAAGAAGAAGGCGGCCAGGCGGGCAGGGAAGACGGGCACGGACGCCCCGGCCCCGTCCGAGGGAACGCGCACGGCGGAGCCGTCGGGCGTGTAGCGGATCTGCTGAAGACGGCGACGGCCTGTCCCACGTTCACCCGTGGGACAGGCCGTTCCGTTGTGCCTGCTGATTCCCGCCGTTACTTGAGGGAGTTGACGAAGTCGTTCCAGGCGGGGGCGGAGATGAGGAGCGCGGGGCCGGCCGGCTGCTTGCTGTCGCGTACGGGGACGGTGCCGGGGATGCCGTCGGCGATTTCGACGCAGCTCCCCCCGTTGGTGTTGCTGTGGCTGCTCTTGCGCCAGGGGGCGTTGCTCAGCTCGGGGGTGTGTCGCATGGCTTGTAGTCCTCCATAGCCTTTCTGATCAGCTCTGCTGACTCGGCCAGGGAGAGCGCGTTGGCGCGCAGCACCTCGTACTGTCGACGCCGTTTCAGCACGGTCTCCCGGTCCTCGTGGAGGTAGCCGGTCGAGATGCTTTCTTCGTAGGCCACTGTGGTGTCGTCGGGGAGCGTCAGGAGATTGAGGGTGCCGCCCATGAGTGCGTGTGGCCCTGCGCTGAACGGCAGCACCTGAACTTTACAGTTCGGAGTATCCACATGTTCCAAGAGCGAGACCAGCTGTTTGAGCATGCCCTCTGGGGTACCAACCGGCCGCCTGAGAACGGCCTCATCGAGGATGGCCCAGCGCAGGGGAGCGGCGTCGGCCGGCCAATCGCGCCGTGACATCCGTGCGTTGACCAGTTGCTCTACCTGCTCAGCGTTCAGGTCTTCTTGGCAGCGCAGCAACTCGTATGCGTACTCCCTTGTCTGCAACAGCCCAGGAACGACCTGCGGCTCATACACCTCTATGACCTCCGCCTTGGCCTCGAAATCCATGTACCGGCGGTACTGGTCCGGGTGGATCTCCTTCTTCGCCAGCTCGTACAGCCCGTGGAAGTGCTTGTCCGTCCCGAACGCCGCGTCGAGCCGGGCCGGGATGTCCGGCGGCGGCATCAGCTCCGCCGTCTCGATCCGGGCGAGGGTGCTCTTGCTGGAGTTCAGGGTGTCCGCCAGCTGCACGAGGGACATGTTCGCGCGCTCGCGGTGGCGGCGCTGCTCGGAGCCGAAGTAGTGCCGGGCCGATAGATACGGAGTGAGGGGCTGAGGCTTGAACGTCATGGTGTGCGCCTTCCATATGTCCCGGTTTCAACGCTGGGACAGGGCAACCCTGTTGATGCACTTCATCGCAACGCGACGATGAGGGCACACACGGTAGCCGTAGCGTGTGGTCGCGTACCACGCGCATCTCGAACGGAGGCGATGACGACATGATGTTCGACGCGCAGGGGCGGCCCATGCGCCTGCTCCCCTGGACCAACGAGCGTGGAGGGCCGTGCTACTTGAGCACCGGCGACCCGAGCAGCCGGTTGTCGCTGCTGGCCGACGAGGTGGAGGCCGACCTGCTCGCATCCGCCGACTACGTGCTCATTGAGGCGCGGGCGCTGCTGGCCGAAAATGCGGTGGAGGAGCAGGAGTTGAGGTTCGCCGGAGTGAGGCTCGCGGAGTCGCTGCGGGACACCCTGCGGATCGCCACGAGCCGAGGAGAGCGGCTGGAAGCCGGGCTCACGCTTGCGGAGGACGAGAAAGCCGTGGCTTACGCAACAGAGCACTGCTCTCGTACCAGCGAGGCTTGAGCGGCTGGCCCGGAGGGACGGGGTGTTTCTCGGAATGGATCAGGAAATGGGCCTCGGGCAGATGCTTGGGTGTCGTGTGCAGTACGGGCATGTCCGTGCGGCCGATGGGCCCCAGCACGAGACAGGCGGTGGAGTTTGGCCTGGGGGACGGAGTCGCCCTCGGCAAGGTTTCGGTAGAAGATCCCGGCGAAGGCGCAAGCGTGTGCATCCGGGACCTGTCCATGCCAGCCGATGGCGACCGGGACGGAGCCGGTCGGCTCCTTGGCGAGCGGCTCTGTCCAGCAGTCATTGGGGTCGAGAAGACGCAGACCGAGGGAGGTGGTGGCGACGGCGCAGCCCCATAACCCCTCCAGGGCTACTGAGGTCTCGCTCCCGTCATTGGTGACGAACCGTGGTCCACCGTCAGGTGTGCTGCTCCCGGCGAAGTGAAGGACATGCGATGCGGTGCCCGACTCACACTGGACCAGGTGCTTGACGCGGGCAGACGCCTGATTCGGTGTGCGTGATGTTGCACTGCACGTCCCGGTGCTCCTCGTGGAGGGCCGGGGCGCCTTGCCGACGCCGGGTGAGGCGGCCAGGCGAGACAGATGACAGAGAACACGCGGCGGCAGTCTTGGCGAGCACCTGGATGATCCGAACCCGGAGCGCGGCGTACTGGTGGGCATGCATCCGCGCTGAGCGTGGCGACCTCCGAGACGAGGCGGTTGCGGAGGTCGGGCGATGTCTCAGTGACGAGGGGGATGAGATCTTCGGGAGCGATGTCTCTTGGGCAGCACCGTGGCCCGCCAGAAGGAGAGGACCAACCATGTCGGCGTGGGGGTGGTGGTATCGGCTTGCCGCCGACCCCAGCCCATGCACGCCGTAGCCACCGCGTATGCGTATGGAACAGGCAGGTGGGCCGCACCCCTGGAGAGAGTGCGGCCCACCGACCATGTCACCTACCGTCTCGTCGCTTCGTCGACAGCCGTGATGATGCTCAACGCCATGGAGTCGAAGTTCTCCCTGAAGAAGCTTGTCTTGTTGTAGAACCCCTCTTCAGAGAACCCGTTCCTCGCGATGAACGTCGTGGCCACCGCAGTCAGCGCCGAGTGGATGACGTGCAGTTCGCGCGCGGTCAGAGTGAAGTCGCGGGTGGTCTTGTGATCACCCTTGAGCCTTTCGGCCAGACGGTCGATCTCCTCCTGATCCGCGCCCAGCTGTACTACGAGGGCCTCGTCGGAGTATCCCCACCCCTGGAGCGTCCGCAGCGCCTCGAGCATCAGGTCGGTCTGGGTGGATGTGAGGCGTGTCCTGAACGTCCCCTCGACCTCGGTCAGCTTGATCTGTGTTCTCAAACCGGTCTGTCCTCCTCAGCTGGACGGAAGCGGATCGAACTTCGAGAGGAACTTCTCTTTGGTCATCCGGTATCCGTGGATGTACCGGTCCTTGATGATGACGAGGACTCCCTTCGCCTCGTCGAAGGCGACGGTGTTCTTGGTGGTGGGGTCGATGTGGGTAGCCTTGCCCCGCCACTTGGCCCAGTACTTGGCCAGTTCCTCGACGTTCGTGCCGATGCCGGGGATGGCGTGGTCGATGGCGTTCTTCGTCGGCTTTCCGTCCGCACCCTTCTCCTGCATCTTGCGCCAGTTGTACTCGACGCCGTCGGTGATGTCGCTGCCGTACCTCTGGTCTAGATCGTCTAGCGTCTCGTAGGGAAGGTCGCCGATCTCCCTGTCGAGATTACAGACGTCCTCGGCAGCCGCACGGGCAAGGGACTTGCCCACGCAGGGCGGCGTGTTGGGGTCCTTCCTGGCCTTCTCGATGAGGTCCCGGAGCTTCTTCAGTGTCCGCTTGCCCTTTGCGGACGCCTCGAAGAACTTGGTGATCCCCGCAGTGACCCGGGCGACCGCGACGGTGAGCGCCGGGAGCTTCGCCACCACGACGGCGACGCTGGCGGCGTTGATCAGCGTCCACAGGCAGGCTTCGATGTCGCCCTTAGTGAAGCAGGTCTTCGCATCGGTGTAGCCGACGACATCGAGGATGATCTCGCCACCGTTGGCCTTGATCCAGTCGAGTACGTCCTGAGCCGTCGCGTTCTTGGCGGCCCGCCAGTCATCGACACAGCTCTGACCGCACAGGCGCAGCAGGATGGCTTCCTCTTCGCCCGACAGATCGGCACCGGTGTCGACGGGTCCTTCCGCCCGCTCGGCCCGTGCGGCCTCGATCCGTTGCCGCAGGGCCTCCTCAGCGCGCGTCGCAGCCTCGTCGGCCTCGACGGCGCTGGCCTGAGCGTTCGCGGCCGCGGTCTCCGCTCTGTCGGCCGCCTCCTCCGCGTACTGGGCGATGCTCACGGCGCTGTCGGCATCACTCTGGGCGGCATTCGCCGCGTTGCGAGCACCCTCGGCGTCCAGCTCGGCCTCGGTCGCCGCGTCGCGCGCGGCAGCGGCCTCGCTCTCGGCGGCGGTCGCAGCCGTGTCGGCGGTGTCCGCGTACCCTCGTGCCTCGATGTCGTACTCGGTGGCGCGGCCCGCGGCGCTCTGTGCCGCGGCCGCGTCGGCCGCTGCCGCCTTCGCGGAGGCCCGTGCCTTGGTGACGGAGATCGCGGCCTTCGCCGCCTGGGCCGCAGCCGTGGCCGCCGCCTCCGCCGCCAGCTTGCTGTCGGCATCGGCCCGCTCGGCGGCATCCTTCGCCGCCTCGGCGGCCTCGGCCGCTTCATCGGCCTTGGCCTGCGCTGCGGCGGCTTGCTGGTCGGCCAGCGTCATGGCGTTCTGGCCCACCAGTACGGCCATACCCGCCGATGCGTCGGTCTCCTGGTAGGGGCTGCCCAACGAGATCGCTTCGTTGGCGGGATCGATCACCTCCTTCGCGGCGTCGCCAGCTGCCGTGGCCGCCTGGGCCGCCGCGAACGCCTGTCCCGCGGTCACGGCGCTCTCGGCCCGGGCCTGATCGGCCTGCGAGCGGGCTTCCGCCGCGTTGGCCTTGGCCGCGACCGCGTTGGCCGCCGCCACGCGACTGAAGCCCTCCGCCGCCCGGGCGCGCCCTGCGGCGGCCTTGGAAGCCGCGATGGCATCGGCTGCCGCGGCGTGTGCTGCCGTGGCCTGGGCGTGGGTGGTCGCCGCCGCCGCCTTCGCGCCGTTCGCGGCGGCCCTGGCACGCTCGGCCGCGCCTGTGGCCTCCGTCGCCGCCTTGCGAGCGGCGATCGCCGCGGTACTCGCCTCGTTCGCCGCGGTGCGAGCACGGGAGGCAGCAGCCGACGCGTCATTCGCCGCGGCCCTGGCCTCGGTGGCCGCTGCTCGGGCCGCGGCGGCGTTGTCGGTTCCCTCCGCAGCGGCGGCTGCCGCTTCGTAGGCCGCTGCCCTGGAAGCGGCGGCGTCCTTCTTCCGCTCAGCAGCGACTGCCCTGTCCCTGGCTGCGGCCGCCTCCATCTCGGAGACAAGGGCGGCCTGGGACTTCGAGTCCGCCACCCCGCCGGCCGCGGTGGCACGTTCGAGAGCGTCCGCTGCGGCCTTCCGTTCCGTCACGGCTCGCGCCTCGGCAGCGGTGGCCTTCGCGCGTTCGGAGTCGGCCCGCTTGCGCGCCGCCGCTGCGGCCGCCTTTTCCTGCTGCGCGGTCTCCATTTTTGAACGAGCGTCCGCGGCAGCGGCCTTGGCCTTGCCCTCCGCAGTCTCGGCACGCGTACGTGCCGACTTGGCCTTCGCTGCTTCGCCGGCGGCAAGAGTGGCCTGCTCGTCGGCTGCCTTGGCTGCCGCCGTGGCTTGAGCGGCGTTCTCCTCCGCGGCTGCGCGCCGGTACTCCGCCTCCAGGGCGTTCGCCTCCGCTCGGGCGCGGGAGAACAGGGCGCCGTTGTCCGCGACCGTGGCCTTGGACGCCTGCAAAGCGGTGTTGGCCGCCTTGTACGCGGCCTGCGCACCCGCCGCGGACGCCTTTGCGACCTGCGCCGACTGCTGGGCGTAGGCGAGGCCACGGCCCTGCGGAGTGCCCGCTGCCTTGGCGACCTCAGCGGCCGCGGCCTGAGCCGTGTCCGCCCTGGACGCCTGGGTCGCGGCGTCTTCGGCGAGCGACTTCGCGAGCGCCAGTTGCGCGTTGATGCGCGTCTGGGTGTTCTTCAGCTCCGTTTCGATCTGGCTCTTCTGCGCCGCCGTGGGCTGCCAGTTCGGCCCTTGAGAGCGCTGCCAGGCCAGTACCTCCTCGGCCACCCACGCCTGGCCGACCGCCTCGACCATGGCGAACGAGGCGTTCCAGAGGTCGTCGTAGGCCGCGGCCTCGGCGGCGACGATGGTGTTCCGGTACGGGGCCTGGGCATCGAGCTCCGCCTGCCATTCGTTGCGTGCGGTCTCGACGACCTCACCCATGACCCGGTACGGGTCGGCGGGGTTCTCGAAGTCGCAGTTGGACCAGCGGACCTTCAGCGACTCGACCTCGGTACGATGCTCCATCGTTCCTGGTACTGGTGCGGTCTTCGGGAATCCGCCGAACTGCAGAAACATCCGTGCATCGTCGGCGGACATCCCGACGGAGAGATCCTTGAGCGTGCCACCGGACGAGCCCATCACTGCTGCCAGTTCCTTCTGGAACTTGTCGAGCGCCTGGAAATACTCGTCACTGTCCTGCGTCTCGCCGATGATCTCGGTGACACGATCGAGCGATTCCTTGCCCGCCCTTGGGACGAGGTCGGCGAAGGTTGCCTTCGAGGTGCGCTCGTGGGAATCACGGCGGAACTCGCGTGTGGCTGTGTCGAACTCTGGTGCGTCGAAGTGGTACTCGAACTTGTTGATCTGCTCCAGCCAGCGTTTCTGCTGTTCGGTCTCGAAGCCCGGGGGTGGCGGTGCGGTCTTCCAGTCCTCGTCGTTCGCCAGATCGACCGGACTCTCGGCCGAGGCATTCTCCGTCAGCGCGTCACGGCGATCCTGGGGCGTTCCTGCCAGGGCCGACTGGGCCAGGCCCTTGACGAGTGGTCCTCCGTTATGGAGGACGCTCCCGAGCCTGCATTGATCGGCTTGCTCCTGCTCGCCTGTGTCGGAACTGGGCGTCCACGTATTCCAGTTGACCGGATCAGGCTTTTTGAAGTTCGTCCAGATGCTCCACTCCGGCCAGCGGTCCCACTTGAGGTCCGGAAAGCCTGGAGGAACATCGGAGGCGGAGGCCGCCGCGATAGCTGCCGGTCCCGTGGCCGTGGTCCGGGACGCGACCGCCGCCGCGTCGGCGGTCGACGCGAGTAGGGACATGGTGGTGGTGGCGGCCGCCACCATGAAGGTACGTCTAAGTACCCTCCGTAAGCGTGGTGAGGTTGTCGATCTTATGGGGCTCATCCCATAGCGCCCTTCTGATGCACTGATTGACGCCGCGACCGGTTCGTCGACAGCGATGGTGCCTCCGGATTCCTTCAGCGACGCAGGGCTCGCGAGCAGCTGCGGTACCGGGCACGTGATCCGGAGAAAATGTGGGCCAGGGCCGGGCAGGGCAGACAGGGCCCTCCCACGCATGCTGCGTTCGGAGGAGCGACAGCCATCGGCGGAAAGTAAGGAGCCATGACGTCGCGTCCGCGTCCGCGCCCGTGCTCATGCGCTACTGAGCTCTCGGGAACGAGGTACTGGAGGCGGCCATGGTGTCCCGGGCGAGTTCGTAACCCGGCAGCAGCTTTTCGTGCTCCTGTGTGTCAAGGCCGCCCACGTGAATGATCACATACCCCTCGGGAAGCAACACGGAAAGTGCGCGTTCCCTTTTCGCGGGACCGTCCGCCGAAGATTTGAGATATGTGACTTCCGTTGCGGAAAAAGGGCCAGCTTTTGTCTCGCGGTACTCAGGGCCGGAGATTTTCTTTTCCTCGGCCAAGTAGGCGTCGAGCGCGCTGCGGGAGTTCTTCGCGGTGCCGGTGCCGCTCCACACGCGCAGGAAGCCGAAGACGCCCGCAGGCTTGGCATCGACTTCACAGGCCAGGGTGGCATCGCCCTGCCTGGGGAGGGAGCCGGCTGTGCCAACCACGGGGCGCGGAGTCCACGAGGGTGCGATGTCGAACGTCACGGGCAGGGTACACGCGGTACCGGCCCCGCCGATCGAACCCGATCGCGCAGCCGGTTCGATACCGTCCTGCCAGACGGAAACTTCTGGCGCGGATGAACAGGCGGTGATAATGCCCGCCAAAAGAGTGGCCAAAGGTACCGCAAAGCAGAGCCTACGCATCTCATCCCCCGCGCGATTCCGATCATGGAAGCCGTCTCAAGCTATATTGCCGTCATGGCAGCGTCAATTGGCTAGATTTTCCCACCTGTCTATTTCTTTCCTCCTGGGGCACTTCCAGCCATATCAGGGGGCAGATTCAGGTCAGGCGTGCCGAGGCCCCGTCGACCGTAGGCCCTCACCCTCCCGCCCCGGGAGGTGGCGCGTGCTTGCCCCGCGCCGGACGTCACCAACCGTGGCCCCGGTGACGGGCGCTGATCTCCGAGGGGTCGGCCACTCGGCGGGTACGGACGGAACTCTGGGCACCAGCCGCACCAAGAGCGCGCAATGCTGCAGAATTCCGCCGTCGGCGACGAGATGACGGTCGAACCGGGCGTGGCAGCGCCTCGGACTGTGGGGTGCCAGTTCATCCGCCAACCGGGAACGACACGCCTTCCTCGCGCCGGGTACCAGGTAGCGGCATTCCGCCTCGATCAGTGGTCCCACCGACCGGCCGATCCCCCTGTGGTCCGGCGCGGGACCTACGGACCGACCGACTGAACGCGCATGCGACCTGCTCCGTGTTCGTTCAAGGCGGACCGCTGATGCACGAACCTCAGCCCGGTCGCATCAACGGGCATGACTGCGAAACAGCCGCAAGACCATCTGTCCAGGTCAGCGGCCCGAAGTCACCCATCTCGGCAGGTCACGGGTCCGCCTGGTCTCTTCCGGGATATCTGACCTCAGCGGAGCTGCCATACCATCACCGGGCGCACGGTAGTCATGCGGCGTTTCTGGCGCGCTGGCGGGGTTCGTCGCACTTTTCCCTTCGCGACGGCGGAGGCCCGCGAGTTGTGGATACAACAGCGTAGTTGCGGGTGGGACGCGCGGATGCCGGTCGGGCGGTATTCGGCCCGACCGGCATCCGCGCGTACAGAACCGGCTACGGAAGCGCCAGCATCCGTTCCAGGGCCAGCTTCGCGTACTTCTCGGTCTCCGGGTCGACCTGGATCCGGTTGACAAGCTTGCCGTCGGCCAGCGACTCCAGGGCCCAGACCAGGTGGGGCAGGTCGATGCGGTTCATCGTCGAGCAGAAGCAGACCGTCTTGTCGAGGAAGACGATCTCCTTGCCCTCGGGGGCGAAACGGTTCGCCAAGCGGCGCACCAGGTTCAGTTCCGTGCCGATCGCCCACTTCGAGCCGGCCGGGGCCGCCTCCAGGGCCTTGATGATGTACTCCGTGGAGCCGACGTAGTCGGCCGCCGCCACGACCTCGTGCTTGCACTCCGGGTGGACCAGCACGTTGACGCCCGGTATGCGCTCGCGCACGTCGTTGACGGAGTCCAGCGAGAAGCGGCCGTGCACCGAGCAGTGCCCGCGCCACAGGATCATCTTCGCGTTCCGCAGTTCCTCGGCGGTCAGGCCGCCGTTCGGCTTGTGCGGGTTGTAGACGACGCAGTCGTCGAGGGACATCCCCATGTCCCGGACCGCCGTGTTCCGGCCCAGGTGCTGGTCGGGCAGGAAGAGCACCTTGGCGGCCCCGGACTCCCGCTGCTCGAAGGCCCACTCCAGCGCCCGCTTCGCGTTGGACGAGGTGCAGATCGTGCCGCCGTGCCGCCCGGTGAACGCCTTGATGTCGGCGGAGGAGTTCATGTACGAGACCGGCACCACCTGGTCCGCGATCCCGGCCTCGGTCAGCACGTCCCAGCACTCGGCGACCTGCTCGGCGGTGGCCATGTCGGCCATGGAGCAGCCCGCGGCCAGGTCCGGCAGCACGACCTGCTGGTCGTCCGTGGTCAGGATGTCCGCGGACTCGGCCATGAAGTGCACGCCGCAGAAGACGATGTACTCCGCCTCCGGGCGCGCCGCCGCGTCACGGGCGAGCTTGAACGAGTCGCCGGTGACGTCGGCGAACTGGATGACCTCGTCGCGCTGGTAGTGGTGGCCGAGGACGAACACCTTGTTCCCGAGCTTCTCCTTGGCCGCGCGGGCACGCTCCACGAGGTCCGGGTCGGACGGGGCGGGCAGGTCGCCGGGACACTCGACACCGCGCTCGCTCCTCGGGTCGGCCTCGCGGCCGAGGAGGAGCAGCGCGAGGGGCGTCGGCTGGACGTCGAGATCCTGAACGGGGTGGGCCGTGGTCACGTCACGCACCCTTTCTTCTCTGCGGAGGAGCCTTTTCGTCGAAATGACGTTATCTATGATAACCGCTTTATGTCACTTTGACGATGGCCATAGTGTCGATGTGACGCATTCCCTGGCGGGGCCCGTGTGCGAGCATGAAGGGAACAGGCAAGCGCTCGGCCCGGAATGATTCCGCGGTCCCGACGGTTGCAACGTCGGCAAGCAGTCTCCGTACAACCCCGGGAGAGAAGCAGATGTCCGTATCGGACGAGACCACCACCGTGAGCGACGGCATCCTCCTGTCCGACGCCGCCGCCGCGAAGGTAAAGAGCCTGCTGGAGCAGGAAGGCCGCGACGACCTGGCGCTGCGCGTCGCCGTCCAGCCCGGCGGTTGCTCGGGCCTGCGCTACCAGCTCTTCTTCGACGAGCGCTCGCTCGACGGCGATGTCGTCAAGGAGTTCGACGGCGTCAAGGTCGTCACCGACCGGATGAGCGCTCCGTACCTGGGCGGCGCCTCCATCGACTTCGTCGACACCATCGAGAAGCAGGGCTTCACGATCGACAACCCGAACGCCACGGGTTCCTGCGCCTGCGGCGACTCCTTCAGCTGAGCCGCGAAGCGGCCGGGCCCGAAGCGGCCCGCTCCTGACAGGGCCGAGCCCGAAGGTGGAGACGGAGCAATCACGACGGAGGCGGCGGCCCCGGAAATCCGGAGCCGCCGCCTCCGTCGTGCGTCCGGGCCGTCCGTGGGGCCGCCGCCTCCGCCGCGCGTACGAGGCCGCGTGCGGGTGAAGCCGTACGTACGAAGCCGTGCGTACGGGGACCGTCAGGCGCGCGGTACGCGGGCGCCCGAGGCCGCGTCGATCACCGCCCGGTCACCGAGCGGCGCGTCCAGTGTCACCGTCCGGGTCAGCTCCTCGGCCATCGTCACGCAGACCTTCTTCCCCTCCTGCTTCGACTCCGTCACCGTCACCCGCACCGTCTTCCCGTCCTCGGCCGCGCTCGCCGCGTACGTGCTGCACACGCCGCCCCAGAACGTCACCGACAAGGTCCGTCCGTCGGCGCTGTACGACTGGATCTGCCGCGAGCTGCCGGACGTGCCGCCCTCCCCGGCCGACGGCGCCTCCGGGGCGTCCTTCGCCAGATACGCCGGGTCCACGGCGACCTGAGCCACCGTCGTGCCCGCGCCGCCCGCGGCGGGCCGCACCGAGAAGAGCCAGGACGGCACGAGGGCCTGCTCGCCCGCCACGTACCGCATCGACAGGCCGAACACCGCCTTGTCGATCGTGACCGTCGTCGTCGGCGGCTCCGCCCCGCTCCGCGCTCCGCAACGGCCCTCCGGCGACTTCAGGTCGCCCTCCAGCGGAACGGGCTCGGCGCACCCGCCGACTCCGGAGCCCCGGCCCGTCCGCGACGACGAACCGTTGAGCTGCTTCAGCGCCTCACCCGCGCTGATCACCGGATAACCGTCGCCCTTCTCCAGGTCCTTCAGATGCCCGCTTCCGCCGACCACGTCACCGTCCGGACCCACCTGGATGCCGGTCGACCAGCCGTACGTGGGCAGCCCGTCCACCACCGGATCGGCGTTCACCACCCGTGCGGATCCCATCAGCTGGCGGGCGTCGAGGGCGGCGTCGTCCAGCCCCACCGCCTTCAGCACCGGCGTCGCGGCGGCCCTGGCGGCGCTCTCGCCCACCGGGGAGCCGCTGCCGCCCGGAGACGCCTTCCCGCTCGAACAGACCGACGCCCCCCGGCGGCAGTCGTCGGTCCCCCCGGAGCCGTACCGGGCGAAGGACCAGGTGCCCGGGGCCTGCTTGTCCACCCGGAGGAGCGGCCCCGAGCCGTCCTTCTCCGACCCCACCGTCCAGGACGTGCCCTCCGCCCGCGGCGTGCCCGCCAGGCCCAGCGCCTTTGCCAGCCGGGTCACCTCCGCCGCCGTGACCGTGCCCACCGCGCGGCGCACCTCGGCGCGGCCCGGCCCCTGGGGCAGCGGCCCGGACACGCGGTGGACCACCCTCCCCCCATGCGGATCGGGCTCACCGATCGCGATGCCCTGCGGGGGCCCGTCCGGTGCCGCCGGCGCAGTGTCCACACGCTCGTCCAGGGCCAGCGGGGGAGGAGCGGAGCCCCCGCCACCGGCCGCCGCCCCGCCACTGCTCGCGCCGTCGCCGTTCGCCGCGGTCGCCGCCCAGTACGCGCCACCGCCGCCGGCCAGCAGTACCGCCGCCGCCACCGAGGCCACGACCACGGAACGTTTCGAAAGCCCTGTCCGGGCGGACGCCGTCTCGTCCGGAACACCACCCGGTGCCCCGTCCGGAGCATCCTTTAGCGGTGAACCTCGCCGGGCGCCGGTCGCCTCGTCCCGGGGACCGGTCACGTCGTTGTCGGGTCGCTCGGTGCTCAACCGGATCCGCTCCTTCGCCTGTGCTGCCGCCGTCACAGGCCGTCGGTCGGCCTGTCGTCCGCCCCTCGGATCGGGACGACGATGGGACGGGGCACAGGGCCGTACGGTTCCGCCTGGTGGGCGACGACCACGACCAGGTGGCGTCCGCGCCGCGCGCCGTCGACCACCCGGACCAGGTGGCCGCCCTCACCCCGGGACAGAACAGCTAGCCCGCGAGCCGCTCCGCGGCCCGCTCGCCCCGCCGCCCGACCGGCTCGACGCCATGGGCTTCGCCGAGCCCAGTCGGTGGCATGCCGTGGTAGATCGCCTCGTACGAGCCCGCCGGCACGATGTATGTCTCGTGCCAGATGCCGACACTCCCCGCGGCGCTCCGCGCACGGCGGTTGAACGCCGCCCAGGCGGGGCGGTGCTGTCGTTCCGGGGCCGAGGCGTAGGCGAGCAGCTTCTCGTGCGACTCCCAGTACTGGACGAGCGTGTGGGTGCGCAGCCCGGCTGCGTACCCCCGGTATCCCAGCAGCCCGCTGCCCTCCTCGCGCGCAAGCTCGTTGAGCATGCGTGGCATGGCCGTGAAGGCGGGCAGCCAGTGGCGCACCGACCGCCACCGGTTGATCCGCATGCCGATGAGGAAGACCACCACGTCCCCCTTGGCCGCCGTCGTGACTCGCCCCGCTATCGGTGCCTTACCCATGCCGCGCTCCCCACTGTCCTATTGGATAGCGTCACTATCCATGATTGGATAGTGACAGTATCCGAAGGGGGGCGCAAGTTGATGAGATTGGCCGAGCTGAGTGAGCGCAGCGGGGTGTCCGCCTCGACGATCAAGTACTACCTGCGGGAAGGGCTGCTCCAGCCCGGCCACCGGGTCACCGCCACCCAGGCCGCCTACGGCGAGGAGCACCTGCGCCGGCTGCGTCTGGTGCGGGCGCTGATCCAGATCGGCAAGGTGCCGGTGGCCGTCGCGCGGGAGGTGATCGCCGCAGCGGAGGACGCGTCGCTGGACCACCACATGCGGCTCGGCGCGGCCGCCCGGGCGCTGCCGCATGGCCCGGGGCCCGCCGAGGAGGACGAGGACGACGAGGCGACCGGGATCGCGCGCCGCTCGGTGGAGGCGTTGCTGGAGCAGTTGGACTGGCACTGCACGCACGAGGACGCCTCCCCCGCCCTCGGCACGCTCGTCGCCTCTGTCGCCGCGCTCGTCCGCCTCGGTTACCCCTGCGACACCGCGCACCTGTTGTCGTACGGCCGCATCGCCGCCGAGCTCGCTGTCGCCGACCTGGACGCGGTGGAGGAGCAGCCCACGGCGGCCGGGCAGATCGAGGCGGCCGTCGCGCTGACCGTGCTGTACGAACCGGTGCTGCTCAGCCTGCGCAGGCTGGCGCACGTCCAGGAATCGGCCCGTCGGTTCGGGGGCCGCTACTGACTTCGGCTCGTCAGGCCCGCGCGCCGTCGGCGCGCCCGGCCGCCGCACCAGGCCGCCCGGCCGCAGGTCCCGGAGCCGGGTGGAGCGGGGGCGCGGACGCCCGACGTTCAGTCGCCGTACGCGGACATGCCGTCCACCAGCCGGGCGGACGCCGCCGGCACGGTCACACCGTGGATCCGCTCCGGGGGTACCCGGTCGGGAGCGGGCTTCCTGCGGGCCACCCAGTGCGGCGCCATCCGCGCGCAGTCACCGCGCAGCTCCGACAGGCTGCTGATCTCGGACTCGCGCGTGGCGATGTGATTCGGCATGACGGCACCGTAGGCATCGCCCACCCTGAGAAGAAAGCCCTACTATCGGGTAGTTTTCCCTCCTTCAGGGCGCGCACCGGGAACGGTAGCGTGAACTGTCACGCCGCCCAGGGAACAAGACCACCCGTTCCCCCCGATCTCCGCAGGAGCACTCTTCCCGTGCGCATCGCAGTCACCGGCTCCATCGCCACCGACCACCTCATGACGTTCCCCGGCCGATTCGCGGACCAGTTGGTCGCGGACCAGTTGCACACGGTCTCGCTCTCCTTCCTGGTCGACAACCTCGACGTGCGCCGGGGCGGTGTCGCCGCCAACATCTGCTTCGGCATGGGTCTGCTCGGCACGAACCCGATCCTGGTCGGCGCCGCCGGATCCGACTTCGACGAGTACCGCTCCTGGCTCGACCGCCACGGCGTCGACACCGGCTCGGTCCGGATCTCCGAGGTCCTGCACACCGCCCGGTTCGTCTGCACGACGGACGAGGACCACAATCAGATCGGCTCCTTCTACACGGGCGCCATGAGCGAGGCCCGGCTCATCGAGCTGCAGTCCGTCGCCGACCGTGTCGGCGGCCTCGACCTCGTCTCGATCGGCGCCGACGACCCCGAGGGCATGCTCCGCCACACCGAGGAGTGCCGCTCCCGGGGCATCCCGTTCGCCGCCGACTTCTCGCAGCAGATCGCCCGGATGGACGGCGAGGAGATCCGCATCCTGCTCGACGGCGCCACGTACCTCTTCTCCAACGAGTACGAGAAGGGCCTCATCGAGTCCAAGACCGGCTGGAGCGACGAGGAGATCCTCTCCCGGGTCGGCCACCGGGTCACCACCCTCGGCGCCCGCGGCGTCCGCATCGAGCGCGCCGGGCACCAGCCGATCGAGGTCGGCTGCCCGGAGGAGGAGAGCAAGACCGACCCGACCGGCGTCGGCGATGCCTTCCGGGCCGGATTCCTCTCCGGCCTCGCCTGGGGCGTCAACCTGGAGCGCGCCGCCCAGGTTGGCTGCATGCTCGCCACCCTGGTCATCGAGACCGTCGGCACCCAGGAGTACACCCTGCGCCGCGCCCACTTCATGGAGCGCTTCACCAAGGCGTACGGCGACGAGGCCGCCGACGAGGTCCGCACGCACCTGGGCTGACCCACCCGGCGGAATCTCAGGTCAGTCGGCGGACCGTATAGGCCGAGCCGCGGTCCGCCGGCTCCTCGCCCACGTACTCCTGCTCACGCATCGCGCACCACGCCGGGATGTCCAGGCGCGCCGCGTCGTCGTCGGAGAGGACCGTCACCGTCCCGCCCGGCGGCACGTCCCCGATCACCTTCGCGAGCTCGATCACCGGCACCGGGCAGCGCTTGCCCAGGGCGTCGACCACCAGCGAGGCGGCCCCGGCGGCCTCCCCGGGTGCCGGCACGGGCGCGCCCAGCCTCTTCCGTACCTCCGCGACCGCCCGCGGGAGCACGTCCAGGAAGCGGTCCACGTCCTCATCCGTGGTGCCGCGCGGCAGCGACACCCGTACGTTCCCCTCCGACAGCACCCCCATCGCTCTCAGCACATGGCTCGGGGTCAGCGTGCTGCTGGTGCAGGACGAACCGGACGACACGGAGAACCCGGCCCGGTCCAGTTCGTGCAGCAGCGTCTCCCCGTCGACATAGAGACACGAGAAGGTCACCAGATGCGGCAGCCGCCGCACCGGATCGCCGACCACCTCGACATCGGGCACCAGCCCCCGCACCCCGGTCCGGATCCTGTCCACCAGGACCCGCAGCCGCGCCGCCTCCGCCGCGGCCTCGGCCCGCACGGCCCGCAGCGACGCCGCCGCGGCCACCACCGCCGGAAGGTTCTCGAACCCCGCCGACCGCCCCGACTCGCGCTCGTCGGCCGGTCCCCGGGCCGCGAACCGCGTCCCCTTGCGCACCGCCAGCAGCCCGACCCCCGAGGGCCCGCCCCACTTGTGCGCGGAGGCCGCCAGCAGCGACCAGCCCTCCGGCACCGGTCCCCAGCCCAGCGACTGCGCCGCGTCCACCAGGAGCGGCACCCCCGCGGCCCGGCAGATCTCCGCGACCCGGGCGACCGGTTGCTCGGTGCCGACCTCGTGATTGGCGGACTGCAGACAGGCCAGCGCGGTGTCCGCGCGCAGCACCCGCGCGAACTCCGGCGCGCTCACCGCCCCCGACCGGTCCACCGCGACCTCGGTGACCTCCCCGCCCTCCGCCGTATGGGCGGCCGCCGTGTGAAGTACGGAGGAGTGTTCGACCGCGGAGACAACCAGATGGCGGCCGACACGCCGACGTCCCGCGAGGGCACCGGAGATGCCGGAATGCACGGCCAGCGTCCCCGAAGGAGTGAAGGTCAGCTCGTCCGGACGGCAGCCGACGGCCTCCGCGGCGGTCTCCCGGGCCGCGTCCAGCAGCAGCCGGGCGCGCCGCCCCTCGCGGTAGAGCCTGGCCGGGTCGGCCCACCCCTCGTCCAGCGCGGCGAGCAGCGCCTGACGGGCGACGGGGTGCAGGGGAGCGGAGGACGCGGCATCGAAGTAGGGCACATGACCACGCTAGCCCGCCCCGTCCCGCCCCGGCGCCGGGACGCCTCCCGGGTCGCGCCCCGCCCCATCCGGGGCCGGGTCGCCCGCCACCGCACCCCGGCCCCCATCCGCGCCTCCGGCCCGTGCCCCGGCGCCGTGACACACCCCGCCGCGCCGCCAGGGCACGCCGCCCCTTCCGGGGGCCGACCCCGGTGCGGGCCCGGCGCGCCACGAGGAGAAGGGGCGTCAGATGGCGGTCGCGAGCCCGCATTCCACCCCTTCGGGGAGTCGGGCGGCGCGTTGGGCACCCTCCCCGCGCGACCCCAAATGGCGTCCAGTAGGGTTTGGTCCGCATAAACATCCAAACCCCTGCCCGCGTCAGGGCGGCGACCGACCAGAACGACCGGCCGCGCCGACCGCGTGGGCGAGACTCTCGGGAAGGCGCTACGTGAGTCCCAACGGCTCCGACCGCTCGTCGCGGCGCCCGATGCGGCGGAAGCTGCCGCAGGTGCTGACTGCGGGCCTGATCGTGGCAACAGCCACCGGTTGCACATATAAGGACTTCCCCCGCCTCGGTATGCCCACGCCGGTCACGGAAGAAGCACCGCGGATCCTCTCCCTCTGGCAGGGCTCGTGGGCGGCAGCGCTCGCCACGGGCGTCCTGGTCTGGGGCCTGATCCTGTGGTGCGTCATCTTCCACCGGCGCAGCCGCACCAAGGTCGAGGTTCCTACGCAGACCAGGTACAACATGCCCATCGAGGCGTTGTACACCGTGGTCCCCCTGATCATCGTCTCGGTGCTCTTCTACTTCACCGCGCGCGATCAGTCCAAGCTCCTCGAACTCAAGAACCCGACCCACACCATCAACGTGGTCGGTTACCAGTGGAGCTGGGGATTCAACTACATCGAGAACGTGGACGGCTCGACCGCTACGGGGAACAAGGTCCCCAAGGAGCTCGACGCCATCCCGGACAAGTACCAGAAGGACTTCCCCAAGGGCGCGGAGGGTGTCTACGACTACGGCGTCCCGGGCACGCGCAACCCCCAGAACGGCAACCCCGGCCCGACCCTGTGGCTGCCGAAGGGTGAGCGCGTCCGCTTCGTCCTGACCTCGCGCGACGTCGTCCACTCCTTCTGGGTGGTGCCGTTCCTGATGAAGCAGGACGTCTTCCCGGGCCACACCAACGCCTTCGAGGTGACTCCCACCCAGGAGGGCACCTTCATGGGCAAGTGCGCCGAACTCTGCGGCGTCGACCACTCCCGCATGCTCTTCAACGTCAAGGTCGTCTCCCCGGAGCGCTACCAGGCGCACCTCAAGGAGCTGGCGGAGAAGGGCCAGACGGGCTACGTGCCGGCCGGCATCAAGCAGACTGACCCGGCCAGGAATGCGGAGACGAACAAACTGTGAGCATCCTCAACGAACCTCAGGGTGCCGCGGCAGCAGACGACTCGTACGAGGACGAGCTGCCGGTCCGGCGCAAGCAGCCCGGAAACCTCGGCGTCAAGTGGCTGACCAGCACCGACCACAAGACGATCGGCACGCTCTACCTGATCACGTCGTTCGCGTTCTTCTGCATCGGCGGTCTGATGGCGCTCTTCATGCGCGCCGAGCTGGCCCGCCCCGGCACGCAGATCATGTCGAACGAGCAGTTCAACCAGGCGTTCACGATGCACGGCACGATCATGCTGCTGATGTTCGCGACGCCGCTGTTCGCCGGTTTCGCGAACTGGATGATGCCGCTGCAGATCGGCGCGCCCGACGTGGCGTTCCCGCGGCTGAACATGTTCGCCTACTGGCTGTACCTCTTCGGCTCGCTGATCGCGGTGGGTGGCTTCCTCACCCCGCAGGGTGCGGCAGACTTCGGCTGGTTCGCCTACTCCCCGCTGACGGACGCGGTCCGTTCGCCGGGTATCGGCGGCGACATGTGGATCATGGGTCTGGTGCTCTCCGGGTTCGGCACGATCCTCGGTTCGGTCAACTTCATCACCACCATCATCTGCATGCGCGCACCCGGCATGACGATGTTCCGCATGCCGATCTTCACCTGGAACGTCCTGCTGACCGGTGTGCTGGTCCTGCTGGCCTTCCCGGTTCTCGCCGCCGCGCTCTTCGCGCTGGAGTTCGACCGTAAATTCGGTGCGCACATCTTCGACGCGGCCAATGGCGGGGCAATGCTCTGGCAGCACCTCTTCTGGTTCTTCGGCCATCCAGAGGTGTACATCATCGCTCTGCCGTTCTTCGGAATCATTTCCGAGATCATTCCGGTGTTCAGCCGGAAGCCGATGTTCGGTTACATCGGTCTGATCAGTGCCACGATCGCCATCGCGGGTCTTTCCGTGACGGTGTGGGCGCACCACATGTACGCCACCGGCGGTGTGCTGCTGCCGTTCTTCTCCTTCATGACGTTCCTCATCGCGGTACCCACCGGGGTGAAGTTCTTCAACTGGATCGGCACGATGTGGAAGGGGTCCTTGTCCTTCGAGACCCCGATGCTCTGGGCTATCGGCTTCCTGATCACCTTCACCTTCGGTGGTCTGACCGGTGTGATCCTGGCAGCGCCCCCGCTGGACTTCCACGTCACGGACTCGTACTTCGTCGTCGCGCACTTCCACTACGTCATCTTCGGCACCGTGGTCTTCGCGATGTTCGCCGGATTCCACTTCTGGTGGCCGAAGTTCACCGGCAAGATGCTGGACGAGCGGCTCGGCAAGATCACTTTCTGGACGCTGTTCGTGGGCTTCCACGGCACGTTCCTGGTGCAGCACTGGCTGGGTGCCGAGGGCATGCCGCGTCGTTACGCGGACTACCTCGCCGCCGACGGCTTCACCGCCCTGAACACGGTCTCGACGATCGCCTCGTTCCTGCTCGGCCTGTCGATGCTGCCGTTCTTCTACAACGTGTGGAAGACCGCCAAGTACGGCAAGAAGATCGAGGTCGACGACCCGTGGGGCTACGGCCGTTCGCTGGAGTGGGCGACCTCGTGCCCGCCGCCGCGGCACAACTTCCTCGCGCTGCCGCGGATCCGTTCCGAATCCCCGGCGTTCGACCTGCACCACCCCGAGATCGCGGCTCTGGAGCAGCTGGAGCTCACCCCCGAGGGTGAGAAGGCCGTCGCCGGCGGCAAGGAGGCGGGCAAGTGAAGATCCAGGGAAAGATGTTCCTCTGGCTGAGCGTCTTCATGCTCGCCATGGCGATCACGTACGGCGTGTGGGCGAAGGAGCCGGTCGGCACCACCGTCCTCCTCCTGGCCTTCGGTCTGGCCGTCATGATCGGCTTCTACCTGGCCTTCACGGCCAAGCGGGTCGACGCCATGGCGCAGGACAACAAAGAGGCGGACATCGTCGACGAGGCCGGCGAGGTGGGATTCTTCTCCCCGCACAGCTGGCAGCCGCTCTCTTTGGCCGTGGGTAGTTCCCTCGCCTTCCTGGGCGTCATCTTCGGCTGGTGGCTGCTGTACTTCTCGGCCCCGATGATCCTGATCGGCCTGCTCGGCTGGGTCCTCGAGTACTACCACGGCGAGAACCGCACCCAGTGACCTGAGGTCACCGCTTCACCGGCTCCGTCCAACGGGGGCCCGTACCTCCACCAAAAGAGGTACGGGCCCCCGTTTGCACGCACAAGACGCGCCAAAAGGGATGAAATCTCCATAGCGTGGGTTCATGGACCACACGCTGCGCATCCGCCCCGTAGTGAGCAGCATGCTGCTGGCCGCGACCCTGATAGCGGCCGCGACCGCCTGCGGAGCCTCCGACGGCCACCCGCTCGCGGCGAAGCCGTACGACGCGGCGGACGAGATCACCTCCAACCTGCCGGAGGGTGACGAGAAGGCGGACTCCGACCGGCCGATCGAGGTCGGCGTCAAGGACGAGGGCCGGATCACGGACGTGACGGCCACGGACGCGACCGGGCGCCGCCTGGCGGGCGAACTCGACGCCGACGGGAAGCACTGGCGCTCCACCTCCCCGCTCGCCGCGGGCCACCGCTACACCGTGCGGGTCAGCATGGAGGACGACGACGGCGCCCCCGGCAGCCGCACGCTCTCCTTCGAAACCGGCGCCACCAAGAAGAAGACCCTGAAGGTCGCCTTCGGCCCCAAGGCGGGCACCTACGGCGTGGGGCAGCCCATCACCGCGGAACTGAGCGCCCCGATCAAGGACAAGGCCGCCAGGGCCGTCGTGGAACGCGCCCTGAGCGTCCGCTCCACGCCCGCCGTCGTCGGATCCTGGTACTGGGTCGACGACAAGACCCTGCACTACCGCCCCAAGGAGTACTGGCCCGCCAGGGCCAGGATCGACGTCAGCAGCGGCCTGGCGGGCATCAAGGTCACCGACAGCCTCTACGGGGCGCCCACGAAGGCGCTGAAGCTCACCACCGGCGACCGCGTCGAGGCCATCACCGACGCCGCCGCGCACACGATGACCGTCAAGCGTGACGGGAAGGTGGTCAAGACGATTCCGGTCACCACCGGCAAACCCGGCTTCGCCACCCGGAACGGGATCAAGGTGGTGCTGTCCAAGGAGTACTCCGTGCGCATGCGCGGCGAGACGATCGGCATCGCGGCGGGCTCGGACGACTCGTACGACCTGCAGGTCTACTACGCGACACGCGTCACCTGGAGCGGCGAGTACGTCCACGCGGCCCCCTGGTCCACTGGTTCGCAGGGGTACGCGAACGTCAGCCACGGCTGCACGGGCATGACCACCGGCCTGGCCGAGTGGTTCTTCAACACCGTGCGCGAGGGCGACATCGTCGCGGTCGTCGGCAGCGAGGGCGAGACGATGACCCCGTTCGACAACGGCTACGGCGACTGGAACCTGTCCTGGGAGAAATGGCAGAAGGGCAGCGCACTGCGCAAGGACGCCGAGCCGGAACAGGACACGATCCAGGCGGCGCGCCTGCGCCCCCAGGTCTGACCGGCCCGGGGAGTGCGCTGCCCCTCTGAGAGGACGAGAGGACGGACGGAACGGCGGCGGGGCTCAGGTGTTCACGCAGAGCCTGCTGCGCAGCAGGGCCGCCAGTGCGTCCGCGAACTCGACGGGTTCGACCGGATGGGTCACCGCGGCGTCCGCGCGGCTCCAGGTGGCCAGCCAGGCGTCCTGAGGGCGCCCGATCAGCAGCAGGACGGGCGGGCAGCGGAAGACCTCGTCCTTGATCTGCCGGCAGACGCCCATGCCGCCCGCGGGCGCCGTCTCGCCGTCCAGCACACAGGCGTCGATACCACCCCTGTCCAGCGCCTCCAGGACGGCGGGCAGGGTCGCGCACTCCACGTACTCCACCGGAGGCACGTCGGCCGCGGGCCTGCGCCCGGCTGCCAGCCTCACCTGCTCACGGGTATGGGCGTCGTCGCTGTAGACCAGGACCGTGGCGGTCGGCTGCATTGTTCCTCCGTGACATCCGTGTCTGCGGGGCTTTCAGGGCATGAACCGATGCGCGGATCGTACTCCGCCGATGGCCCGTCAGCATCGCCCGCGGAAGCGGATTCCTGGGCCGTTCGAGGAGGGCACACCCGGTTGACACACCGAACGGCACCCCCCCGAGGTGAGGGCGGGATAAGCGACCGACATAATGTCGGTCGTGGCGACAGCAACGACAGTAGAAACCGGGCACGCGCACCCGTCGGTCAATCGACCGAACCTCACCAGCGTCGGAACCATCATCTGGCTGAGTTCCGAGCTGATGTTCTTCGCGGCCCTCTTCGCGATGTACTTCACCCTGCGATCGGTGATGGGACCCGATCACTGGAAGGAGATGGCCGGGCACCTGAACTTCCCGTTCTCGGCGACGAACACCACGATCCTGGTGCTTTCCTCACTCACCTGCCAGCTCGGCGTCTTCGCCGCCGAGCGGGGCGATGTGAAGAAGCTCCGGACCTGGTTCATCATCACGTTCGTGATGGGTTCGATCTTCATCGGAGGCCAGGTCCTCGAGTACACCGAGCTGGTCAAGGAAGCGGGGCTCTCCCTCTCCTCCGACCCGTACGGCTCGGTGTTCTACCTGACGACCGGCTTCCACGGGCTGCACGTGACAGGCGGGCTCATCGCCTTCCTGCTCGTCCTGGGCAGGACGTACGCGGCCAAGAGGTTCACCCACGAACAGGCCACCTCGGCCATCGTCGTGTCCTACTACTGGCACTTCGTCGACGTCGTGTGGATCGGCCTCTTTGCCACGATCTACATGATCAAGTGACCGGGCCCGACCTGAACCGCCTGATCAAGTAACCGGGCTCGACCCGAACCACATCCAGCATCGACGCAGAAGATCCTGACACCGGGGTAATCCGTGAAAAAGCTCTCCGCTCGACGACGCCATCCGTTGGCGGCGGTCGTCGTACTACTCCTCGCGCTGGCGGCTACTGGGGGGCTGTATGCCGCGTTTGCGCCCGCGAGTAAGGCGCAGGCCGACGAAACCGCCCAGTCCCTCGCCATCGACGAGGGCAAGAAGCTGTACACCGTCGGTTGTGCCAGCTGCCACGGGACCGGCGGTCAGGGCACCACCGACGGGCCGCCCCTGGTCGGCGTGGGCTCCGCCGCCGTCGACTTCCAGGTCGGTACGGGCCGTATGCCGGCGCAGCAGCCGGGCGCCCAGGTGCCGAAGAAGAAGAACATCTACAGCCAGGCCGAGATCGACCAGCTCGCGGCGTACGTCGCGTCGCTCGGCGCCGGTCCGATCACGCCGACCAAGAAGCAGCACGACCCCGCCGGCGCGAACGCCGCCAAGGGTGGCGAGCTGTTCCGCAACAACTGCGCCCAGTGTCACAACCTCACCGGCCAGGGCGGTGCGCTGACGAACGGCAAGTACGCGCCCAGCCTCGAGGGCGTGTCGTCGAAGCACCTGTACGAGGCCATGCAGACCGGCCCGCAGAACATGCCGTCCTTCCCGGACACGACGATGCCCGAGCAGCAGAAGCGGGACATCATCGCCTATGTCAAGGCCGTGAACAGCGACGACACCCCGAACCCGGGCGGTCTCTCGCTGGGTGGCCTGGGACCGGTCAGCGAAGGTCTGTTCGCCTGGATCTTCGGTCTCGGCGCCCTGATCGCACTCGCCGTTTGGGTCGCGGCCCACACCGCTAAGGCCAAGAAGTCATGAGTAGCCAAGAGATTCCAGACGAGAACCTGCCTATCGCGCAGGACACCGCGCACGGCGCGGTAGAGGTCGCGGACAACCCGTTCGCCGACCCGGGGCTGCCGGCCCACGAGCCGCGCATCCAGGACATCGACGAGCGGGCGGCGAAGCGTTCCGAGCGCACCGTCGCCATGTTCTTCACGCTGTCGATGCTGGCGACGATCGGCTTCATCGCGTCGTACGTCATCTTCCCGGTCGACAAGATCGTGTACATCTGGCCCGTCGGCCATGTGAGCGCGCTCAACTTCTCCCTGGGGCTGACCCTGGGCGTGGCTCTCTTCGCGATCGGTGCCGGGGCGGTCCACTGGGCGCGCACCCTGATGTCCGACGTGGAGGTCGCCGACGAGCGCCACCCGATCGAGGCCGCTCCCGAGGTCAAGGCGAAGGTCCTGGCGGACTTCGCCGACGGTGCCAAGGAGTCCGCGCTCGGTCGGCGCAAGCTGATCCGCAACACCATGTTCGGCGCGCTGGCACTGGTGCCGCTCTCCGGCGTGGTGCTGCTGCGCGACCTCGGCCCGCTGCCGGAGAAGAAGCTCCGCAAGACGCTGTGGGCCCAGGGCAAGCAGCTCATCAACATGAACACGATGGAGCCGCTGCGTCCCGAGGACGTCGCCGTCGGTTCGCTGACCTTCGCCATGCCCGAGGGCCTGGCGGAGGACGCGCATGACTTCAACAACCAGATCGCCAAGGCAGCGCTGATGATCGTCCGGATTCGGCCGGAGGACATCAAGGACAAGCGCGAGCGCGAGTGGGCGCACGAGGGAATCGTGGCCTTCTCCAAGATCTGCACCCACGTCGGCTGCCCGATCAGCCTTTACGAGCAGCAGACGCACCACGTGCTCTGCCCCTGCCACCAGTCCACCTTCGACCTCTCCGACGGCGCCCGCGTCATCTTCGGCCCGGCCGGTCACGCCCTTCCGCAGCTGCGGATCGGTGTGAACAGCGAGGGCAACCTTGAAGCGCTCGGTGACTTCGAAGAGCCCGTCGGTCCTGCATTCTGGGAGCGCGGATGAGTACTGCGACCACGCAAGCCCCCGGCTCCTCGGCGCCGGGCAATCGCAAGGCACCCGCCGGTGAGCGGGTGGCCGACTGGGCGGACGGCCGGCTGGGGATCTACTCCCTCGCCAAGGCCAACATGCGCAAGATCTTCCCGGACCACTGGTCCTTCATGCTCGGGGAAGTCGCGCTCTACAGCTTCATCATCATCATCCTCACGGGTGTGTATCTGACGCTGTTCTTCCACCCGAGCATGAACGAGGTCGTGTACCACGGCTCGTACGAGCCGATGCAGGGCATCAGGATGTCCGAGGCGTACGCGTCGACGCTGGACATCAGCTTCGACGTCCGCGGTGGTCTGCTGGTCCGCCAGATCCACCACTGGGCCGCGCTGATCTTCCTGGCCGCCATGTTCGTGCACATGATGCGCGTCTTCTTCACGGGCGCCTTCCGCAAGCCGCGCGAGATCAACTGGCTGTTCGGCTTCCTGCTGTTCGTGCTCGGCATGTTCACCGGTTTCACCGGCTACTCGCTCCCGGACGACCTGCTGTCCGGTACGGGTATCCGCTTCACCCAGGGCGCGATCCTGTCCGTGCCGATCGTCGGCACGTACATCTCGATGTTCCTGTTCGGCGGAGAGTTCCCCGGCCACGACTTCGTCGCCCGGTTCTACTCGATCCACATCCTGCTGCTGCCGGGCATCATGCTCGGTCTCGTGGTGGCGCACCTGATCCTGGTCTTCTACCACAAGCACACGCAGTTCCCCGGCCCCGGCCGCACCCAGAAGAACGTCGTCGGCATGCCGCTGCTGCCGGTCTACATGGCGAAGGCGGGCGGGTTCTTCTTCCTGGTCTTCGGCATCATCGCGATCATCTCGGCCATCGCCACGATCAACCCGGTCTGGTCCATCGGCCCGTACCGGCCGGACCAGGTGTCCACCGGTGCCCAGCCCGACTGGTACATGGGCTTCGCCGAGGGTCTGATCCGAGTGATGCCTGGCTGGGAGATCAATCTGTGGGGCCACACGCTCGTCCTGGGTGTGTTCATCCCGCTGGCGCTCTTCGGAGTGGTACTCGCGGTCATCGCGGTCTACCCGTTCATCGAGTCCTGGGTCACCGGTGACAAGCGTGAGCACCACCTGCTGGACCGCCCGCGCAACGCCCCGACCCGGACGGCCTTCGGCGTCGCCTGGATCACGGTGTACGTCATCGTCTTCATCGGCGGTGGCAACGACCTGTGGGCCACGCACTTCCACCTGTCGATCAACGCCATCACCTGGTTCATCCGGATCTTCATCTTCGCGGGCCCGGTCATCGCGTTCGTCGTCACCCGGCGGATCTGCCTCGGCCTCCAGCGCCGCGACAAGGAGAAGGTGCTGCACGGGCGCGAGTCCGGCATCATCAAGCGCCTGCCGCACGGTGAGTTCGTCGAGGTCCACGAGCCGCTCGGCCCCGAGCAGCTGCACACGCTCACGGCGCACGAGCAGTACGAGCCGGTCGAGATCGGCCCGACGGTCGACGAGAACGGTGTCGAGCGCAAGGTCTCCGCGATGCAGAAGCTGCGCGCCCGGCTCAGCAAGGGCTACTACGGCGAGAACAACCAGATCGCCAAGCCCACCGTCGAGGAGTACAAGGAGATCACCAGCGGCCACGGTCACCACTGATCGCCTGAACTGATCGCCACAGCGGGAGCCCCGTCCATCCGATGGACGGGGCTCTTCGCTGTCCGCCACCCTCGATAGGGTGGAAGTCGAACCCTCTTATCGGCTGTGGACCCCAGGAGCGGACCATGAACGTTGTGACCCCGGTCGGCGGCGACAGCGTGGCGGACCGTTCCTGGCCCGGCGTGCTGAACCCGCTGCTGCGCGGCGAGGACCTGAGCGCGGACGACACCGCGTGGGCGATGGACCGCATCATGAGCGGCGAGGCGACCGATGTGCAGATCGCCGGTTTCGCCGTGGCCCTGCGCGCCAAGGGCGAGACGGTCGAGGAGGTGTCCGGCCTGGTGCGCGCGATGTACGAGCACGCCAACACCATCGACGTCCCCGGCCACACGGTCGACATCGTCGGCACCGGCGGCGACCTCGCCAAGACGGTCAACATCTCCACGATGGCGGCGGTCGTCGTCGCGGGCACCGGTGCCAAGGTCGTCAAGCACGGCAACCGCGCCTCCTCGTCGGCGAGCGGCTCCTCCGACGTGCTGGAGAAGCTCGGCGTCAACCTGGAGCTCAGCGCGCGGCGTGTGGCCGAGGTCGCCGAGGAGGCGGGCATCACCTTCTGCTTCGCCGTGAAGTTCCACCCCGCGCTGCGTCACGCGGCCCGCGCCCGCAAGGAGTTGGGCGCGCAGACCACGTTCAACGTTCTCGGCCCGCTCACCAACCCGGCCCGGGTGCGGGCCCAGGCGGTCGGCGTCGCCGATCTGCGGATGGCGCCCATCGTCGCCGGGGTCCTCGCCGAACGGGGCAACTCGGCGCTCGTCTTCCGCGGCGACGACGGGCTCGACGAGCTGACGACGACCGCGACCTCGCGGGTCTGGGTGGTCCGGGACGGCGCGGTGCGCGAGGAGGCGTTCGACCCGCGCGCCATCGGTCTGGAACTGGTCCCGGCCGAGGCGCTGCGCGGCGGTGACGCCTCGTACAACGCGGATGTGGCCCGCCGGGTGCTGGCCGGTGAGCACGGGCCCATACGGGAGGCCGTGCTCCTCAACTCGGCGGCGGCGCTGGTGGCCCTGGACCCGACGGACGGCACGCTGAACGAACAGCTCGCCGCCGGGGTCGCGAAGGCCGCCGAATCCATCGATTCCGGGGCGGCACGGCGGGCGCTGGAGAGGTGGGTGGCGGCCAGCAACGCGTCGCGGACCGCCGGCTGAACGCTGGCCGGCGGTCTTCGAGCCGACGGGATGTCACGTGGGGCGCGGTCCGGATCCTGGACCGCGCCCTTGCGCGTTCGCAGACGTATGGCAGGATGCAGGCAGGTCATGAGTGACAGCGACTACGGCCCCGGCCCGCTGTCCGGCAACCCTCCGTCCGTGGCGGGGTGCCCCGGGTGAAGACCGGGCCGCAGGCAGCGAGGTCTGCGGCAAGCGCGGGCCCCTCGGCATCTGCGAATGCCAACCCCCGGGGTCCTGGTCCCTAGGGAGTCTCTTGTGAGCACGCGAATGCGCTAGGGCGTTCCGGCCCTTTTCCGCACCCCTTTTCTCTTGTCGCTGCGCTGCCGCGTATCCGCCGGCGCACGCTTTTCGCCTGCCTGTTACGGGAGTTCGCCATGTCTGTCCTCACCGCTGCCGCCGACCAGTCGCTTTGTACCCCCTTGCCGGTTCTGGGTCAGGACGTAACGGTTCCGCTGGTCACAGGTGGTGAAGTCACCTATGCCGCACTCGACTACGCCGCCAGCGCCCCGGCCCTCCAGCGCGTCTGGGACGACGTCGCCGCGTACGCTCCGTACTACGGCAGCGTCCACCGCGGGGCCGGGTACCTCTCGCAACTGTCCACGGACCTCTTCGAGAACAGCCGCGCGACCGTCGCGGAGTTCCTCGGCTGTCGCCCTGACGACCAGGTGGTCTTCACCCGCTCGACCACCGACTCGCTCAACCTGCTGGCCGCGGTCGTCCCCGCCGACTGCCAGGTGTTCGTGTACGAGACCGAGCACCACGCCTCGCTGCTGCCGTGGCGCGACGCCCGGGTGACGTACCTGAACGCCCCGCGCACCCCGGCCCAGGCCGTCGAGACGCTGGAGCGGGCGCTCGCCGACCGCGACCCTTCCCCGAGCTCTCAACTCCGTTCGAGCAGGGGAGGCCCCATCGGCCCCGCGCTGGTCTGCGTCACCGGCGCCTCCAACGTCACCGGCGAACTGTGGCCGGTCAGGGAACTGGCGGCCGCCGCCCACGCGCACGGCGCCCGGATCGTGCTGGACGCCGCGCAGCTCGCCCCGCACCACCCCGTCGACATCACCGGCCTGGACGTCGACTGGGTCGCCTTCTCCGGGCACAAGCTGTACGCGCCGTTCGGTTCGGGCGTGCTCGCGGGCCGGGCCGACTGGCTCCGGGACGCCGAACCGTACCTGGCCGGCGGCGGCGCCTCGCGAGGCGTCGCCCGGCGTGCCGACGGCGGCGTGGACGTCGAGTGGCACACCACCCCGGCCCGTCACGAGGCCGGTTCCCCCAACGTCATCGGCGTGTACTCCATCGCCTCCGCCTGCAAGGCGCTCACCGAGGCGGGCTTCGACGGCCTGGTCGCCCGGGAGCAGCGCCTCGTCGCCGCCGTCCGCGCCGGGCTCGCCGAGGTCCCCGAGGTCACGGTGCTCTCGCTGTTCGGCGACGACGCCCCCCGGGTCGGCGTGATCTCGTTCGTGGTGGAGGGCTGGAACAGCTCGCACTTCGCCGCGGCGCTCTCCGCCGAGTACGGCATCGGGGTGCGTGACGGACTGTTCTGCGCCCACCCGCTGGTCCGTACGCTGCTGGGCGGCGATCCGCAGCAGGGCGGCGCGTGCGGCGCGCCGGAGGCCGCGCCGGGGGAGCTCTCGCTCAACGCGATCCGGGTGAGCTTCGGCGCCGGTACGCCCGACGAGCACATCGAGCGCTTCGTACGGGCGGTCAAGGAACTGGTCGGACAGGGCGCCCGGTGGACGTACCGCACCGAGGGCGGCCGCTGCGTGCCGGACCGGGGCGAGGCGCAGCTCTGACGGGCGCGTGACACCCGGGTGGGGCGGGACCGCCTCCCACCGGGGTCGGGTGCCGGGCGGCGGACGCCGGTGCCGTGACCGGAAGGGTTCACCGGCTCGCGACGGGGGCAAACGCCGCCTGATGCGGCACTGAGGGCTGTCCCGTACTCCCTGGCGGGCGCACGACGACAGCTACGGCGCCTCGCCGCGTTGTCGGAACGCCCACATACGTCCAGTATGCGGGCGCCCCTCCGCCTTGCGATGCACCGCATCCGACGCCGCGCGCTGCTACACCAGGGATTACGGGACAGCCCTTAGGCGTCGAGGCCGATGTTGAAGGCGGCCTCCAGGTCGTGCTGCGAGTACGTGCGGAAGGCCACGTGCGTGTCGGTGGCCTCGACGCCGGGGATCTTGCTGATCCGGCCGGGGATCACGTCCGCCAGGTCGTCGTGCCGGGCCACCCGGACCATGGCGATCAGGTCGTAGGTGCCGGTGACGGAGAAGACCTCGCTGACGTTGTCCAGTGCGGCGATGGCCTCGGCGATCTCGGGAATCCGGTCCACGCTGGTCTTGATGAGCACGATCGCGCTGATCACGGCTGGTTCTCTCCCTCGGTGGCCGCTTCTGGGGCCTTCACTCTATCCGCACGCCGGTAGCGTCCCCAGGCGTAGACGAAGCCGAGGGCGAAGCCGACCACGTGGGCCAGATAGGCCACCCCGGGCCCGCCGTCGCCGGAGTTCCGGACCGCCAGCCACTGCAGGACGAACCAGAAGATCAGCACGATCCACGCGGGGAAGCGCAGCGGCAGGAAGAAGAGGAACGGGAACAGGCTGGTGACCCGGGCCCTGGGGAACAGGTAGAGGAAGGCCCCCAGCACCGCCGAGATGGCCCCCGACGCGCCGACCAGCGTCTGGTCGGACGTGGCGTGCGCGGCGGCGTAGGCGACCAGCGCGAGATAGCCGCAGACGACGTAGAAGAGGGTGAACTCGGCGCGGCCCATGCGTTCCTCGGCCATCGCCCCGAAAACGTACAGGAACAGCATGTTCCCGAGCAGATGCAGCCAGCTTCCGTGCACGAAGAGGGCGGTGAGCGGGGTGAGCAGGACGCGGCCGGAACCGTTCCACAGCTCGTTCGGGATCACCCCCCAGCGTTCGAAGTAGCCGGCCTGTGCGGCGAGCGCGGCATCGGCGGTGCCCTGGGGCGGGCGGAGACCGGAGAGCGGGCCGAACACGAAGATCAGGCAGCACACCGCGATCAGGGTGTGGGTGACCAGCGGTCCGCGGGAGGTGACCGTCCGTAGGAGTTCGCTGGTCAGCCTGCCGGCCGCACCTCGCAGATCGATCATGAACAGAGCATGACGCAAGCGGAGGGAACGGGACAGACCGCCTCGCCGTGTCGGGCGGACGCGGGGAAGCCGTAGGGTTACCGGGGGACATCCGCAGTTCGACGGCGCACCGCGAGATCCTTGAAGCAGACGGCACGAGGCTCGACGAAAGAGGACGCAACGATGACGACGGTTCCGCAGCCGACCGACGGGACCCGCTGGCGCTGCACGCTGTGCGGAAACCTCACGCGTTTCGATGTGACGCGCTCCTCCAAGGTCGTCGAGTACGTGCACCTCGACCTGGCTGGGGAGGCCACCGTCGAGGAGCGTGAGGTGGTCAGTGAGACCATCGAGTCGGTGCGTTGCCGTTGGTGCAACGCGGTGGATCAGATCGAACTGGTCGCCAGGCCGGGTGCCGACTCCTGACGGAGCCGCGCGTACAGACAATCGATTTTGGGGTGACGGATGGTGGAGCAGCCCGCAAGCGGCGCCGAACCGGCCGAGGCGGCCGACGGCGCTGTCGAGGCGCTCGACCGCCCGCTGCCCGAAGGTGTGCGGCGGCGGGTCGTCGCGCTGGTCTCGGACGCATTCGGTGGCCTGACCGTCGGCGAACTCCCGGCCGCGCTGAGACAGTACGCCCGCTTCACACCGACCCGGCGTGCCAAGTTCGCCGGGAACGCGATGGCGGCGGCGCTGGAGAGCGACGCGCTGTTCCGGCAGCGTATCGGTGAACGGCTCGGGGAGCAGCAGCCGGAGCTGGCCGCTGCCCTGGAGTCCGGTTCGCCGCCCGCCGCCGCCGATCCCGTCGACGTCGCCGCGGCCGCCTACGTGCTGCGTCCGGCAGGCTGGGTGAAGCTGGTCGCCGCCGCGGGCGAGGAGGTCCAGCGCGCCGAGGCCGAGCGCGCCGACGAGGCGAGCCGCCGCGAGCTGGAACGGCTGCGCGAGGAGCTCGCCCAGGCCCGGGCTCAGACGAAGAGCGAGACGGAACGGCTGCGCGCCGAACTGGACGCCGCCCGCAAGGAGGCCGAGTCCCTCCAGCGCAAGCTGCGCAGCGCGGTCAACGACGTCAGGCGCGGCGAGGCCGCGCTGCGCCGCAGCCGGGCCGAGGCCGACGTCGTACGCGCCGAGGCGGCTGCCCAGGTCTCGGCGGCGGAGAGCGAGGCCCGCCGGCTCAAGGCGCGGCTCGGCGAGGCCGAGGCATCCGTCGAGGCGGGCCGCAGGGCCGCGCGGGAGGGCCGCTCGGTCGAGGACATGCGACTGCGGCTGCTGTTGGACACGGTGCTCGACGCGGCCCGGGGGCTGCGCCGTGAACTGGCCCTGCCCCCGGCCTCGATCCGCCCGGCGGACGGGGTCGACGCGGTCGAACCCGGCCGGATGTCGCCCAAGGACATTGCCGCCAGGGCGCTTTCGGAGAACGATCCGGCCCTGCTCGACCAACTGCTCGCGCTGCCGCAGGCGCACCTGATCGTGGACGGCTACAACGTCACCAAGACCGGCTACCCGCAACTGCCGTTGGAGAAGCAGCGGTTGCGGCTGCTCGGTGGTCTCGCGGTGCTCGCCGCGCAGACCGGCGCGGAAATGACCTGTGTCTTCGACGGGGCCGAACTCGCCGCCCCGGTGCTGCTCGCGCCGCCGCGCGGCGTCCGCGTGCTGTTCAGCAAGCCGGGCGTGACCGCGGACGAGCTGATCCGCCAACTGGCCCGTGCCGAACCGCCGGGACGCCCGGTCGTGGTGGTCTCCACCGACCGAGAGGTCGCCGACGGGGTGGCGAAGGCGGGCGCCCGACCCGTCGCGTCCGCCTTGCTCCTGAAGCGTCTTTCGCGCGTCTCATGACGGTTGTCGCGACTCGCCGGATTTCAGGGAACGGACCGTCAGGCCCTCACTACGGCCTGTGTGATATGGGTAAAGAAGTGCCTGCTGTGGTGAGATTTTTCCGTTGAGGATTTGAACTGATCACAAGTTGGTCACTAGGGTCACCCTCGAACCTTCGCTCGGTTGATCACCCATCCGGGGTGACGGCGAAGGACCCGCCGAGTCCGTGACGTGCACGGAGCCGGGGACCCGAGCCCCCCCACAGCCCGGTAGGCGGCCGGAGGAAGAAGGAGATCGCCTTCGTGGCGTCCCACCGTCGTCCCAAGCAGCCGAGCCGCGCCCGTGTGACCGTGCTCACCGCGACCGCCGCCGCAGCCGTGGCCCTGTCCTCCCAGGCGGCCCAGGCCGACCCCAAGCCCTCCAAGAACGAGGTCAAGGCGGAGATCGAAAAGCTCGGCCACGAGGCCGGCGAGGCCAACGAGCAGTACTACGGCGCCAAGGAGAAGCAGCAGAAGCTGGAGAAGGAAGTCAGCGCGCTGCAGGACAAGGTGGCCCGCGGTCAGGAGGAGATCAACAACCTGCGCAGCGGCCTCGGTTCGCTCGCCGCCGCGCAGTACCGCTCCGGCGGCCTCGACCCGTCGGTGCAGCTCTTCCTCTCCTCGGACCCGGACACCTTCCTCGACGAGGCGTCGGCGCTCGGCCAGTTGACGGCCAAGCAGGCCGAGGCTCTCAAGAAGATCCAGGAGAAGCAGCGGTCCCTCGCCCAGGAGCGCAAGGAGGCCCAGGACAAGCTGGGTGACCTCGCGGACGCCCGCAAGGTGATGGGGGAGAAGAAGAAGCAGCTCCAGGCCAGGCTCACCAAGGCGCGCCAGCTGCTCAACACGCTGACCGCCGCCGAGCGCGCGAAGATGCAGGAGGCCGAACAGCGCTCCAGCCGCGCCGACCGCGCCTCCGTCGACCGGGGCGACCTCGGCAACGAGGCCCCCGCGTCCGCCCGCGGTGCGGCCGCCCTGAGCGCCGCGGCCACCCAGATCGGCAAGCCGTACCGCTCCGGCGGCACCGGCCCCAACTCGTTCGACTGCTCCGGGCTGACCCAGTGGGCCTACGCCCAGGCCAATGTCTCCATCTCCCGGGTCACGTACACGCAGGTCAACGACGGCCCCCGGATCGGGCGCAGCGCGCTGAAGCCGGGCGACCTGGTCTTCTTCAACAACACCTCGCACGTGGGCCTCTACGCGGGCAACAACACCGTCCTGCACGCCCCGTACCCGGGCACGTCCGTCCGCTACGAGTCGATGAACACCATGGGCAGCTTCCAGTTCGGCGTGCGCGTCGCCTGACGACGCCCGAACGGGCGAATTCCCGCGCCCCGCACGATCGTCCGCCCCGCCGGAGACCACAGGTCACCGGCGGGGCGTCCGCGTTTTTGCCGCAGGCCCGTCCATCGAGGTCCTTGGTCGCTCCGTAGCCGTACGACTACTGTCTGCCTGCTGTGCGGCTCCCGTCGTCGGTCCGCCCGTCCGGGCGGCAGGGGCCGCGCACATCTGCGTACAGCGGAAGGGAGCGCGGCGTCCTGTGGTGTCCCATCGCCGTTCCACACAGCCCGGCCTCAACCGGGGTGCCAGGGCCACTGTTCTGTCCGCCGCGGCGGCGACCGCCGCCGCCACGCTCGGGGCGGCCACCGCGAACGCCGACCCGCAGGACACGCCCCGGAGCGTGAAGGCCCGGATCGACCGGCTGTACGTCGAGGCCGAGCGCGCCACCGAGCAGTACGACAGGGCCGGGGAGAACGCCGACCGGCTGCGCGACGAGGTGAACCGGGCGCGCGACCGGGCGGCCCGGGGGCAGGAACACCTCAACCGGATGAGCGAGTCGCTCGGTTCGCTGGCCACCGCGCAGTACCGCTCCGGCGGTGTGGACCCCTCGCTCGCCCTGCTGCTCTCCTGCGACCCGGGCAGCTACCTCGAACGGGCCGCCGCCCTGGAACGCCTGACGGAACGTCAAGTCGCCGAGGTGCGGGAGTTCCGGCAGACCCGGCGCTCCCTCGAACAGACCCGTGCGGAGGCCACCGGGGCCCTGGCCGAACTGGAACGCAACCGCGAGGCCGCCGCCCGCCACAAACGGACCGTCGAGCGCAAACTCGCCCAGGCCGAGCGACTGCTGGACACGCTGTCCGGAGCCGACCGGGCGGACTTCGCCCGCGCCTCCCGTTCCGGCCGCGAGGACGTGTTCGTGACGGCGGCCGGACTGCCGCCCGGCTCCGCACGGGCGGCCGTCGCCGTCATGGCGGTCCAACAGGCCCTGGGCAAGCCCTACGTCTGGGGGGCCAACGGACCCGACGGCTTCGACTGCTCCGGACTCATGCAGTGGGCGTACGCCCGGGCCGGTGTCAGCCTGCCGCGCACCTCGCAGGCCCAGCGGCATGCGGGACACACGGTGTCGCTGTCCCAGGCACGCCCCGGGGACCTGGTCGCGTACCGCGCCGACGCCAGCCACATCGGCATGTACGTGGGCAACGGCCAGGTCATCCACGCCCCCTACCCCGGCGCCCCGGTGCGGTACGACCCCGTCGGCATGATGCCGGTCTCCTCGGTCACCCGCGTCTGACCGGCCGTCCGGGCCCGGCCGCCCGGGCCCGGCCCGTACCCTCGACCGGGTGAGCCGGCGACGAGGACGGGGCGGTGGGCGGCGCGCGGCGGGGGCGCTGCTCGCCTGGGCGCTGCTCCTGTCCGGCTGCGCGGCCTGCGACGACCCCGGCCGCGGTTCCGACGGACCCGTACTGGGTGCCGTCGCCCGCTCCGTGCGTGCCCTCCTCGACCGCCGCGCCGCCGCCGTGACGGCCCATGACGCGGACGCCTACGTGGCCTTCGTCGACCCCCGCGCCGTCGGGCTGCGCGCGGCCCAGCGCCGTGAGCTGGACAACCTCGCCGATGTGCCGCTGGACTCCTGGACGTACCGGGTCACGGAACTGACCGGACGGGGCGCCGGTCACCTCACCGCGCACGTCCGGCTCAGCTACCGGATCAAGGGGTACGACCGTGCCCCGGCCACCGCGGACCGGGTGCTCGACCTGCGCCGGGGCGGGCCGGACGGCCGCTGGTACCTCACCGCCGACCGGCCGGGCGGGGACGGCGGCGGCCTGCTCTGGCAGCAGGGGCGGGTCCGGGTGGTGCGCGGCACGCACAGCCTCGTCCTGGGCGTCGGCCGCACCGGGCACCAACTGCGCGCGATCGCCCGGACCGCCGACCGGGCGGTGCCCGCGGTCTCCGACGCCTGGCCGGAACGCTGGCCCGGCCGGGTTCTGGTGCTCGTGCCGCACACCGTGGAGGACATGGCGGGGCTGCTGGGCGCGCCCGCCGCGGACTACCGGGGCATGGCGGCCGTCACCACCGCGCGGCCCGGCGGCCCGGACGGTGCCCCCGCGGACCGGGTGATCGTCAATCCGCAGGCGTACGGCACGCTCGGCGCGTTCGGGCAACGGGTCGTCCTCACCCACGAGATCACCCATGTCGCCACCCGGGCCCGCACCACCGGCGCCACCCCGGCCTGGCTCTCCGAGGGCTTCGCGGACCGGGTGGCCTACCGCGCCGAGCACTACACCGCCGCACAGGCCGCGCCCGCACTGACCGCCGCGGTCCGGCGCGGGGAGGTGCCCGACGCGCTCCCGTCCGACGAGGACTTCGGCTTCGCGGGCGACGAGGCGCGGCTGGCGAAGGCGTACGAGGGCGGCTTGCTGGCCTGCGAGCTGATCGCCGACACGTGGGGCGAGCGGAAGCTGTCCGCGTTCTACCGGGCCGTCGCGGGGCAGCGGGAGCGCGACGGGGCGGTGGAACGGGCCCTGCGGGAGGTGCTCTCCAGCACTCCCGCGGAGTTCACCGCGCGCTGGCGGGAGCACCTGCGCGCACGACTCGGCTGAACGCGGGCGAACAGACCGCACCTGAGACGGATCGCCGGGCGCGGATTGCTGGGCACGGGCTCAGGAACCGGCGCGCTCCGATTCCCGGGCGTCGCGACGGCGGCCCGCCGCGAGCAGGTCCCCGTCCCCGCCGTCCTCGCCCAAGGCCCCGGGAGCCCCGGGCACCGTGCGCCGCCACAGCCGGCGGCAGGCGATCAGCGTCGCCGCGACCAGCAGGCCGTTGCGCAGGAACATCAGCGTCACGCCCCTCGCGTCACTGGCCGTCACATGGTCGAAGCCGAGCGGGAACTCCGCCTGCGTCACGCCGGTGGCGAGCAGCACCAGCCCGGCCGACAGCCCCATCCCGCTGTCCCGGAAGACCAGGCAGACCGCCGCCAGGCCGACGAGCCACAGCATGTACTGGGGGCTGATCACCCGGCTCGTGGCCGTGAACAGCAGGACCGCCGTGAACGCGGCGTCGGCCGGGGTGCTCGCCCGGAACGTACGGGCACGCAGCCGCCACACCAGCAGCCAGCCGAGGGCGAGGACGGACAGCCCCAGGGCGAGCGTGCTCACCAGCTCCACCCCCGGCCCCAGGAACTCCAGCGAGCCGTAGTGCAGTTCCACCCGTCCCGGCCAGCCGAACCACCGCGCCACATGGAACACCAGTGCCCCCAGCGACTCGACCTCGGTGCCCCGGTCGCGCTGGTGGCCGAGGAAGGCGAACGCCCCGGGGAGCGCCAGCGCGCACCCCAGCGCGAGCCCGGCCGCCGTCAGAGCCGCGGCCGTCCACGCCCGGCGCGTCCGGGAGCCGGGCGCGGTGCCCGCCAGGATCAGCGCAGGCCACACCTTCAGCAGCGCCCCGGCCGCGGCCAACACCCCCAGCACCCGCGGGTGCCGCACCCCCGCCAGCAGCGCCGCCACCGCCACCGCCGTCACCATCAGGTCGTAGCGGGCGTACGCGGTCGTACCGAGCAGCGGCACCCCGGCCACCCAAGCCCAGGCCCCCGCCGCCGACCGGCCCCTTCCGCGCCCCGCGCGCAGCAGCAGCGCCAGTACCAGCCCGTCGCACAGGAGCACGAGGACGAAGAAGGCCGAGGTGTAGTCGAGGAAGGGGAGCAGGGCGGGGGAGAGCACCGCGAGCGCGGCGAGCGGCGGATACTGCCAGGTCACGTCCGACCGCGGATACGTACCCGAGCGCAGCACCTCCGACCAGCCCTGGTAGATCACCGAGACATCGCCGGTCACGTCCGGCCCGGGCAGGTTGATCACCTTCGTGACGCAGAGCAGCAGCGCGACCCTCGTGAGAGCCCATACCGCGGGAGCGAGCCGCGCCCCGGTCGATCCCGTCATGGCAGCTCATCCGTTCCGTTCGTGCGCGGGCGCGGTCCCCCGTACGACCCGGACGACGCGGAGAGAAGCGGACACGCGCGGTTACGAGGGGTCATCATGCCCGTCGACCCCCTGCGTCGGCCATCACGGACACCCGCCCGGTACTGTCGGCCGCGATGGACAAGACCCTGATCGTGACCAACGACTTCCCGCCGCGCCCCGGCGGCATCCAGGCGTTCCTGCACAACATGGCCCTGCGGCTGGAGCCCGAGCGGGTCGTCGTGTACGCCTCCACCTGGAAGCGGACCTCCGAAGGCGTCGCGGCCACCGCCGCGTTCGACGCCGAGCAGCCGTTCACCGTGGTCCGCGACCCCACGACGATGCTGCTGCCCACACCCCGGGTCACCCGGCGCGCGGTGCGGCTGCTGCGCGAACACGGCTGCGCGTCCGTATGGTTCGGCGCCGCCGCCCCGCTCGGGCTGATGGCCCCGGCGCTGCGCAGGGCCGGGGCCCGCCGCCTGGTCGCCACCACGCACGGGCACGAGGCCGGCTGGGCCCAGTTGCCCGCGGCCCGGCAGTTGCTGCGGCGGATCGGCGACGGTACCGACACCCTCACGTACCTCGGGGAGTACACCCGCTCCCGGATCGCCTCGGCGCTCAGCCCCGCGGCGGCCGGCCGGATGGTCCAACTGCCGCCAGGCGTCGACGAGAAGACCTTCCACCCGGGCTCCGGCGGGGACCTGGTCAGGGAGCGGCTCGGGCTCGCCGACCGGCCCGTCGTCGTGTGTGTGTCACGGCTCGTGCCGCGCAAGGGCCAGGACACACTGATCCGGGCGATGCCCACGATCCTGGAGCGGGTCCCGGACGCGGTCCTCCTGATCGTCGGCGGCGGACCGTACGCCGAGGACCTGAGGCGACTGGCCGGGGAGACGGGGGTCGAGGCGGCGGTGCGCTTCACCGGGCCCGTGCCCTGGGAGGAACTGCCCGCCCACTACGGCGCGGGCGACGTCTTCGCCATGCCGTGCCGCACCCGGCGCGGCGGCCTCGACGTGGAGGGCCTCGGCATCGTGTTCCTGGAGGCGTCCGCGACCGGGCTGCCGGTCGTCGCGGGCGACTCGGGCGGCGCGCCGGACGCCGTGCTCGACGGCGAGACCGGGTGGGTGGTGCGCGGTGGCTCCGTCGAGGAGACCGCCGACCGGATCGTCACCCTGCTGCACGACCCGGAGCTGCGGCGCCGGATGGGGGAGCGGGGACGGGCCTGGGTCGAGGAGAAATGGCGCTGGGACCTGCTGGCCGAGCGGCTCAAGGCGCTGCTCTGACGCCGTCCGCGCACGGGAACGGGCCCGCACCGACCAGGGTGCGGGCCCGTTCCCGTGCTCTGACGGCGCGCACGTCCGCCGCGCGTGCGGTCAGCGCTGGTAGATCGCCTCGATCTCGTCCGCGTAGTCCTTCGCCACCACGCTCCGCTTCAGCTTCAGCGACGGCGTGATGTGTCCCGCCTCCTCGGTGAACTGGGAGGACAGGATGCGGAACTTGCGGACCGACTCCGCCTTGGACACCGCGGCGTTCCCGTCGTCCACCGCCCGCTGCACCTCGGCCAGCAGCTCCGGGTCCTCGCGCAGCGAAGCGGCCGTCGCCCCGGCCGGCCTGCCGTGCTCCTCGGCCCACCGGCGCAGGAACTCCTCGTCCAGGGTGATCAGCGCGCCGACGAACGGCCGCCCGTCGCCGACCACCATGCACTCGGCGACCAGGGCATGCCCGCGGATACGGTCCTCGATCACGGCGGGAGCGACGTTCTTGCCGCCCGCGGTGACGATGATCTCCTTCTTGCGGCCGGTGATCGTGAGATAGCCGTCCTCGTCGAGCGTGCCGAGGTCGCCCGTGTGGAACCAGCCGTCGGCCAGCGCTTCGGCCGTGGCCGCCTCGTTGTTCCAGTAGCCGGTGAACAGGTGCTCGCCGTGCAGCAGCACCTCGCCGTCGTCGGCGATCCGGACGACCGAGCCGGGCAGCGGCTGGCCGACCGTACCGATCTTCTGCCGGTCCCACGGGTTGAAGGCGGTGGCCGCGCAGGTCTCGGTCAGGCCGTACCCCTCCAGGACGGTGAAGCCGATGCCCCGGAAGAAGTGGCCCAGCCGCTCGCCCAGCGGCGCGCCGCCGGAGATCGCGTACTCGCCGCGTCCTCCCAGCACCGCGCGCAGCTTGCTGTAGACCAGCTTGTCGAACAGCTTGTGCCTCAGGCGCAGTCCCAGGGACGGGCCCTGCGGAGTGTTCAGCGCACGGCTGTACGCGATGGCCGTGTTCGCGGCCCGGTCGAAGATCGCGCCCTTGCCGTCGGCCTGCGCCTTGGCCCGCGCCCCGTTGTAGACCTTCTCGAAGACGCGCGGCACGCCGAGGATCAACGTCGGTCGGAACGAGGCCAGTTCATCGGTGAGGTGCTTGATGTCCGGTACGCAGCCCAGCCTGAGCGGAGCCATCACGGAGGCCACCTCGACCAGCCGCCCGAAGACGTGCGCGGCGGGCAGGAAGAGCAGCACCGAGCACGAGCCGGTACGGAAGAGGGGCTTCAGCCGCTCCACCACGTTTCCGCACTCCGCGAAGAAGCTGCGGTGCGTGAGCACACAGCCCTTGGGGCGGCCGGTCGTGCCCGAGGTGTAGACGATGGTGGCCGGGTCGTCCGCCCTGGCGCTCGCCATCCGCGCGTCCACGGTCTCGTCCGGGATGCCGGAGCCCGTCTCCGTCAGCCGGGCGATCGCGTCCGCCTCGATCTGCCAGACCCCCTTCAGGGCGGGAAGATCCGCCCGGACCGACTCCACGGACGCCTGGTGCGCCGCGGACTCCACGACGCACAGGGTGGCCCCGGAGTCACCGAGGATCCACTGGATCTGCTCGGGCGAGCTCGTCTCGTACACCGGGACGGTGACCGCGCCCGCGCTCCAGATCGCGAAGTCCAGCAGCACCCACTCGTAACGGGTGCGCGACAGCAGGGCCACGCGGTCGCCCGCCTCGACGCCCGCCGCGATCAGCCCCTTGGCCACCCCCCTGACCTCGGCGAGGAACTGCCTGGCGTCGACATCGGTCCACACGCCCCCCACCTTGCGGCTCATCACCGCGACATCGGGATGCTGAGCGGCATTGCGGCGGATGAGATCCGTCAGGTTGCCGTCCGAGGGGACCTCGTACAGGGCCGGAAGGCTGAACTCGCGCAAGACTGCTGCTCCTCATCGGGCTCCGGTGTCACGGCTCTGTGTGACGCACCGGCCGCGGTCCAAGATAGGCAGATGCTCATGCTGTGAAGTGAGCACGACTGGACTGCCCGGACGTTACCCACCAGTACTCAGTTCTCGATAGAGGGTTCGGGCCAATGTCTTATGCGTCACACACGATGGTGATCCTTGCGCGCACAGTAGCCCACGGCGCGCCACCGGCCGGGTCCGTCGCAGGTCCGGCGGCCCCCGTCCCGGTCGCCGACGGGGTTCTCGTGCCCCTCCCGGCACCGTGTGCCCCGTCGCGCCGCCCGGCACTTCCCCGAGCTCTCGGCTTCGTTCGAGCAGGGAGCCCCCCTTGCTCGCGGCATCGGCCGCAGGCCCGCGCAGCCCTTCCCCGAGTTCGCGACTTCGCTCGAGCAGGGAAGACCCCGTCCGAGCGTTTCCGGCCGCCTCGCGGTCGCACGCACCAAACGACGCTCCTTGCGGGCCGACCTTGCCGGTCACGGCACTAGGCTGGCCGTCATGCCCGCCGCACCGGACGCCCGAGTCAGCCCCGCCGGACGGCGCACGCGCCTCCACGTGGTCAGTGACGTGCACGGCAACGCCGAGGCACTGGCCCGTGCCGGGGAAGGCGCCGACGCCCTGATCTGCCTGGGCGACCTGGTCCTCTTCCTCGACTACGCCGACCACTCGCGCGGCATCTTCCCCGACCTCTTCGGCGCGGAGAACACCGACCGGCTCGTCGCCCTGCGCACCGCCCGCCGCTTCGAGGAGGCCCGGGAGTTCGGTCGCCGCCTCTGGGCGGGCATGGACCGCGACGCCGCGATCGTCTCGGCCGTGCGCAAGCAGTACGCGCAACTCTTCGCGGCCTTCCCCACCCCGACGTACGCCACCTACGGCAACGTCGACATCCCCGGACTGTGGGCCGAGTACGCCCGCCCGGGCACCACGGTCGTCGACGGCGGACGCGTCGAGATCGGCGGCCGGGTGTTCGGGTTCGTCGGCGGCGGACTGAGGTCCCCGATGCGCACCCCGTACGAGATCGACGACGAGGAGTACGCGGCCAAGATCGAGGCGGTCGGCACGGTCGACGTGCTCTGCACCCACATCCCGCCCGACGTGCCGGAACTGACCTACGACACGGTGGCGCGCCGCTTCGAACGCGGCAGCCGAGCCCTGCTCGACGCCATCCGCGCGACCCGCCCCCGCTACGCGCTGTTCGGCCACGTCCACCAGCCCCTGGTCCGCCGGATGCGGATCGGCGCCACCGAGTGCGTGAACGTCGGCCACTTCGCCTCCACCGGCAGGCCCTGGGCCCTGGAGTGGTGACGGACCCGCCGCCGGTCCCGGCACGGACCCCGCCCCGACGCCCGCTCCCACCGGCCGCCGCGCCGGACCCTGGGACGCGCCGGACCCTGGGACGGACCACCGCGGGCACGCGATAGCCTTCTGGCGGCAGGCATCTGCCGACGCACCGGTCACACCGCACTGGAGGAGCCACGGCGATGGCTGAACACACCAGCTCGACGATCACGATCGAGGCGGCGCCGGCCGACGTCATGGGAGTGATCGCCGACTTCGCCCGCTATCCGGAGTGGACCGGCGAGGTCAAGGAGGCGGAGGTCCTCGCCACCGACGACCGGGGCCGCGCCGAGAAGGTCCGCCTCGTCCTCGACGCCGGGGCGATCAAGGACGACCACACCCTGGCGTACACCTGGACCGGCGACCGCGAGGTCAGCTGGACGCTCGTCAAGTCGCAGATGCTGCGCGCCCTCGACGGCACCTACGCGCTCGCCCCGCTCGGCGACGGCGACCGCACGGAGGTCACCTACCGGCTGACCGTCGACGTCAAGATCCCGATGCTCGGCATGATCAAGCGCAAGGCCGAGAAGGTCATCATCGACCGGGCCCTGGCCGGTCTGAAGAAGCGCGTCGAGTCCGTACCGAAGGGCTGACCGGTGCGTACGGTTCTCGTCACCGGACCCGGCGGCGCGGGCCGTACCACCGTCGCGGCGGCGACCGCCCTGGCCACCGCCCGCCGGGGCCGCCGCGCCCTGCTGCTCTCCGCCGACCCCATACCCGGCTTCCCCGACGGCACGGAACCCACCGAGGTCACCGACGGCCTGTGGTCCGCCCGCATCGACTCCGGCGAGCACTTCCGCGGCGAGCTCCTCGCGCTCCAGGACCGGGCCTCCGGCGTGCTCGACCTGCTCGGCGGGCACCGGATGGACGGCGAGGAACTCACCGAACTCCCCGGCAGCACCCAGCTCGCCCTGCTGCACGCGCTGCGCCGCGCCGCCGGGGGCGACTGGGCGGACGGCCGCTTCGACCTCCTCGTCGTCGACCTGCCGCCGTTGCGCGAGGCACTCGCCGTCCTCGCCCTCCCCGAACAACTGCGCCGCTATCTGCGTCGGCTGCTGCCCCCGGAACGCCAGGCCGCACGAGCCCTGCGCCCCATGCTCGCCCAGCTCGCCGGTGTGCCCATGCCCGCCCAGTGGCTGTACGAGGCCGCTGCTCGCAAGGACGCCGAACTGGCAGCCGTCCAGGCCCTGATCGAGGACCGCGCCACCACGCTGCGGCTGGTCGCCGAGCCGGGACCGGCCGCCGAGGACGCCTTGCGCACCGCCCGCACCGGCCTCGCCCTGCACGGACTGCGGGTCGACACCCTCGCCGTGAACCGGCTCCTGCCCCGGCACTCCGGCGACCCCTGGTTCGCGGACCTAGCCGCGCAGCAGGCGAAGACCGTCGACCACTGGTACGAGGAATGGGCGCCCACGACGGCCCTGCGCGAGGTGCCCCATCTCGGCCGCGACCCCCGGGGCCTCGACGACCTCGCCCTCCTCGACGACCGGGCCCGCTCCACCGCGCCCACCGGGGCGACCACCGCGGGCCGCGGGACGGGGGACGGACTCGCCGCCGCACCGGAGGAACCGGCCCCCGGCCGGGCCGATGACCCCTGGTGGGTCGAGGACCCCTGGCGGACCGGGGAACCGGCCGCCCCCGACGACCCGGCCGCCGCGGGCGAAAGGCACACCCGGCCGCCCGGCCCCCGGATCGTGGCCGCCCCGCGGACCGACGACGGCGACCCCGTCCTCGTCTGGTGCCTGCCGCTGCCCGGAGCCGTCAAGTCGGACCTGCAACTCGTGCGCCGCGGCGACGAACTGCTGCTCACCGTCGGCCCGTTCCGCCGGATCATCCCCCTGGAGTCCGGACTGCGCCGCTGCACCGTCTCCGGCGCCGCCCTCACCGACGGGGTGCTCCGGGTCAGATTCACCCCCGACCCCGGGCTGTGGCCCCGTACGGACTGAACGGCGCCCCGCCGTTCGGGTAACGTCGGTGATACCTGCCCGCACGGTCCCGTACGCGCGACCGCGGGCGAACCACGTCGCAGGAGTCCGTCATGAGCGAAGCCACCGATCGTCCCGTCGACGACGACGCGTGGGCACGGGCCTGCGCCGAGGACCTCGAAGCGGAGAAGGCCCGCCGCCGCGCCCACCACGGCCCGCGCCCCGGGACCGCCGCCGAGGAGCTCCGCAAGCTGATCGATGCCGTGGCCGACCGGCTCTCGTCCCTGCCGACGCCGCTGCTGGGCCCGGCGGCACAGGGCACCGTGCAGCAGCTCATCAAGCAGGCGAAGTCCGCCGCGCAGCCCGTCATCGAACGCAACCCGGACGTCTTCGACCATCTCGCCGCGGCCGGCGGTGAACTCCTCGCCGCCTACCGCTCCGCCGTGGAGGGCCAGGAACGCCGCTGGACCCGGGACGCGGGGGAGCGGCCCGGCACCGAGGAGCGTTCCGGCGACCCCACCGACCCGCGCGACGGGGGAGCCTCCGGCGGCGAGCACATCGACCTGGACTGACCTGCACGGAAGGACCGGGTCCACTGCTCGGGTACGGTTGGCCCCAGCGGGGCTCGACCGAAACTGAGGGATTCATGGGACTCACCATCGGCGTCGACATCGGCGGCACGAAGATCGCGGCTGGAGTGGTCGACGAGGAGGGCCACATCCTCTCGACGTTCAAGGTGCCCACCCCGCCGACGGCCGGCGGCATCGTGGACGCGATCGCGGACGCCGTGTCCGGCGCGAGCGAGGGACACCACATCGACGCGGTCGGCATCGGCGCCGCCGGATACGTCGACGAGAAGCGCGCCACCGTCCTGTTCGCACCGAACATCGACTGGCGCCACGAGCCGCTGAAGGACAAGGTCGAACAGCGCGTCGGCCTCCCGGTCGTCGTCGAGAACGACGCCAACGCCGCCGCCTGGGGCGAGTACCGCTTCGGCGCCGGACAGGGCCACGACGACGTCATCTGCATCACGCTCGGCACCGGCCTCGGCGGCGGCATCATCATCGGCAACAAGCTGCGCCGCGGACGCTTCGGCGTGGCCGCCGAGTTCGGCCACATCCGGGTCGTGCCGGACGGCCTGCTCTGCGGCTGCGGCAACCAGGGCTGCTGGGAGCAGTACGCGTCCGGCCGCGCCCTCGTCCGGTATGCCAGGCAGCGCGCCAACGCCACCCCCGAGAACGCCGCGGTCCTGCTGTCGCTCGGCGACGGCACGATCGACGGCATCGAGGGCCAGCACATCAGCCAGGCCGCCCGGCAGGGCGACCCGGTGGCGATCGACTCGTTCCGCGAACTGGCCCGCTGGGCCGGGGCCGGACTCGCCGACCTCGCCTCGCTCTTCGACCCGTCCGCGTTCATCGTCGGCGGCGGTGTCTCGGACGAGGGCGAACTGGTCCTCGACCCGATCCGCAAGTCGTTCCGCCGCTGGCTGATCGGCAGCCAGTGGCGCCCGCACGCCCAGGTGCTCGCGGCCCGACTGGGCGGCAAGGCGGGGCTGGTGGGCGCGGCGGACCTGGCCCGCCAGGGCTGAGGGACCGCCGCCACCGTACGGAGCCGGACGCCCGTCGTGCCCCGTGGGGCACGACGGGCGTCCGGCGTATCGTGGGCCCATGGTTGTGACGCCACTGCCCGACTCCCGTACCGAGCCGGACGGTTCGGCGGTCATCAGGGTGCTCGGCTACAACGTCCGGTCGATGCGCGACGACCGCGAGGCACTGGCCCGTGTCATCGGCGCCTGCGCCCCCGACCTCCTCCTCGTCCAGGAGGCCCCGCGCTTCTTCCGCTGGCGCAAGCACGCCGCCTGGCTCGCGGCCCGTACCGATCTGGTCGTGCTCGGCGGCGGCGCCACGGCGGCCGGGCCGCTGCTGCTCTGCTCGTTGAGGGCCACCGTGGAACGCACGGAGGATGTCCTGCTGCCGCTGACCCCGGGTCTGCACCGCAGGGGATTCGCCACGTCGGTGGTACGGATCGCGGGCACCCGGATCGGTCTGCTCAGCTTCCACCTGAGCCTGCGGTCCGACGAACGCCTGGCACAGGCGGGCATGGTGCTGGAACAGCTGGACACGATGGGCGTGGAGCACGCCATCGCGGCCGGGGACGTCAACGAGACCCCGGGCGGCGCCGCGTTCCGACGGCTGGCCGGGCGGCTCCAGGACTGCTGGGCGGTACGGCCGTGGGGCGAGGAGAACACCTCGCCGTCGAACGGCCCCCGGCAGCGCATCGACGCGGTCTTCGCGACGGAGGGGATCGAGGTGCTCGGCTGCGGCGTCCCCGCCGGGCTGCCGGGCGTCACCGACACGGACCTGCGGGCGGCCACCGACCATCTGCCGGTACTGGCGGCGCTACGGGTGCCCGCGCTCAGGCCCTGACCCGCCGCCCACGCCCCGACCTCCGGGAGGAACGGGCCGGGCGGGGCGGTGTCCAGGCGGAACGGGGGCACGTGGGGCGGTGTCCGGCGAGGGACGCCCGCTCCCGGCGACCGGTCTCAGACGACCGCCCCGCGCCCCGGGTCGTCCCCGTCCTCGTCGTCGTCCCCCATCCGTGCCACCAGCGTGATGAAGCCGCCCACGAAGCCGCCGACGCAGAGCGTGCCGAGCCACCAGGTGATCTCCCACCGCAGCAGGACCGCGAGCAGCATCAGCACCGGACCGCCGACGACCGCGACCCAGGCGAACTTCGCCGTGACATCGGCCTCCGGCAGCGGCGGCGGCTCCGGGGGCACGAAGTGCCCCTCGTCCGTGTCGTCGAGATCGTCGTCCTTCGGCTTCGCGAGCTCGTGGTCGCGCGGCCCGCCGACACCGGGCGCGAACACGACCGAGCTGCCGAGCGGGCGCTCCGGCGGCCGGGGAGCCTTCTTGTCGATCCCCTTGTCCAGGTCGAGGACGCCCGAGCGGTCGTCCTCCAGCCCCGCGAGATCCTCGACCGACCGGAACGGCCTGGCACCCGGCGGGTCCGGCGGCTCCTCGCCGTACCCCGCGACGATCGCCCGCCACGCCGCGTCCTCGTCGAGACGTCCGTCGCCCGGCCGTTCTTCCGGGCCGTCGTCGTCCGCCCGCCGCCCGTCGTCGCCCGCCTTCCCGGCCGGCGAAGAGGCCGGGGGCGCGGACGGGGAGGCGGCCGGGGCCGCGCCCCGCGCGTCCGTACCGTCCCCGTTCCGGTGTCCGTCGCCGTCCCCGGGGGCGGGCGTGTCCGCCGCCGCAGGAGCCCCGCCCTCCGCGGGCCGGACGGGTCCCTCGGCGGGAGGGGACTCGCGTCCCTCCTCGCCTCCTGTGCGCTCCGCGTCGTGCTCAGCCACCGGACGTGCTCCCCTTCTTCCCGACGCTCGGAGCGAGCCGACCGATGAACCGGTGGCTCTCGTCGAAGATCCGCTCCGCGTCGTGGTCCAACGTCGCCACGTGGTAGCTCTGTTCCAGCAGGATCTCCTCGACGTCCGTCGACGAGACCCGGCCGAGGATCCGGGCCGAGTCGGCGGGCGGCACCACATGGTCCTGCGGACTGTGCAGCAGCAGGAGCGGCTGCGTGACCTGGGGCAGTTCGGCGTCGACCAGGCGGAGGAACCTCCGCAGCGAATGCGCCGCGTGCAGCGGCACGCGGTCGTAGCCCAGCTCCGGCGAGCCCTCCTTGGCGATGTCGTTCGCCAGCCCCTTCGTCGTCCGCACCAGATGGCGGGCGACCGGCAGCGCGTACGCCGACAGGCCGTGCACCTTGTTCGCCGGATTGACGAGCACCAGCCCGCTGATCGCGTCACCGTGCTTCGCCGCCAGCCGCAGCGTCAGCGCGCCGCCCATGGAGAGGCCGCAGACGAAGACCTGGGCGCATCGCTCCAGCAGCCCGCGCAGCTCCCGGTCCACCTCCGCGTACCAGTCCTGCCAGCCGGTGATCTGCATGTCCTCCCAGCGGGTGCCGTGCCCGGGCAGCAACGGCAGCGAGACGGTGAGGCCGCGCTCCGCCAGATGGTCGGCCCAGGGGCGCAGCGACTGAGGGGAACCGGTAAATCCATGGCAGAGAAGGACGCCGACCTCCCCGCCCTCGTGGCGGAACGGCTCGGCTCCAGGCAGGACCGGCACCGGGGATCTCCTGTTCGTGAGGCTCGAAAGGCTTGAAGGGGGGACGAGAGCTCGAAGGGAACGAGACGTGAAGGGGAACGAAAGAGGAAAGTGCACAGGATTGCTTCACCGTACGCGACCGGACTGACACCGACCAGGGCCGTCCCGGCCCCGTCCGCCGCAACGCCCGATCCGGGCGGGAGCGGGGACGGCCGCACAGGTTAAGGTCTGTCGGACAGCACACAGGAGGCACCGAGTTGATCTACGGCGCAATGAAGCTCTCCATCGGCAACGGGCTGAAGCTCGCCTTCAGGCCCTGGGTGGAGGGCCTGGAGAACATTCCCGAGCACGGGCCGGCGATCCTCGCGAGCAACCACCTGTCCTTCTCCGACTCGTTCTTCCTGCCCGCCGTCCTGGACCGCAAGGTCACCTTCATCGCCAAGTCCGAGTACTTCACCACGCCCGGCGTGAAGGGGAAGCTCACCGCCGCCTTCTTCAAGGGCGTCGGCCAGCTCCCGGTGGACCGCTCGGGCACCCGGGGCGCCGGTGAGGCCGCCGTCAGGGCGGGCATCGAAGTCATCGAGAGCGGCGGGCTGTTCGGCATCTACCCGGAGGGCACCCGGTCGCCCGACGGCCGTCTCTACCGGGGCAAGCCCGGTGGGCTCGCCCGGGTCGCGCTGGCCACCGGCGCCCCCGTCATCCCCGTCGCGATGATCGACACGGAGAAGATCCAGCCGCCCGGCAAGGTGATGCCCAAGCTGATGCGCCCGGGGATCAGGATCGGCAAGCCGCTCGACTTCAGCCGCTACCACGGCATGGAGGGGGACCGCTTCATCCTGCGCTCGGTCACCGACGAGGTGATGTACGAGATCATGAAGCTCTCCGGGCAGGAGTACGTCGACATCTACGCGACCGTCGCCAAGCGCCAGATCGCGGAGGAGGCCAAGCGCCGCGCGGAGGAGAAGCGCGCGGGCGGAGAGTCCGGAACGCAGGGGTGACGGAACGGTTCGGCGCGTAGTGCGCCGGTCCTGTCCGGGGGGTGGGGGGAAGTGGCCAGGCGCGAACGCGTCGTACGGATGTCGGTCGAGCAGCCGCTGTGGCGTGCCCTGACGGCCTATCGCGTGCTGACGATGCTCTACGCGGTGCTGCTCGCCGTGTTCGGCCGCGAGCGGTACGACCGGCCGTGGGTCGCCGTCGTCTTCCTGACCGTGCTGGCGGTCTGGACGCTCGCCACCCTGCCGAAGGTCTCGGGCGCCGTCGCCTGCACCAAACGCTTCCTCGGGGTGGACCTGGCGCTCGCCCTCACCGGTATCCTCCTCACCCCGCTCGCCGACTTCGAGGCCCAGTCGGTCGACGGCCCCACACTGCCGTCCATCTGGACCGCGGGCTCGGTGCTGGCTTTCGCGCTCAAGGGCGGCTGGCGCTGGGCGGCGTTCGCCTCGACCCTCGTCGCGGCCGTCAACATCGTCGAACGCGGCGAGCCCAGCCGGGACACCTTCCACAACGTCCTGCTGGTCTGGGTCGCCTCCATCGCCATCGGGTACGTCGTCGAGGTCGCCCGGGCCAGTGAACGCACCCTCGCCCGCGCCCTGGAGATCGAGGCCGCCACCCGGGAACGGGAACGGCTCGCCCGCGACATCCACGACAGCGTCCTCCAGGTCCTGGCGATGGTGCAGCGCCGCGGCACCGCGCTCGGCGGCGAGGCGGCGGAACTGGGCCGGCTGGCCGGGGAGCAGGAGATCGCCCTGCGTACCCTGGTCACCAGCGGCCTCGTGCCCACCACCCGGGTCTCCGAGGACGCCGCCGAGGGCGCGGTGGTCCGCAGCGTGGAGGTCGACGACGAACCGTCCGGCCCGGCCGTGTGCGACCTGCGCACCCTGCTCGCCCCGTACGCGGGCTCCCGGATCACCTTCGCGGAGCCCGGGGCTCCGGTGCTGCTCGCCCCCGACACCGCGACGGAGCTGGCGGCCGCCGTCGGTGCCGCCCTGGACAATGTGAGGGTGCACGCGGGGGAGGACGCCCAGGCGTGGATCCTCGTCGAGGACTGGCCGGACGAGGTGATCGTGACGGTCCGGGACGACGGGCCGGGCATTCCGGAGGGGCGGCTCGCCCAGGCGGAGGGGGAGGGACGGATGGGGGTCGCGCTGTCGATCCGCGGCAGGCTGCGTGACCTGGGCGGTACGGCGGAGCTGGTCTCGGTGCCCGGTCAGGGCACCGAGGTGGAGTTGAAGGTTTCCAAGGTTTCACGGGGGAAGGCAGGTTCAGCGCGATGAGCACGCAGGGCGACCGGAGCGCCGAGGAGCGGACCACCACGGTGATGGTGGTCGACGACCACCCGATGTGGCGCGACGCCGTCGCCCGCGATCTGTCCGAGTCCGGTTTCGAGGTGGTGGCGACCGCGGGTGACGGACCGCAGGCCGTCCGCAGGGCGAAGGCCGTCACGCCCGACGTCCTCGTCCTCGACCTCAATCTGCCCGGCATGCCCGGCGTGCAGGTCTGCAAGGAACTCGTCGGTGCCCTCCCCGGGCTGCGGGTGCTGGTGCTCTCCGCGAGCGGCGAGCACGCCGACGTGCTGGAGGCGGTCAAGTCCGGTGCCACCGGTTATCTGCTCAAATCGGCCAGTACCCAGGAGCTGACCGAGGCCGTACGGTCCACCGCGGCCGGCGATCCCGTCTTCACCCCGGGCCTGGCCGGACTCGTCCTCGGCGAGTACCGCAGGCTCGCCTCCGACCCCGCGCCCGTCGCCGCCGACGAGCCGGGGGCCCCGCGGCTCACCGAGCGCGAGACGGAGGTGCTGCGGCTGGTCGCCAAGGGACTCTCGTACAAGCAGATCGCCGAGCGTCTGGTCATCTCCCACCGCACCGTCCAGAACCACGTCCAGAACACCCTGGGCAAGCTCCAGCTGCACAACCGGGTGGAGCTCGTGCGGTACGCGATCGAGCGCGGCCTCGACGACGTCTGAGCACGTCCGGGCCCGCCGTCGGGCGAGCGACGCCTCCGAGCGGCGCGACGGGGACCGGAATCGTACATTCGCGATGACCGGCGCATCCCCGATGGCCGGCTCATGCCCTCGGTCCCCGATCCGTGCGACGAACGGGAGCAGTCGTGGAAATTCTGGCCTTCGGTGTGCAGTCCGACGAGAAGCCGCTGATCGAGAGCGCCTTTTGCAGAGCGTTCGCCGGGCAGCACGAGGTCCGGTGCCTGGACGTCTTCCTCACCGCCGACACCGCCCCCATCGCGGCGGGCCACGAGGTCATCTCCACCAGCGTCAACGCCGACCTCGGCGCCCGCGTCCTGCAGACGCTCGCGGCGGGGGGCACGCAGATGATCGCCCAGCGCTCCACCGGCTTCAACAACATCGATCTCGACGTCGCCGAACGGCTCGCCCTGCGGGTCGCCCGGGTCTCCCACTACTCGCCGTACTCGGTCGCGGAGTTCGCCTGGGCCCTCGCGATGGCGGTCAACCGCCGCGTCGTCCGTGCCGCGAGCCGCACCCGCGACTTCGACTTCCGGCTCGACGGCCTCCTCGGCCGGGACATGCACGGGCGCACGGCCGGGGTGATCGGCACGGGCCGCATCGGCGAGGCGTTCACCCGTATCGCCCACGGGTTCGGCATGAGACTGCTCGGCTGGGACGTCACCGAGAACCCCGCCTGCGTCGCGCTCGGCATGGAGTACGTCGACAAGGACCGGCTCCTCGCCGAGTCCGACCTGATCAGCCTGCACGTTCCGCTGCTGCCCGCGACCCACCACCTGATCGGCGCGCGGGCCCTGGCCTGCATGAAGGACGACGCGATCCTCGTCAATTCCAGCCGCGGCGGTCTCGTCGACACCGACGCACTGGTCGCCGAGCTCCGCGCGGGCCGGTTCCTGGGGGTCGGACTCGATGTGTACGAGGCGGAGGCCGGGCTCTTCTTCGTCGACAAGTCCCTGGAGGGCATCGACGACGACACCCTCGCCCGGCTCGTCACCTTCCCCAACGTCGTCGTGACCTCGCACCAGGCGTACTACACCCGGGACGCCGTGTCCCAGATCATCGACGCCACCGTGCGCAACATCGCCGACCACCTGGCCGGCCGCCGCAGCGAGAACGTCCTCGTCCCGGCGCTCCCGGCGGGGTGACGCCCCGGGGACCCGCCGGTCCCCGGCGCCCCGCTCGTCGGCACGCCTCAGCCGGTGACCGGCAGCCCCGCGAGCAGCTCCGCCACGATCGTCGTGCCGCGCAGCGTCAGCACCGACTCCGGATGGAACTGCACCGACGCGAATCCGGGCCCGCGCAGCGCGTGCAGCTCCCCGGTCGCCGGGTCCACGCTCGACTCGATGCCGTGCGCCGCCAGTTCGACGGCCGCCGCCTCGTCGCAGCGCGCGCCGAAGCTGTTGTAGAAGCCGACCGTCTCCGGCCGCCCGAAGAGGTCGATCCGGACCTGCGCGCCCTGATGGGGGACGGGCTTGCGGACGATGTCCAGCCCCAGCTCCGCCGCGATCAGCTCATGGCCCAGGCAGACCCCCAGCAGACCGTGCCGGTGGTCGCGGACCAGCTCCGCGGCGAGCGCGCGCAGCAGCCGCATCTTCGGATCGGCCGTGTCGCCCGGGTTCCCGGGCCCCGGCCCCAGCACGACCGGCCCCGCGTGCCCGCGCACCCGCTCGCGCAGCCCCGGCTCGTCGAAGCGATGCACCGACACCTCAAGCCCCGAGGAGCGCAGCAGATGGGCCAGCATCGCGGTGAAGGTGTCCTCCCCGTCGACCACCAGCGCACGGCCGGACACCTCAGGGGCCCGCTCCTGCATCCGCAGCCAGAACGGGGCGAGCCCGCCTCGCCGGGCGTCCAGCGCCTCCCGCACCCGCGGATCGTCGGCCAACCGCGCCGGACCCGGCGCCCCGGCCCGGGGCCGTCCGGTCCCCACCCCCAGCGCGGCGAGCACCCCGGCCGCCTTCGCGTGCGTCTCGGCGACCTCACCCTCCGGATCGCAGTGGCGCACCAGGGTCGCCCCGACCGGCACCCGCAGCCCGCCGTCGGCCGCGATGTCGGCGGTACGGATCAGGATCGGCGAGTCCAGGCTCTGCGTCCCGCCCGGCTCCTGCCGCAGCAGCGCCAGCGCCCCCGCGTAGTAGCCGCGCCCGCCGGACTCGTACCGCTCGATGACCCGGCAGGCGTTCTGCACGGGCGATCCGGTCACCGTCGCCGCGAACATGGTCTCCCGCAGCACCTCCCGCACATCGAGCGAGGAACGTCCGCGCAGCTCGTACTCGGTGTGCGCGAGATGGGCCATCTCCTTGAGCCGCGGCCCGACCACCACCCCGCCGCGGTCGCCCACGGTGCACATCATCTTCAGTTCCTCGTCGACGACCATGGAGAGCTCGTCGCGCTCCTTGTGGTCGGCGAGGAAGGCCAGCAGGCCCTCGGTGGTCGGTCCCTCGGCGGGGTAGCGGTACGTGCCGCTGATCGGGTTCATCACGACCGTCTCGCCGGACATCCGCACGTGCACCTCGGGGCTCGCCCCGACCAGCGTCCGCCCTTCCAAGGAAGGTCCCGCCCCCTGCCCGCTCCCGGTGTGCACCACGAACGTCCAGTACGCGCCCCGCTCACCGGCCAGCAACCGCCGGAACAGGGCCAGCGCGTCGGCCCGGCCGAAGCCGGGGATCTCGCCCCGGAAGGTGCGCCGGACGACGAAGTTCGCGCCCTCGCCCTGCCCGATCTCGTCCTCGACGACCCTGCGGACGATCTCCGCGTACTCCTCGTCGGGTACGTCGAAGCCGCCGCCCTCGACCCGCACGTCCCGCACCGGAAGGTGTTCAAGGACCTCGGCGAGCGGCAGTGCGTACACCTCGTCGGCGACCAGCACGGACAGCGGCGTGCCGTCGTCGCGCACGTCGAAGCCGCGCTCGGCGATCTGCCGGAACGGCACCAGGGCGAGCGAGGGCAGCGGCCCGACCGGGAGGTCGGCGAGCCGGTCCACCTCCCGCACCGGGCCGATCAGCACCTCGACCACGTCCTGGTCGTGGCCGGGGGTGCGCCGGCGCAGCAGCGCGAACGGCGGGCAGTCGTCACCGAGCAGCCGTTCGACGACGGAGCCGGTGCGGCGGGGCTGGGGCTGGGGACGGGACACGGGCTGTTCCTTCCATGAGGAGGAACGGCTCCCGAACGCGAAGAAGGCCGCCCCTCGGGCGGCCTTCGCGTGGTCTGTCGCGCGATCGATCAGTGGGCCGCCGGATGAGCGGTCCACCACCAGTTCTGGGTCGTCTGCGCGAACATGCCCCGAACCCTAGCGGACGGGCGGGGCGTCCCCCAACGGAAATCCGCCGACGGACGCCGTCGCAGGGCGGGGGCGGCCCCGGCGGTCGGGAGGGTCGTCCGAGCGGGTGTCTCAACTATTGAGCTTTTGGATGGCCGCGGCGCCGGAACCCGTAATGTTGTCGGTGTGACCGTGAACGCCAATACCTCCGTCGCCGGTGGCCACACCTGGCGAGACCTTCCCGCGGCGCAGCAGCCCGAGTACCCCGATGCCGAGGCCCTGCGCGATGTACTCGCGGAACTCGCGTCGTATCCGCCGCTCGTGTTCGCGGGCGAGTGCGACCAGCTGCGCGCCCGTATGGCAGCCGTCGCCAAGGGCGAGGCGTTCCTGCTCCAGGGCGGTGACTGCGCCGAGGCGTTCGACGCCGTGTCGGCCGAGCACATCCGGGCCAAGCTGAAGACGCTGCTCCAGATGAGTGCCGTCCTCACCTACGCGGCGTCCGTGCCGGTCGTCAAGGTGGGCCGGATCGCCGGTCAGTACTCCAAACCGCGCTCCAAGCCCACCGAGACCCGCGACGGCGTCACGCTGCCGACCTACCGCGGCGACTCGGTGAACGGCTTCGCCTTCACCGAGGAGGCCCGCGTCCCGGACCCGCAGCGGCTGAAGCAGATGTACCACGCGTCCGCCTCCACGCTGAACCTGGTGCGCGCCTTCACCACCGGCGGCTACGCCGACCTGCGCCAGGTGCACGCCTGGAACCAGGACTTCGTGAAGTCGTCGCCCTCCGGCCAGCGCTACGAGGCGCTCGCCCGCGAGATCGACAACGCGCTGAACTTCATGAAGGCGTGCGGAACGGACCCGGCGGAGTTCAAGGCCGTCGAGTTCTACGCCTCGCACGAGGGCCTGCTGCTGGACTACGAGTCGGCGCTGACCCGTGTCGACTCGCGCACCGGCCGTCTGTACGACACCTCCGGCCACATGGTCTGGATCGGCGAGCGCACCCGGCAGATGGATCACGCGCACATCGAGTTCGCCTCGCAGATCCGCAACCCGATCGGCATCAAGCTCGGCCCGACCACGACGGCCGAGGAGGCGCTGCAGTACGTCGAGCGCCTCGACCCCGACCGGGAGCCGGGCCGGCTGACCTTCATCGTCCGCATGGGCGCGGACAAGGTCCGCGACAAGCTCCCCGAGCTGGTGGAGAAGGTCACCGCGTCCGGTGCCACCGTGGCGTGGGTGACCGACCCGATGCACGGCAACACCTTCGAGGCCGCCTCCGGCCACAAGACCCGCCGCTTCGACGACGTCCTGGACGAGGTGAAGGGCTTCTTCGAGGTGCACAAGGGCCTGGGCACGCACCCGGGCGGCATTCACGTCGAGCTCACCGGCGACGACGTCACCGAGTGCGTCGGCGGCGGGCACGAGATCTTCGTGGACGATCTGCACCAGCGCTACGAGACGGCCTGCGACCCCCGCCTCAACCGCAGCCAGTCCCTCGACCTGGCGTTCCTGGTCGCCGAGATGTACCGGGACCAGTAGGCGTCACCGCGGGTGACACACGTACGACTGTGGGGCACGGATCGCTGTGATCCGTGCCCCACAGGGCTTTCGGAGGTTCCGGGCACCTTGCGCGCAGGGTAAGGTTAGGTTTGCCTCACCGGGTAGGGGGACGGTTTGGCAGTCGAGGGCCGAACCCGTCGGGAGGTGAACCGCATGTACGTCTGCTCGTGCTTCGGCGTCACGGAGCAGCAGGTCAGGGAGCACGCGGACGCCGGAGCCTGCACCCCCCGGAAGATCGCCTCCGCCTGCAAGGCGGGCACGGACTGCGGCGGCTGTGTCCGGGCCATCCAGGCCGTCCTCGGCCGCGGCGCCTGCCCGCGCCGCGAGATGCTCGACCGGAAGCCGACGCCCGGCGCCGACTCCGACGCCACCGGGGGCGACGTCGACGCCCTCGCCCCGGACGCCGTACCGCCTGCCCGGCTCCCCGAGGCGGCCTGACCTTCCCGGGTCGGCTCCCGAGTGTCCGCAGCGCGGGATCCCGGTGCTCCCGGTGCCCCGAGAGCACTCAGCGGTACCCCTTGGAGCCCGTCTGGTCGTCGTGCCCCTCGTCGTTCGGCTGCTCGATCTGCTGCGCGATGTAGAGCGGCTCGCCGAGCTTCTCGACGAGCGCCAACTGCGCTTCGAGGTAGTCCACATGCTGTTCCTCGTCGTCGAGGATCGCTTCGAAGATGTTCGCGGACGTGATGTCGTCCTTCCCGCGCATCAGCTCGATCCCGCGCCGCAGCCGGTCGATCGCCTCCACCTCGATCTGGAGGTCGGCCTGGAACATCTCGGTGACGGTCTGACCGACCCTTACGTGGAACAGCCGCTGATAGTTGGGGAGTCCGTCGAGGTACAGGACGCGGTCCGTGAGGATCTCGGCGTGGCGCATCTCGTCGAACGACTCGGCGCGGGTGTACTTCGCGAGCTTCAGCCAGCCGTGGTGCTCCTGCATCTTGGAATGAAGGAAGTACTGGTTGACCGCGGTCAGTTCAGCGGTCAGCTGCTCGTTCAGGAACTCGATGACCTCGGGATCGCCCTGCATCGGAGAGGCTCCTTCCGGCCGGCGAATGCCAGCCAATGCCGATGAATGCCAGTGAATGCCAACGAATACGGCAAGTTGGCCGAATCCTCGCACCGCGCCCGGTGATCGTCCAGTAAGTACACGCTTAGTAGGATTTGCCGGAATTATCCACACCCTGGTCGGAACCACCCTTGTCTGTCTGTCACCATGGAGGCATGGGTCAGCCGGAAAGCCGGGAAAACCGCGCGTCAGAGCAGTCGGAGCTTCCGCCGGGACAGCGGCTCCAGCGCGGCTGGCCGGTCACCCACTACGGGCCGGTACCCAAGTTCAAGCCGGACCGCTGGGAGTTCCGGGTCTTCGGTGCCACGGCGGACGGCGGGAAGCACTGCTGGAATCATCAGGAGTTCTCCGCGCTGCCGTACACCTCGGTCGTCGCCGACCTGCACTGCGTCACGAAATACAGCATGCTCGGCGCCGAATGGGGCGGGGTCCTCGCCCGTACGGTCCTGGAGCTCGCGCCGCCCGCGCCGAACGTCACGCATGTGATGGTCTGGGCCGAGTACGGCTTCAGCTCGAACCTGCGGCTCTCCGACTTCACGTCGGAGCGAACGATCTTCGCCACCCACAAGGACGGTGAGCTGCTCACCGCCGAGCACGGTTTCCCGCTCCGGCTCGTCGTGCCGCACCTCTACGCCTGGAAGGGGCCCAAGTGGGTCCGCGGCGTCGAGTACATGACGGCGGACCGCCGCGGTTTCTGGGAGGAGCGGGGTTACCACAACGTCGGCGACCCGTGGCGCGAACAGCGCTACTCGTACCAGGAAGAGCCCGGGGACGGCCCCGAGCTCTGACCCGATGGACGGCGGGCGTGTCCGGTCCGTCGTCGGTGGCGGTACCGGTGCCCCACCGCGTGACCCGTGCCGCGGCAGGTGATCCACTGGTCGACCGGGTACCCCAGAGGTATCCCTCGATGAGGATCAAGAGGGGGAAGGACGCGGGATCAGTCCTGGTCGCGCAGCCGCTTCAGCCGGGCCACGTCCGCCGTATGGCCGTCCTTTCCGCCCGGTGTCTCGATGATCAGGGGCACGCCCGCGGTGGCCGGATGGGAGAACAGCTCCCGGAACGGTTCCGCACCGATGTGCCCGGCACCGATGTTCGCGTGCCGGTCCTTGTGGGCCCCCGCCGCCTCCTTGGAGTCATTGGCATGGATCAGTTTCAGCCTGCCCGCGCCGACGGTGTCCACCAGCAGGTCCAGGGTCTGCCGCATGCCCCCCGGGCCCGCCAGGTCGTGGCCCGCCGCGTGGACGTGGCACGTGTCGAGGCACACGCCGAGCCTGGGATGGGAGTCGAGCGCCTCGAAGTACGGGCCGAAGTCCCAGGTCCGTGAGCAGAGCGAGGACCCCTGACCGGCTGTGGACTCCAGCAGCAGGTACGGGTCGTCGTCGTGCGTCAGCTCGTCCAGCAGCGGCCGCATGTGCGTACGCACCTGGGCGAGGGCCCGTTCGCGCGGTCGGCCGCCGGTCGCCGACCCGGTGTGCACCACGACGCCCAGCGCGCCTATCTCGCGGGCCCGGCGCAGCGAATGGCGCAGCGAGCCCACCGACCTCTCCACGGTGGCCTCGGTGTGCGAGCCGAAGTTGATCAGGTACGGAGCGTGGACGTACGCGGGTACGGAGGCGGCGGCGCACTCGGCGCGGAACCGTTCGTCCTCGGCGGGGTTGCCCGCGGGGGTCGCCCAGCCGCGCGGATTGGCGACGAAGACCTGCACCGCCTCCGCCCCCATCTCCCGGGCGTAGGGCAGGCCGACCCTGGCGAGACCGCCGGCCACGGGAACATGGCCGCCGACTGGGTTGCGCATGCGGATCTAGAGCCCCTTGGTCCTGATGGTGACGGTGCTGCCCTCGGGAGCCCGCTCGCCGCCCGTGACGGACTGGCTCGCGATGGTGTCGTTGAAGGAGAGGAACGGGCGGTCGACCTTGACTTCGAAGCCCGCGTCCTCCAGTTCGCCGGTCGCGTCGTCGACGTCCTTCCCGGTGACGTCCGGGACGGCGATCAGCCGCGGCCCCTTGGAGACCGTGAGCGTGAGGGTGTCGCCCTCGGCAGCCCGGGTGCCCTCGCCCAGTGACTGATGGGCGATGTCGCCGGCGACCTCGGGGGAGTGGACCCGGTCGGGCAGCACCTCGGCCTTCAGCCCCACCTCGTCCAGCGCGGCGGTGGCGTCCTCGACGGAGAGCCCGGTGACATCGGGCACATCGACCGGAGCGCCCTTGTTGACGACCAGGGCGACCGCGGAGCCGGAGTGGCGCTCGGCCCCCGCCTCGGGGTCCGTACGGATCACCTCGCCCCGTGCCGTCTCCTCGCTGAACTCCTTGGTGACCATGCCGGGCACCAGGCCGACCTCCTCGAGATCACGCTTGGCGTCGGCGAGCGCGAGGCCCTGGACATCGGGCACCTTCACGATCTCGGGGCCGCGCGAGACGACGAGCTTCACCGCATCGTTCCCCCGGATACGGTCGCCCGAACCGGGGTCGCTGCTGATGACCTTGCCTCGTTCCACCGTGTCGCTGTAGGCCCGCTCGACACCCTCGAGCTCCAGACCGGCGTCCGAGAGCCGCTGCTGGGCGGTCTTCTCGGTCTGGCCGAGCACGGAGGGTACCCGGGTGAACTGCCCGGAGCTGATGTACCAGACACCGGTGCCGATCCCCAGTACCAGCAGCACCGCGACGACCGCGGTGACGACGGAGCGCCGGGGGCCGCGGCGCCACGGGGCGCGCGGTGCGGGCCGCGGCGGGGCCGGCAGGGGCATTTCCAGTCGGCTGGTGTGATGGGCGACGCCCTGGCCGGCCGGGAGCAGCCGCGGGATCACGCTCGTGCGGTCCTCGGCGGGGTCGTGCGCATCGGCGAGGGCCTGCGGCGGTACGGCGTCCAACTGGGCGTCGGTGAGGCCGGAGCGGGCCTCACGGGTCTCGGCGAGCAGCGCCACCGCGTCGAACGGGCGGACCTCGGGATTACGGGCGGTGGCGCTCGCCACCAGGTCGTCGAGCTCGACCGGGAGTTCCGGGACGGCGGCCGACGGGGCCGGGACGTCCTCGTTGAGGTGCTGATAGATGACCTGGGCGGGGGTGTCGCCGGCGTGCGGCTTGGACCCGGTCAGCATTTCGTACAGGACGACACCGCAGGCGTACACGTCGGTGCGGGTGTCCGCCGTGCCGTGCTCTATCTGCTCGGGGGCGAGGTAGGAGACGGTGCCCAGGACTGATCCGATGGTGTGGGTGACGGCGCCCACCGCCCGTACGAGACCGAAGTCGGCGACCTTGACCCGGCCGTCGTCGCCTATGAGGACGTTCTCCGGCTTCATGTCGCGGTGCACGAAGCCCGCCCGGTGCGCGGCGCCGAGCGCGGCGAGGACCGGTTCCAGGATGTCCAGAGCGGCCCGCGGTTGCAGAGCGCCGCGGTCGCGCAGCACATCGCGCAGGGTGCAGCCCGCGACGTACTCCATGGCGAGGTAGACGTACTGCCCCTGGGCGCCCTGGTCGAAGACCGCGACCACGTTGGGGTGCGCCAGCCGGGCCACGGACTTGGCCTCGCGTATGAACCGCTCCACGAAGGACGCGTCGGTGGCGAGTGCCGGATGCATCACCTTGAGGGCGAGCACCCGGTCGAGCCGGGTGTCCACGGCCCGGTAGACCGTGGCCATGCCGCCCACGGCGATGCGGGCATCGACGCGGTAGCGGCCGTCGAGCAGCTGCCCGACGAGAGGGTCCTGGAGGGTCGTATCCACGCAAGTGAGTCTACGAGCCGCCGCGGACGCGTCCGACGGCCCGCACGGTCCCGGGGTCGAACCGCAGCCGAGCCGTGACAGGGACACGCCGCCTCCGCGGCCCGCCGGTGCCCGGGCACCCCGGTCAGAAGGCCGGGCGCTCCGGGTCCAGCACCGCACGCCCCGCCACCGGAGACGACGCCTCGGCGAAGTGCCGGCGCGGGATCCGGCCCGCCCGGTACGCCAGCCGCCCGCCCGCAACCGCATGCCGCATCGCGGCGGCCATCAGCTCGGGCTCCTGGGCCCGGGTCACGGCGGACGCCAGCATCACCGCCGCGCACCCCAGCTCCATCGCCAGTGCGGCGTCCGAGGCCGTCCCGGCGCCCGCGTCGAGGATCACCGGCACCCGCGCCTGCTCGACGATCAGCCGGAAGTTGTGCGGATTGCGGATGCCCAGACCGGAGCCGATGGGGGAACCGAGCGGCATCACCGCCGCGCAGCCCACGTCCTGGAGCCGACGGGCCAGCACCGGGTCGTCGTTGGTGTACGGCAGCACGGTGAAACCGTCGTCCACCAGGGTCTCCGCGGCGTCCAGCAGCTCGACCGGGTCGGGCAGCAGGGTCCGCTCGTCGGCCACCACCTCCAGCTTGACCCAGTCGGTGCCGAGGGCCTCGCGGGCCAGCCGGGCGGTCAGGACGGCCTCGCCCGCGGTGAAGCAGCCCGCCGTGTTCGGCAGGACGCGGATGGAGAGCCGCCGCAGGACGGACAGCACCGATCCCCGCACGGTCGGGTCGAGACGGCGCATCGCGACGGTGGTCAGCTCGGTGCCGGAGGCGACGAGGGAGCGTTCCAGCACATCGAGGCTGGGCGCCCCGCCCGTGCCCAGGATCAGCCGGGAGCCGAACGTGGTGTCGCCGAGCGAGAAGAGGTCGTCGGACACGGTCAGCCTCCCTGGACCGCGGTCAGGATCTCGACGCGGTCCCCGTCGAGCAACGGCGTGGCGGACCACTGCCCGCGCGGCACGACGCTCTCGTTGACGGCCGCCGCGACACCGGAGCGGGCGGAGGTCAGCCCGGCGACCAGCGCGTCCAGGGCGGTGCCCGCGGCGAGGAGCCGGACCTCCCCGTTCACGGACACGGACATCGAAGCGGCGGAGGGGACGGACACGGAATCGGAAGCGGGGGAGGGCGCGGGCTCGGTCATGCGGGCTGCTCCTGACGTACGGAGTCGGCGGCGGGCGAGAAGCGGTACGGGGTGAAGGGGCGGGCCACCTCGGGCAGCTCACCGTCGGCCAGCGCCGCCGCCATGACGTCGCCGGTGACGGGCGTGAGCAGCACCCCGTTGCGATGGTGGCCGGTCGCGAGATGGAGGCCGGGCAGCGCGGTGGGGCCCAGCAGCGGGGCGTTGTCGGGGGAGCCGGGGCGCAGGCCGGCCCGGGTCTCGACGAGCGGCAGCTCCGTGATGCCGGGCACCAGCTCGTGGGCGTCGCGCAGCAGCTCGTAGACGCCGCCCGCGGTGACGGTGGTGTCCCAGCCCATTTCCTCGCTGGTGGCGCCGACGACCAGTTCGCCGTTCTCGCGCGGTACGAGATAGAGGTGGCCGCCCCGGACCAGGGCCCGGACCGTCCGGGAGAGGAAGGGCGCGTACCGGGCGGGCACGGTCAGTCGCAGCACCTGCCCCTTCACCGGCCGGACCGGTGGCGCGACCCCGTCCGGCAGGCCCGGCAGCCGGCCGCTGAGACTCCCCGCGGCGAGCACGGTCTGGCCGGCGGCGAGCTCCGCGCCCCGGGCGAGCACGATTCCGGCGGCGCGGTCGCGCACCACCGTCAGGCGCTCCGCGCGGGCCCGGTGGAAGACCACCCCGGCCCGCTCGCACGCGGTCAGCAGCGCGGCGGCCAGCCGGCGCGGATCGATCTGGTGATCGCCGTCGACCCGCAGCCCGCCGCGCACGCCCGGCGCGAGCATCGGCTCCAGACGGCGGCACTCGCGGCCCGTCAGCCACTGCGATTCCAGGCCCGAACGCCGTTGCAGGGCGTGCAGTTCCCGCAGATGGGCCCGGTCGTCGGCGTCCAACGCGACGGCGAGCGTGCCGCAGGTGCGAAAACCCGTGTCCCGGCCGCTCGCCTCCTCCAGCTCCGCCACGAAGGCCGGATAGCGGGCGGCAGAGGCGAGATTGAGGCCCAGCAGCAGCTCCTCGCCGTAGTGGAGCTCGGTGACGGCGGCCAGCATCCCGGCTGCCACGCGGGCGGCCCCGCCACCCGGATCGGGATCGACGACCCCGGTGCGCAGTCCGCGCTGCGCGCTGCGCCAGGCGGTCACCAGGCCGATGATCCCGCCCCCGACGACGAGGACGTCGTAAGGCCCCCCGTCCCCGGCGGACCGGCCTTCGTGGTGAGAAGAACGCATGGGCGTCCAGCCCCTCCCTTCGCCGGCATGACCCGGATCAGGTTCGTACGGTCGAAGGCCGCTCCAGCCTCCCTCTCAGCCCCTGCGTCCGGGCTCCCGCGAGTGTCTTACCGTGGCCACCCTAACGGCCTCACCCGCTGCCAAGCGTGGATGAGGCCGTAAACCCCGTCCACCGGGCCCGGTGAGGGACCGCCGGACCCAGGCAAGGGAGCAGCGCCATGGCCCGTTCGCTCGACGGACTCGTCCTCTCGCCGGTCGCCGATCAGGCACCCGGTCAGGTCGGTACCCGCACCCGCTTCACGTACCACGAGGAGGACGGCCGGATCTGGGCCGAGTACGCGGGCGGCGACGTGGTCCGCGGCCGACTCGTCGGCACCCGCGCCGGCGACGTCCTCGACTTCCGGTACGTGCAGCTCAAGCAGGACGGAACGACGTCCTGCGGCCACTGCGTCTCCACCGTCGTCGATCTCCCGGACGGCCGGGTCCGGCTGGAGGAGCGGTGGGAATGGGAGTCCCAGGAGGGCAGCGGCACCAGCACCGTGGAGGAACTCCCCCTGCCGTGACGGTCAGTCAGGTGCTTATGGTGGACAGGTGAGCGATCAGCAGCAGTCGCAGCAGTCGGAGCGCCCGAACCCGGGCACGGAGCGCCGCGTCGTCGTCGTCGGCGCGGGGATGGCCGGTGTGCAGACGGCCGTGGCCCTGCGGGAGCAGGGCTTCACCGGCCCCGTCACGGTGATCGGCGCCGAAACCCACCAGCCCTACGACCGGCCCCCGCTGTCGAAGGCGGTGTTGCTCGGCACGGCCGAGGACTCCGCCTTCGACATCGACTTCGAGGCACTGGACATCGAGCTGAGACTGGGCCTCGACGTCACCGGCCTGCGGGCCGCGGCGCACGAACTGGACACCCGGTCCGGCCCCGTCCCCTACGACGTGCTGGTCATCGCGACCGGTGCGGAACCGGTGGCCCTGCCCGGCACCGAGGGCGTCCCCGGCGTCCACCTGCTGCGCACGCTCGACGACGCGGCGCGGTTGCGGCCCGTCCTCGACGAGCGGCACGACGTGGTGGTCGTGGGCGCGGGCTGGATCGGCGCCGAGTTCGCCACCGCGGCCCGCGCCGCCGGCTGCGCGGTCACCGTCCTGGAGGCCGCCGGCCGGCCGCTCGCCGGCACGCTGCCCGCCGAGGTCGCCGCCCCGATGGCCGCCTGGTACGCCGAGAGCGGGGCCGAACTCCTCACCGGCACCCGGGTCGACCATGTCGAACCGGGCCGGGTGGTCCTCGCCGGCGGCCGCGGGATCCCGGCCGGGGCGGTCGTCGTCGGCATCGGTGCCCGCCCCGCCACCGGCTGGCTGGCAGGCTCGGGCGTCGAACTCGGCCCCGACGGGTCGGTGACCGCCGACGCGGCGCTGCGCACCTCGCTGCCCGATGTGTACGCCGTCGGCGACTGTGCCTCGTTCCCGTCCGCCCGCTACGGCGAACGCCTGCTCGTCCATCACTGGGACAACGCGCTCCAGGGCCCCCGGACCGTCGCCGCCGACATCGTCGCGGCGGCGGGCGGGGAGCACCCGGCGCCGCCCGCCTACGACCCCGTGCCGTACTTCTGGTCCGAGCAGTTCGACCGGTTCGTGCAGTACGCGGGCCACCACGCGGGCGCCGACACCCTGCTGTGGCGCGGCGACGCCGCCGACTCCGCCTGGTCGGTGTGCTGGTTGCGCGACGGGGTCCTGGTCGCGGTCCTCGCCGTGGGCCGCCCCCGCGACCTGGCGCAGGGCCGCAGGCTCATCGAGGCGGGGACGCGCGTCGACCCGGTGCGGGCCGCCGACCCCTCCGTGCCCCTGAAGTCGACGGCCCTCTGACGCCCCCGCCCCCGGGGGCCGACGGCTCTTCGACGTCCGTGCCCCTGGGGCCGCCGACCCTCCGACGGCGTACCGGCGCCGCCCGTACGGTCGGCCCGGCTACCGGCTGTCGGTCCGGGATGGCACGCTTGTCCCGTGACCGAGATTGACGCAAAGATCGATGCTCTCGTCCCTGCCTGGCTCCACCTCCCCGACATCGCCGACACGCTCGGTGTCGAGGTGACACGTGTGCGGCAGCTGGTCAAGGAGGGCCAGCTCATCGCCGTGCGCCGTGGTGAGAACCGGGCTCTCCAGGTGCCGGCCGCCTTCATCGCCGGCAACAAGGTGGTCAAGGGGCTCTCCGGCACCCTGACCCTCCTGCGGGACGATGGCTTCAACGACGAAGAGATGCTGGAGTGGCTCTTCACGCCCGACCCGACCCTGCCGGGCACACCCGCCCAGGCACTGAGTGAGAATCGCGGCACGGAGGTGAAGCGCCGCGCCCAGGCGCTCGCCGTCTGAGAGGCCGCACGCCGGGGTGCGGGCCGCACGGCCGCACCCCGGCGCCGTTCCGATGACCGCTCACGCTCTTTCGGGGGGAACCACACCATGCCCACGCCTCGCGCGCAGCTGTCCGACGCCCGGCTCTACCTGTGCACGGACGCCCGCAGGCGTCAGGGAGATCTCCCGGCCTTCCTCGACGCCGTCCTCGCCGCCGGGGTCGACATCGTCCAGCTGCGCGACAAGGGCATGGAGGCCGCCGAGGAACTCGAACACCTCGCGGTTCTCGCCGACGCCTGCGAGCGCCACGGCAAGCTCCTCGCGGTGAACGACCGGGCCGACGTCGCCCATGCCATCGGCTCCGACGTGCTCCATCTCGGCCAGGGCGATCTGCCGGTCCGCGCGGCCCGCGCCATCCTCGGCGACGGTGTGCTGATCGGCCGCTCCACCCACGCCCGGTCCGAGGTCGACGCGGCCGTGGCCGAGCCCGGTGCGGACTACTTCTGCACCGGCCCCTGCTGGCCCACCCCGACCAAGCCCGGCCGGCCCGCCCCGGGGCTGGACCTCGTGCGGTACGCCGCCTCGCTCGGCACTCGGCGCCCCTGGTTCGCCATCGGCGGGATCGACGCGGGCAACCTCGACGAGGTGCTGGACGCCGGGGCGCGCCGGGTGGTCGTCGTACGGGCGATCACCGAGGCCGAAGACCCCGCGGCGGCCACCGCCGAGCTCGCCGGACGGATCCGGGCCCGCGTCGAGGAGTGATGACGCCCCTTGCCAGGACGTGGTCCGGGGCCGGTACCGGGGCATGAGCCGGGGCCGCGTCGAGCGCGTTCCAGCCGAGTGTCCGAAGGGTGGACAAACAAACGCCTCATTCGGACATTTTGCACCGGTCTGGTCCTGCGGTCCGCACGCTCTGGTTAACCTGCCCGTATGGCTCTTGGCACACCTACCACCAGGAGGGATCACGCGCCCACGGTGCGTGAACTCCTCGCGACCGGCAAGCCCTCGTACTCCTTCGAGTTCTGGGCACCCAAGACCGAGAAGGGCGAACGGAACCTCTGGAACGCCCTGCGTCGCGTCGAGGCGGTGCGGCCGAGTTTCGTCTCCGTGACGTACGGCGCCGGCGGTTCCACCCGGGCGGGGACGGTCAAGGCCACGCAGGAGATCGCCGCCGACACCACCCTCACCCCCGTCGCGCACCTCACCGCGGTCAATCACTCCGTCGCCGAGCTGCGCAACATGGTCGGGCAGTACGCCGATGCCGGGATCCGGAACATCCTCGCCGTGCGAGGCGACCCGCCCGGCGACCCGAGGGGCGAATGGGTCGAGCACCCGCAGGGCGTGCGGTACGCGGCCGATCTCGTCCGGCTCATCAAGGAATCCGGAGATTTCTGTGTCGGGGTCGCGGCTTTTCCCGAGATGCACCCGCGTTCGACCGACTGGGACACCGACATCCGGCATTTCGTGGACAAGTGCCGCGCCGGTGCCGATTATGCGATCACCCAGATGTTCTTCAACCCGGACGACTATGTGCGGATGCGTGACCGAGCGGTCGCTGCGGGTTGCGAAACCCCGATCATTCCCGAGGTCATGCCGCTGACCAGCGTCAAACAGCTCGACCGGTTCGCACAGCTCAGCAACGCCTCTTTCCCGTCGTCGCTGAAAGAACGGATCCTCGCGTTCAAGGACGACCCCGCCGCTGTACGCTCCATTGGTATCGACTTCGCAACGCGGTTCTGCGCGAGGCTGCTTTCCGAAGGTGTGCCCGGATTGCACTTCATCACGCTCAACAGCTCGACGGCGACGCTCGAAATCCACGAGAATCTCGGACTGCACAAGCAGTTGTGACCGGCCGTACCCGCCATGACCCGGGCGGTGGCCGTAGGAGGGGGCGGGCATGGGCTGGACGGTCCTCTACATCGCGTTCGGAATCGTCGCGCTGTGGCTGCTCGGCGAGGTGCTCCTGCAGTACAAGGCACGCCTCCGCTGGCGCCTGCTGGCCTTCGCGGGCTTCCTGTGCGTGGTCGTCGGCGTACTGCTGTCGTCCGTATTCGTGATCGCTGTCGGCACGATCGCGTTCGCGACCGGTCAGACGTACGTCACGCTGTCCTTCCGGCGCGGCTTCTCCACCGGCTGGGCCATAGGGGGGAGCCCCGGCGAGAGCCGTCGCCGCCGCGGCGGGAGCGGGGGGAGCGGGGGGAAGGGCCGGAACGGCAGCCGCAGGGCGGCACCCGCCCTCGAAGTGCCGGACGTGGAGACGGCCCGGGACGGGCAGGTGCAGGCCGAGCCCCCGGCCACCGCCGTCTACGATCCGGAGCCGCTGCCCGACGACACCGGTCAGTACGGTGTCTACTCCGGTCACTCCCGCGCGGCACAGGGCGGCGGCCACGACGATCAGGAACGGACGCGGGTGCAGCCGCAGTACGCCGCGTACGACGGCGGCACCGGCGACGCCGTATACCCGGCACCGGGGCAGGACTTCCCGGCCGGCCCCGACGCGTTCCCGGCCGGCCCCGACGCGTTCGCCACCGGTCAGGGCGTGTTCGCCACCGGCCACGAGGCGTTCCCGACCGGTGACCAGGGCCCGTTCTCGACCGGCCCTGACTCCCTGGGCGGCCAGAACTCCTTCGCCGGACCGTACGACTACGGGACGGACGGGCAGCAGCGGTACGCCGCGTACTCCGACCCCTACATCGGGACCAGCACCGCGGGCGGCCCCGCCCCGTACGACGGTTACGGCGATCCGTACGGTCAGCAGTACGCCGACACCCCGCCGGGCGGCGTCTGGGTGCCGCAGCAGCGCGAGGGCGAGCAGTACCCGGCCGTGCCCCCGGAGCAGCCCGCGCCGCGCCCGAACGGCTACCACAACGGCAACGGCTACGACGAGGAGCAGTACCGCTACTGAAAAGCGGGGCACCGACGCCGAGGACGGGCCCGGCGGCGGGCGCCCGGAGTCACTGGGAACCCCGGAACCCGTCCCCCTCCACGATCAGCCCCGCCACCAGGGCCCCCGACATTCCGGCGTGGGCGAGTCCGCCGCCCGGATGCGACCAGCCGCCCGCGAGGTAGAGCCCCGGCAGATCGGTGCGGTTGCCGGGGCGCAGATACGCCCCCTGTGCCCCGGCCAGTGCGGGCCCGGGCACGGAACCACCCTCGGCTCCCGTGTCGGCCGCCGTCTCGGCCGGAGTGCGCACCTCGGCGTGGAGGATCCGCTCGCGCATGCCGGGCACGACCGCTCCCGCCGCCTCGATCAGGGTGTCGGCGAACCGCGCGCGGGTCGCCGGATCCCTCCAGTCCACCGCCCCGTGCGGGGCGACCGTCGCCATCAGCGTCACCGCCTCGTGCGCGTCGTCGGGGCGGGTCGCCGGGTCGTCCGGGCGCAGCACCGTCACCGTCGGCCGGTCGGCGATCCGTCCGGCGAACACCGCCTCCTGCTCCGCCGCGCCGTCCGCCGGATGCACCACCGTCCGGTGCACGGCGTCCGAGGGCCGGGCGCCGCTCAGCGACAGCATGACCAGGAACCGGCCCGGCTCCACCGACCGCCCCCGCGCGGGCCCGGGGTGCGGTTCCCCGCCCCCGTCCGGCCACAGCTCCCGACCGGGCACCAGGCCGGGACGCGGCCGGGCCCCCAGCACCACGTGATCGGCCTGCGCGACCGTGCCGTCCACGAACTCGACGCCCGCCGCCCGGCCGTCCTTCTCCACCACCCGGACCGCTTCGTGGCCGAGGACGAACTCCACCCTCCGGGCCAGGCACCGCTCGTACACCGCCTGCGCCAGGGCCCGGATCCCGCCCTCGACGTACCAGCTGCCGAAGGTCTCCTCCATGTACGGCAGCAGTGCGGCGGCCGCCGGTGCATGGCGCGGGTCCAGGCCGTACGACAGGGCGTAGCCGTCGAGCAGGGCGGCCAGCCGGGGATCCGCCAGCTCCCACGCGCCGATCTCCGCCACCGTGCCCGCCTGCCGGGCCGGCCGCAGCAGCCTGCGCCGTTGCAGCGCGGGATACGGATCACGGCCGAGCACCTGCCGGTCGGGGCGCAGCGGCTCCTCCAGGAGCGGACGTCTCGACCGGTCCCAGGCATCCCGCGCCCGGTCGAGGAAAGCGCCCCAGGCCGCGCCCGCGCCGCCCCCCAGCGCGGCGTCCAGGGCGTCGACCACCCCGGCCCGCGAGGCGTTCGGCAGCGAGACGGCCGTACCGTCCGCGAAGACATGACGGCTCGCCGGATCGACCTGGGTCATCGTGACGCACCGCTCCAGCGGCTCCTTGCCCGTCTTCACGAACAGGTCGCGGTAGACCGCGGGCAGATGCAGCAGCGTGGGGCCGGTGTCGAAGGCGAAACCGTCGCGGGCGTACCGGCCGACCGAGCCGCCGAAGGTCTCCGACCGCTCGTACACCGTCACCCGGTGGCCTGCCACGGCGAGCCGGGCGGCCGCCGCCATCGCGCCCATCCCGGCGCCGATCACCGCAATTCGTGCCATGCCAGCGACCTTAACGGCCGCCTGTGGCAGCCGGTTCAGCGGCCTTCACGAATCCGCGGTCCGGTGTCCTTCACGGCCTCCCGCGCGACCCGGACCGGCGGTCCGTGCGTATCCGCCCCGGACAGGCGTCCCTCCTGGCGGCGCTGGGCCCTGCGGCGCAGGAACCGGCGGATGCGGGAGGCCAGGAAGATCATGGTCACCAGGCCGAGCAGCAGCAGCGTCGCGGCGATGGCCGCGGCCGCCAGCGGGTGGAACAGGGCGAAGACGAGGATCCCCGCGACGCCCAGGTCCTCGGCGACGCTCACCGCGACGTTGCTGAACGGCTCGGGGGAGGTGTTGACCGCCATCCTGGTGCCCGCCTTCACCAGATGGCTGACCAGCGCCGTGGAACCGCCGACGGCACCGGCGGCGATCTCGGGCAGCGAACCGCTCTCGCCGGCCAGCAGCGCCGCCACGACGGCCCCGGCGACCGGTCTGACGACGGTGTGCACCGAGTCCCAGACCGAGTCCACGTACGGGATCTTGTCCGCCACCGTTTCGCACAGGAACAGCACGCCGGCCACGACGAGGACGTCGGTGCGCTGCAGTGCCGCGGGTACCTCGTCAAAGAGCCCGGTCGCGCCGAAGACGCCGAGCAGCAGGACCACCGCGTAGGCGTTGATCCCGCTCGCCCAGCCGCTCGTGAACACCAGGGGGAGTACGGACACGGACGTGATCGTAACCAGACGGGTCCCGGTCCCGGGCGGGGTTCCGGGCGCGGACGTGAGTATCCGTACCTAGGCGGTGAGATGAGTAGGTGCGCGGATGGGTTCCCGCCCGCGCGGCGGAAGAGTGGAACGCACGGACAGGAGCGCGGCGCGCGGCACCGCCGACACGGGGCGGCGGAACGGGCGCGGCACTCCTTCCGGACCGGGGAGTACGGGGGAAACGAGGGGAGTACGGGGGGAACGAAGGAGAGTCCAGGGCCACGGGGGAGAACGCGGCCAGGGAGAAGGGCTCTTCGGCAGCGAGGAGGACGCCGGCCCGGCGCGGGCCCGGGATGACCGGGCCTCACCGGACCGGCGTCCTCGCGCACCGGCTGATGTCCTCGCGCACCCGCCGGGCGACGGGCGGATCAGCGCCCGCTGACCCGCCCGTGGAGCAGCAGCGACAGCGCCGAGTGCACGTCGTCGATCGACCGCTCCGGCTGGAACGCCTGCCAGTCCAGGGCCGCGACCAGCACCATGCCGACCAGGGCGGCGGCCGTCAGCGGAATGTCGATCTCCTCGCTGAGCTCACCGCGCTCCACCCCCTCGCGCAGCACCTCCTCCACCACGGCCACCGCGTCCTGACGTACCACCAGGAGGGTCGACTGCCAGGCCCGGTTGGTGCGCCACAGCTCCGCGACGTAGAGCTGGGTGAAGGCCGGGTAGCGGTCGATGAACACCAGACCCGCCCTGATCATCGCGTCCAGGGCCTCGACCCGGGTGCCGCCGCCCTGCGTCGTCCCCTCGGCCGCGGAGCGCAGCGACGCGGTGAGCAGCCCGACGCCGTGGCGCAGCAGTTCCTCGAAGAGCTCGGTCTTGCTCTTGAAGTTGTAGTAGACCGTGCCCTTGGCGACCCCGGCGCGCTCGGCGATCTCGTCCACCGTGGTCGCCGAGAAACCCTTCTCGGCGATGAGAGTCACAGCCGCCTCGTAGAGCTTTTGCCGGGTGGCTTGGCGGCGCGTGCCGCTGCTGCTTTCCATGCCCTTGATTCTCACAGGTTCCGGCGCGCTCACAGACTCAGCTCCGGATGCAGCCGGTCCAGGGTCCACACCTGCTTGCGGCGCGCGGCGAACGCGGTCAGGGCGAGCGCGCCCGCAGTGAAGGCCAGCAGCACCGCGGAGCCCTGCCAGACCGGGCCGAGCCCGCCGCCCGTGATCAGCCTGCGCAGCCCGTCGACGATGTAACTCATCGGGAGATAGGGGTGGATCGCGTTGAAGAACCCGGGGCTCGTCTGCACGGGGTACGTGCCCCCGGCCGAGGTCAGCTGGAGCATCAGCACGGCCAGCACCAGGATGCGTCCCGCTGCCCCGAACTGGGCGTTGAGCCACTGCACGATCGCGGCGAAGCAGCAGGTCACCAGCGCGAGGAAGCCGATTGTCCCGGCGGCCCTGGCCATCTCGAGACCAAGTCCCCAGTGCAGTACGGACATCAGGGCGGCGACCTGGAGCAGGCCGATCGCGGCCACCGGGAGCCAGCCCGCGAAAGCGATCCGCCAGGCGGAGGCCCCGGCGGCGAGTGCCCGCCGGTTGAGCGGCTGGATGAGCATGTACGCCACCATCGCGCCGACCCAGAGGGACAGCGGGATGAAGTAGGGGGCGAAGCCGGTGCCGTAATTGGGGGCGGCGTGCAGCGACTTGGAGGCCAGTTGCACCGGGTCTGCCATGACCTGCGAACGCGCCTCGCGGTCCTTCTCGTCGTAGTCGGGGATCATTCCGACGCCGTCGTTGAGCCCCTGGGCCAGGCTCGTCGAGCCGTCGCCGAGCCGGATCAGTCCGCTGTCCAGGTCGGTGGCGCCCTTCTTGAGGTCGCCGACGCCGGTGTCGAGGTCGGCGGAACCGGTCCTGGCCGTGGTGAGGCCGGTGTGCAGCTCGTTGGCCCCCTTGGCGACCTTGTGGGCGCCGGTGTTGAGCGCGTCGACCTTCTCCACGGCGGACTTCAGGTCCTCGTCCAGGCGCGGCGCGCTCTTGGCCAGGTCGTCGGCCTGCCGCTGCAACGTTGTCAGCTGGGATCGCAGCTTCTTCAGCTTCCCGTTCTCGTTCGTCACCAGCACGTCGACGTCGTCGGCGACCTTCGCGACATCGGCCGCGGCGGTCTTCGCGCGCTTCAGCGACGGACAGGCGGAGGCGGCGGAAGCATCGGCGGCGTCGGCGGGCTGCTGTTCCGTGCACGTGGTGCGGTAGACCTCGGCCAGGTCGTTCGAAGCGGTGCGGGCGGCGGTGGACGCGGTGGGCGCCTCCTCCACCAGCCGGTCGAGGTTGTCCCGTACGGTCTGCGCGGAGTCGGCGACCAGACGGGCGGTGTCGCCGATCGACTCGCCGTTGTCCTTCAGGAACGGGCGTACGTGGGACGCCGCTCCGTTGACCTTGTCGGCCAGTGCCTGGGTTCCGTTCGCGACCTGCCGGGAGCCGGATTCCAGGTCCCCGGCGCCCTTGTCGAGCTTGACGATCCCGCCGGCCAGGTTGCTGCTGCCGTTCTTGGCGCTCTTCAGCCCGTCGGCGAGATCCTGCGAGCCCTTCTTCGCCTTGCCGATGCCGCCCTTGAGGTCGTCGGCGCCCTCGGCGGCCTTCGCCGTCGCGTCGTGCAGGTCGGAGAAGCTGATGAAGATCCGGTCGTAGAAGGTCCGGGAGGCGTTGGTCGACGCGGCGGTACGCACCTCGGAGAAGACCGAGCGGGAGATCTGCCCGACGATGTAGTTGTTGGCGTCGTTCGTGCGCACCTGGAGCGCGCCGGTCTCGGGGGAGTCGCCCGAACTGGAGGCGATCCGCTCGCTGAAGTCCGACGGCATGGTGAGCGAGAGGTAGAACGTGCCGTTCTCCACGCCCTTGTGGGCCTCGGCGGAACTCACCTCGTGCCACTCGAAGGTCTTGGAGTCGAGGAGTTCGCCGGTGATCTCGTCACCGACCGCGACGCGCTTCCCGGCGACGGTGGCGCCCTTGTCGTTGTTGACGAGCGCGACGGGGATCTTGTCGAGGCGGCCGTACGGGTCCCAGAAGGAGCAGAGGTACAGGGCGCCGTAGAGCAGCGGCAGGAGCAGCAGCGCGATCAGCGCGGCGACCGGCAGCTTCCCCCGGCCGAAACGCCTCAGCTCAAGCGCGGCAAGTTTCGGCGAACGCATCGGCCGGTCGTCCTTCCTCGGTCGCGGGCCCGTCGGCGTAGGTCTCGTCGGTCGCGGGCCCGTCGGTGGTGGTCGTTGCGGCCGCGGTCGTCCCCGTGCTGATCGCGGCGGCCGTCGTCGTTCCCGGCGTGGTCCCGGCGGCCGGGGTCTCACCGGCCGCGGTGCTCCGCGTGTCCGCCGGTGCGACCGCGGCGTCGGTCCGTACGGTGACGGCGCCCTCGGGCGCCTGGCTGCACACGGCGAGCACGGTGGTGCCGTCGTCGGCGATGCACCGCAGCAGGTCCCAGGCCCGGACGCGCTCGGCGTCGGAGAGCTTGAGGTCGGTGTCGTCCACCGCGAGCAGCCGGGGCCGGCCGATCAGGGCGAGGGCGATGGAGAGCCGCAGTGCCTCCAGCCGTTCCAGATCCCGTACGGAGGTCCGCTCGCCCTTGGGCAGGGTGGCGGGGTCGAGCCCGGCGACCTCGAGCGCCGCTTCGATGCGTCCGCGCGCGGCGGCCACGCGCTCGGCGCGCGGGCGCAGCAGGGCACGCAGCGCCCCGTCGTAGCGGTGTCGGAGCAGAGCCTGTTCGCGCAGGTGCTCGGCGACGGTGAAGGCCGGGTCGAGTTCGTTGACCCCGGGCACCTGGCCCAGCGCGCTGATCCGGCGCACGGCGGCCATCTTGCGCGGCAGACGCAGTCCGCCGACCTGCGCCCGGCCCTCGGTGGGGCGCATGCGGCCGGTGAGCGCGAGCAGCAGGCAGGTGCGGCCGGAGCCGGACGGTCCCTCGATCGCCACCAGCGACCCCGGCCCGGCCTCGATGTCCACGCCTCGGAAGGCCCAGCCGCGCGACCCCTTGAGTCCGAGGGCCCCGGCGGTGACGGCTGCCCCGTGCGGGCTGTCCACTGGCTCTCCCTTGTTTTGAACTGACTAGTCAGTTCAAAAAGATTATCCCGGACTCGGGACCGAGGCAAAACGCGGGCGCGACCGCCCACCTCGCGGCCCTGCGCACCGCCCCCGCGGTGCTCGCCGTGAACGGATGCTGGTGCTCCAGCCGGTCCTGCCGAAGCCCCCCAAAGAGGTCGGCCCGACGCGCGATGACGGCGACGGCGGCACGAGGCAATAAGGTGGACAGCACCCGTACCACCTGCACTGTTCACGCTCCGCCGTCCACGGCGGCACCGTGCCGAGGAGTCAACTGCCGTGTCGGACCAGCTGCGCCCCCGCGCCTCCCTCCGTACCGCCGTGGTCTGGGAGGTCCTCAAGGACGCCCTCGACCACCAGGTCAAGGCGACCGGCCGGGACGCCCTGGACGTACTGGACACCGGCGGCGGCACCGGAAACTTCGCGGTGCCGGTGGCCCGCCTCGGCCACCGCGTCACCGTCGTCGACCCCAGTCCCAACGCGCTCTTCGCGCTGGAACGCCGCGCCGCCGAGGCCGGGGTCGCCGACCGCGTCCGGGGGGTCCAGGGCGACATCCACGGCCTGTTCGAGGTGGTCGAGCGCGGCGGCTTCGACACGGTCCTGTGCCACGGGGTCCTGGAGTACGTGGACGACCCCGCCGAGGGCGTCCGCAACGCCGTCGAGGCGCTCCGCCCGTCCGGCGCCCTCAGTCTGCTCGCGGCCGGGCTCGGCGGTGCCGTCCTGGCCAGGGCGCTGTCCGGTCACTTCACCGAGGCGAGGCAGGCGCTCAGCGACCCGGCGGGCCGCTGGGGCACGGGAGACCCGGTACCCCGGCGCTACACCGCCGAGCAGCTCACCGAGCTGGTCTCCGCGGCGGACGTGGAGGTCGGGGCCGTCCACGGCGTACGGGTCTTCGCCGACCTGGTGCCGGGCGTCCTGGTGGACACCGAGCCCGGCGCCATGGACGCGCTGCTCAAGCTGGAGGCGGCCGCCGCCGAGCTGCCCGCGTTCCACTCGGTGGCGACGCAGCTGCACGTCCTGGGTACGAAGCGCGCCTGAGCACCACTCGCGGACGGCCGCAAGTCGGCCGCAGGTGGTGACCCGGCCGCGGCATGGCTGATCAGGAACGCAGCCGCAGACGGAGTACGTCCCGGGACGCCCGATCGGGGGCCGGGCCCCGTATGATCGGAGCGCAGCATCCGGCATGACGGATCGCAGGTCGGGGAATCTACGCCTCAACAGCCGATCCTTCGTGGCGGCCCGGACTGGCTGTGCGACAAAGAGGGCGGGTTTCACGGGGGCGATTCCCTGCCTATCCTGGAAGGGCCGCAGACCGGCCGCCCCCCGCGGCCGACGACGAGGAGGACTCCGTGCCGCTCTCGGAGCACGAGCAGCGAATGCTCGAGCAGATGGAGCGAGCGCTGTACGCCGAAGATCCCAAGTTCGCGACAGCGCTCGAGGGAAGCGGGCTGCGTACGTACACCCGGCGACGGGTCTACCAGGCGGTCGCAGGCTTCCTTGTGGGTATCGCGCTCCTCATGGCCGGAATGGTCGCCCAGCAGATCTGGATCGGCGTGGTGGGATTCCTCGTCATGCTGGGCTGCGCGGTCCTCGCGGTCACTGGTTGGCGCAAGGCGCCCAAGCCGGGAGAGCATCCGGCGGCCGGAGCCGGCGGTACGAACCGTCGACCCAGGCAACGTCGAACGGTGATGGACCGGATCGAGCAGCGGTGGCAGCGCCGCCGCGACGAACAGGGCCACTAGGTCCCGCCTTCAACTGCCGCCTGCCGTGCGACGCCTGGCGCGCGTCACGGCCCGGAAACGCTCAGCGAGGGGCGACCGCGACATCGCGGCCGCCCCTCGTCCGTGCTCGCGCCCTGTCGGCGGGGGCGCCATCGCAGAGGACGGCACCCGGGGGCGTCATGCCCGCCGACGGGACGGCCGGTGCAGTCGGCCCGTCCACCGGATCCGGCGCAGCCTCGCCGCCCACCCCTCGCCGACCGACGCCCGGCGCTCCGACGCCGCACGGACCACCCGAGCAGCCGAGCGCGGCGCCACGACGGCGCGGACTCGCGGCCGCCAACCGGCCGACTCCCGAAGCCCGGCCCGTACCGTCTCCACGTCCCCGGCGATCCCCGTGTCGTGCCGGGGCTGCGGGGCGTAGAGAACCTGCTCCACCGCCCCAGCGACCCGGTGCACCGCGGCTGACGCCTCGGGGCCGAGCCGCCCCAGTCGTACCAGGCGGTCGGCGGCCTTGCGCGGTGTCAGGGAGTCGTCGGGTCCGATCCCGTGGTCCCACGCGGTGTCGATGACCTCCCGCCAGGCCGCCAGTGTCCTGGCCGTCGTGTCCGCCGGTGTCCGTCCGGCCGAGAAGCCCAGCCGCCGTCTGCGCACCCGGAGCCGCCAGATCAGGGGCAGCACCGGCAGCCCCAGAACCACCAGGACGATCGCGGCCAGGCCGAGAACGGTGCCCGGGGGCGTCCCCGAGTCCGTCGCAACCGCCGCGCCCGGAGCCGTCGAGCTGCCGCACTCGCCCTGCTTGCGCATCGGGGCCGGGCAGTCGTCCGCGACGGACGGTTCGGCGCTCGGGACCGCCGAGGGCCCGCTCTCCGGCACGGCGGGGGCGGACGCCTCGCTGCTCGGGGCGTCCGGCAGCGTGTAGGACGGGGCCGTGCCCCGTGTGGGGGTCGGCTCGAAACGCGTCCACCCGATGCCCTCGAAGTACAGCTCGGGCCAGGCGTGAGCGTCACGCAGCCCCACCGACATCGAACCGTCCGGCTGTGGGGTACCGGGGGTGAAGCCCACCGCGACCCGCGCCGGAATCCCCAGCGTCCGGGCCATCGCGGCCATCGTGAACGAGAAGTGGACGCAGAAACCCCGCTTGTCCTTCAGGAACCGGACGATCGCGGTGCTCCCGGTGCCGGAGTCGACCGAGGTGTCGTAGGCGAAACCGCCGGCCGAGGCGAAGAAGTCCTGCAGCTTCACCGCGCGCTCGTAGTCGTTGTCGGCGCCTTTCGCCACCTTGGCCGCGGTCTCGTGGACCACCTTCGGCAGGGACCGCGGGAGGCGGGTGTACTCCTGCCGCAGGGCGGGCGGCGCGACGCCCGCCGCGGCCAGCTGACCGGCGGTCGGCCGGACCACCAGGCTGGAGACCCGGTACTGCGCGCCGCCCGTCGTCTCGCCGCGGTCCCCGACGAGCGTCCGCCCAGCCGGTTCGTACCGCCATTTCCCGCCGACTGCGACCTCGGTCGCGGGGTAGGGGAGCGGCAGATAGGTCTGCCGGTAGGAAGGGGCGGCGGAGATGCTCGACCTGATCTCGGTGACCCTGACGTCCGGGCCGAGACCCTCCGGGGTCGGGAGCCGTTTCGGTACGTCCCGCAGCCGGCGCGTGGAGGGGCGCCACTCGCTCCCGTCGAACGTGTCCAGGGCCAGGATCCGCAGATAGAAGCCCTGTGAATCCCGGGAATCGGTGCGGTAGGAGATCACCTGCCGGTTGTCCGCCTGGGTCAGGTCGTCCTGCATCGACACCAGGGGATTCACCGCGGAGACCGTGCCGCCGCCCTTGCCGTTCCCGGACCGCGCATCGGTCAGCAGACCGCCGTCGAGCGCGGGCAGGGCCGCCGGTACCGCCAGGGAGACCCCCAGCGCCAGCACGCCGATGCGGCGCCCGGTGCGGACCGGGGCCGTCGGCCGGTCGCCGGAGAACACGCCGCCGCCCGCACCGCCCCGGGATCCGGCGCCACCGCTGAATACCCGCCCCCACTGGGAGAGCCGGTCCTGGCCCTCGGCCAGCAGGAGCAGCAGATAGCCACCGGCCGCCAGCAGGAACCGGAGCCAGTCCGCTCCGCCCTCGGACAGCCCCGCCGCGACCGAGAACAGCGCGAGGAGCGGCAGACCGGCCGGTGCCGCGCTGCGGAACGTCACGGCGAGCGCGTCCACCAGCAGACCGACCAGCAGCACGCCACCGATCAGCATCAGCCGGATGCCGTCCGTCGCCGGTGCGGGCGTGGCGTACCTCCCGACGTCCTCGGCGCCCGACACCAGCAGATGCGCCAGCCGCCGGAGTGCCTCCGGGCCCGGCAGGACACCGGCCACCGCCTGCTCCCGGGCGAACACCAGCGTCAACAGGACCAGCACGACCAGTGCCTGCGCGACGACGACCAGCGTCCGGGGCACCGGCGCCCGGCGGATCAGCGCCCCCGCCCCGCCCTGTACCGCCAGCAGGATCGCGGCGGGCAGGATCCACGCCGCCGGCTCGACCAGCGGCAGCAGCGAGCATGCCGCCAGCAGCGTCGCCGCGACGCCGCACAGCGTCAGCCGACCACGACCGCTCATGACCACCCCCCGGAGAAACCCGTCGTGCCGACGGCGGCGGGCCCGTCCGTCGCCCCCGGCCGTCCCGCCCGCCGCCAGTGCTCGGCGAGGCTGGTCCCCGGCCCCACCGCGACCGCCGTCCAGCCCGATTCGCGCAGCAGCCGCAACCGCCGCTCGAACGCCTCCCGCGCTCCCGCCGGCGGGACGTCGCCGGTCTCCCAGTCCGCGCCGTCCAGCACGAACGCCACAGCACCCGCGCTGCGCCGCCGCATCCGGGCCACCTCCGCCGCCCGCTCCTCGTCCAGAGCCCCCAGGAACGCGATGAGCAGCCCGTCGCCGTCGCGCAGCATGTCGTACGCGCGCGACAGACCGGTCCCGTCGGAGTGGCCGATCAACGCCAGAGTGTCCATCAGCAGGCTCGCGGCCTCGGCGGACTCGTGCGTCGAACCCGCGAGACCACCCGCGGCCGCACCCGGGACGGCGTTCCCGTCGTCCGTCAGCAACCGGACCGAGAAGCCCTGCTCCAGCATGTGGACCAGAGCGGACGCCGCGCCGGACACCGCCCACTCGAAGGCGGAATCCGGTCCGGCTCCCCGGTACGCGGTCCGCCGGGTGTCCAGCAGCACGGTGCACTGCGGGCGCTGCGGCTGCTCCTCGCGGCGCACCATCAGCTCCCCGTACCGCGCGGTCGAGCGCCAGTGCACCCGGCGCAGGTCGTCGCCGTGCCGGTAGCCGCGCGGAATGACGTCGTCGTCGCCGGCGAGGGCAGCCGACCGCTGCCGCCCCTCGCCGTACCCCGGGGCCCCGCCCGCCAGCCGCACCGGCGGCAGCGGCTCCGTCCGCGGTACGACGACGAGCGTGTCGTACGCGCTGAAGGGGCGGGTGAGTTCACACATGCCGAACGGGTCGCTCAGTCGCAACTGCAGCGGTCCCAGCGGGTAGCGTCCCCGCAGATCCGACCGCACCCGGTAGGACACCTCGCGCCGCCCGCCCGGCTCCACCCGGTCCAGTACGAACCGGGGCCTCGGCCCGAGCACGTAGGGCACCCGGTCCTGGAGCATCAGCAGCGCCGTCGGCAGGCGCGACACATTCTCCATCCGCAGGTGGACCCGGGCCTCCGTGCCCGCGGGGACCCGGGACGGCGCGAGCCGACGGGTGCCCGCGACCCGGTGGCGCGTGCGGACGAGCACCACCACGCTCACCAGCGGCAGGGCGGCGAGCAGCAGCCCGACCCGCAGCAGATCGGCCTGGCCCAGCACGTACGCGCAGACCATCGCGGCGACACCGGCCGCGAGGAACGACCGCCCGCGCGTGGTCAGCCCGCTCAGCGCGGCCCGCGAGCCGCCCCCGCCGTCGTCCCTGGGGCCCGGCCCCCCGTAGGCCATCACACCCGCCGCGCGCCGGACCGCGTCCGGTCGTACGCCGGACGGCCCGGCCGGCTCCCGGGCATCCGGACACCACCGTCGGCGGACGGCACCGGTGTCCGCCCGAGGATGTCCCGCACGACTTCCTCGGCGGTGCGGCGGTTCAGCTGGGCCTGTGCCGTCGGCAGCAGCCGGTGCGCGAGCACCGCGACCGCCAGCGCCTGCACGTCGTCCGGCAGGCAGTAGTCGCGGCCGGCCAGCGCCGCCGAGGCCCTCGCCGCGCGCAGCAGATGCAGGGTGGCGCGCGGCGACGCGCCGAGCCTGAGGTCGGGATGGCCGCGCGTGGCCCCGACCAGCTCCACGGCGTAGCGCCGCACGGGTTCGGCCACGTGGATGGTCCGTACCGCCTCGATCAGTTTCGCGATCTCATGGGCGTGGGCCACCGGCCGCAGATCGTCGAGCGGCGAGAGCTCGCCGTGCACGTCGAGCATCCGCAGCTCCGCCTCGGCGCTCGGGTAGCCCATCGACACCCGTGCCATGAACCGGTCGCGCTGGGCCTCGGGCAGCGGGTAGGTTCCCTCCATCTCCACCGGGTTCTGGGTGGCCACCACCATGAACGGGTCGGGCAGCTCGTACGTCTGCCCGTCGATGGTGACCTGACGCTCCTCCATCGATTCCAGCAGCGCCGACTGCGTCTTCGGCGAGGCACGGTTGATCTCGTCGCCGATCACGACCTGCGCGAAGATCGCGCCCGGCTTGAACTCGAAGTCGCGCCGCTGCTGGTCGAAGACGGACACACCGGTGATGTCCGAGGGCAGCAGGTCAGGTGTGAACTGGATGCGCCGCACCGAGCAGTCGACGGACCGGGCCAGCGCCTTGGCCAGCATCGTCTTGCCGACCCCGGGGACGTCCTCGATGAGAAGATGCCCCTGCGCCAGCAGCACGGTCAGCGAGAGCCGCACGACCTCGGGCTTTCCCTCGATCACGCTCTCCACCGACCTGCGCACCCGCTCCGTGATCGCGGTCAGATCTGTGAGGCTCGCTCGATCGTCATAGGTCGTCACCCGGCCCTCCTCGGCCCTGTCCCGCGCCCACCAGGAGCGGGGGATACCCCATTCACGGACCGAATGCGCGCGTGGCGGTCCGGCCCACCCCGAAAAACGGACACCTCACCGGAAACGTCCGGCGGGATGTCACACGCGCATTCTTGTGCCGTTACCGCTTGGTGTCACTCGCCTGTGGACAACTCGGGGCGGTATGTCGGGTTCGATGGGTTTCATCGGGATCGATGGGCGTCCGAGGTGACAGGAGGTCGTCCGGGTGGCAGGGAGACGGTCCGGTCGGCCAGGGAGGAGGCGGTTTCGGCGGTCAGGAGACGGGGAGCACCTCGCGCAGCAGACCGGTCGTCACGTCGAAGACGAAACCGCGGACGTCATCCGTGTGCAGCAGGAACGGCGAGGTGCGCACGCGCTGCATCGACTGCCGCACGTCCTGATCAGCGTCCTTGTACGCCTCCACGGCCCAGACCGGACGCTGTCCGACCTCCGCCTCCAGTTCCTGGCGGAATTCCTCCGTGATCGATTCCAGACCGCAATTCGTGTGGTGGATCAGGACGATGCTGCGGGTGCCGAGCGCCCGCTGGCTGATGGTCAGCGAACGGATGACGTCGTCGGTGACCACACCGCCCGCGTTGCGAATGGTGTGGCAGTCGCCGAGCGCGAGACCGAGCGCGTCGTGCAGGTCGAGCCGGGCGTCCATGCACGCGACCACGGCGACGCGCAGGACCGGTTTGGCGTCCATGCCCGGGTCCTCGAAACCTGCGGCGTACCGGACGTTCGCCTCGACCAGGCGGTCGGTGACCGTGCCCCCGGTGCGGTCCGGGGCGGCAGCGGGAGCGGAGGGCCCGGCGGGGGAGTGCGCGGAAGTCGACATGGCTACGACGTTATCTTCCGTGGCGGGTCGCGTCGTGCTGTGGAAGAGGACAAAGAACGCCAACGACTACTGTTGTGAGGTAACCCACAAGTCTCACAACAGTTCATTCCGCCGGGTGAACAACCAGGTGGACGAGGGGCCGGGCGACGCGTTGTCCGGCTGATTGATCGGGAATCGATCGAATGGCAGGGTGGACTAAAGTGACGGGAAGTTACGACACCCCGCACATTCCGTGGAATTCCCCCGTGTGCCGCGTACGTACGGTCCGGCCCTCTCCCGTTCGACGGTCGCCCGGCGCCCCTTCCCCGGCGCCGGACGACCTCCCCTTCCGAGCGGGCGGGGACCCGGCCGTACGTCCGCCGCGCGGGACCTGAGCCTGAGAGGGCGCATGAGCCAGACCCGACACGTCCCGGTGATGCTCCAGCGGTGCCTGGACCTGTTGGCCCCTGCTCTGGAGGCGCCTCAGCCGCAGCATCCCGTGGTCGTCGACTGCACCCTCGGCCTCGGCGGGCACAGCGAGGCGCTGCTCTCCGCCTTCCCCTCGGCACGGCTGATCGCCCTCGACCGGGACAAGGAGGCGCTGCGGCTCTCCGGCGAGCGGCTCGCCCCGTACGGCGACCGGGCCACCCTGGTGCACGCGGTCTACGACGAACTGCCCGAGGTGCTCGCCAGGCTCGGCGTCCCGAAGGTCCAGGGCGTCCTGTTCGACCTCGGCGTCTCCTCCATGCAGCTGGACGAGGCCGACCGCGGCTTCGCCTACGCCCAGGACGCGCCGCTCGACATGCGCATGGACCAGACGACGGGGATCGGCGCCGCCGAGGTCCTCAACACCTACCCGCCGGGCGAACTGGTCCGGATCCTTCGCGCGTACGGCGAGGAGAAGCAGGCCAAGCGGATCGTCTCGGCGATCGTGCGCGAGCGCGAGAAGGAGCCGTTCAGCAACAGCGCCCGGCTTGTCGAGCTGATCCGTGACGCACTGCCGCAGGCCGCCAAGCGCACCGGGGGCAACCCCGCCAAGCGCACGTTCCAGGCGCTGCGCATCGAGGTCAACGGTGAGCTGGCCGTCCTGGAGCGGGCCATCCCGGCAGCGGTGCGGAGCCTCGCGGTCGGCGGACGCATCGCCGTCCTCTCGTACCACTCGCTGGAGGACCGGCTGGTCAAGCAGGTCTTCGCGGCGGGCGCCGCCACCACGGCACCGCCCGGTCTGCCCGTCGTGCCGGAGCGCTACCAGCCCCGGCTGAAGCTCCTGACGCGCGGCGCCGAACTGCCCACGGAGGAGGAGGTCGCCGAGAACCGCCGCGCCGCCCCGGCCCGGCTGCGCGGCGCCGAGCGGATCCGCGAGGACGAGCGATGAGCGCCGGGCGCCCGGGGGCCCGGACATCGGCGACGACCGGGGCGGCACGGTGAGCGGACCGGCCCGGCAGATGAAAGGGCGGGCCGCGCGGCTCGCCCGGCTGATGCCGTCCGGGCCCAGCACAGCGGCCCGCACTCCCTTCGTCCTGCTCGTCGTCCTGCTCCTCAGCGGTGGCCTGATCGCGCTCCTGATGCTCAACTCGGCCATCAACGAAGGATCGTTCAGGCTGAGCGAGCTGAAGAAGCGGACCACCGAGCTGACCGACGAGGAGCAGGCCCTCCAGCACGACGTCGACGGCCTCTCCAGGCCGGACGCGCTGGAGCGGCGGGCCCGCGAACTGGGCATGGTGCCCGGCGGCAGTCCCGCCTTCCTCGGCCCGGACGGCAAGGTGCGGGGCCTGCCCGACGAGGCCACCGCCGAACCGATCCCCGAGCCGCCGCGCAAGCCCGTCGTCACCACTTCCGCGACAGCGCCGGCGGCCGGCCGGGCACCGGCCTCGCCCGCCCCCTCGGCGACGGCCGTTCCCACGGGCGTCACCCCCATGGGCGCCACACCGAATCCGTCCACCGGGCCGCGCACCCCGGCGGGCCAGCCTCCGACGAGCCCCGGCAGGTGACGCAGTGCCGCCCAAGGAACCACCGCGCCGCCGGGTCCCCGGCCCCGCACGTCCGCGCGGCGCCGCCGGGGACCGGCGCCGCCCCCGGCCCGCCACCCGCAGGTCCGCGCCCCCCGCGCCCCGCTCCCGCGCGCCCCGCAACCGGCCCGCGGGCCCCCTGCGGCTCGGCAGCCCGCGCCCCCGCCTCCGCCTGGTCGGTGTCGCCCTGACGCTCGTCATGCTGGTGTTCGTGGTCCGGCTCCTCCAGGTCCAGGCCGTCGACGCCAGCGCGTACGCGGCCAAGGCCGAGGTGAACCGCTACTTCAAGCACACCGTCGCCGCCGAACGCGGCCAGATCACCGACCGCCGCGGCGTCGCCCTTGCCACCAGCGTCGACGCGTACGACATCACCGCCGATCCGTCGATGTTCACGCCCGAGTTCAGCAAGGTTCCCGACGCGCCCCGGCAGGCGGCCGAGCTCCTGGCCCCGATCCTCGGCGCCGACGCCGCCGAGCTGACCGCCAAGCTGACCGGGAAGGGCCGCTACGCCGTCCTGGCCCGTCGGCAGACCCCGCAGGTCTGGAACCAGATCAGGGACCTCAAGTCCGTCTTCGCCGAGAAGGCGGCCAAGGACAAGGCGGCCGGCGGCCCCGGGGGCAACGTGCTGGCGGGCGTCTTCCAGGAGGCGACCACCAAGCGGGTCTACCCCAACGGCGGTCTCGCCGCCGGGATACTGGGCTACGTCAATGCCGAGGGCAAGGGCGCGGGCGGCCTCGAAGCCCAGCTCAACGAGCAGCTCGCGGGCGAGGACGGCACGATCAGCTACGCCCAGTCCGGCGGCCGTCGGGTCCCCACCGCGGGCACCAAGGAGGTCCCGGCCGTCCCCGGCTCCGACATCGAGCTGACCATCGACCGCGACATCCAGTGGGCCGCCCAGCAGGCCATCACCGCCCAGGTGAAGAAGTCCAAGGCCGACCGCGGCTACGTCGTCGTGCAGAACACCAGGACCGGCGAGGTCCTCGCGATGGCCAACGCCCCCGGCTTCGACCCCAACGACCTCTCGAAGGCCGACGCGGCGTCCCTGGGGAACGCGGCGCTCCAGGACGCCTACGAACCCGGCTCCACCAGCAAGGTCATGTCCATGGCGGCCGTGCTGGAGGAGGGCGTCGCCACCCCCGGCACCCACGTCACCGTCCCCAACCGGCTGCACCGCGGCGACCGGCTCTTCAAGGACGACATCGACCACCCCACCTGGTACCTGACGCTCAACGGCGTGCTCGCCAAGTCCAGCAACATCGGCACCATCCTGGCCACCGGCGAACTCGGCGAGACGCAGGCCGAGGCCAACCGGGTCCTCTACTCCTACCTCCGCAAGTTCGGGATCGGCTCGCCGACCGGACTCGGCTACCCGGGCGAGACCCCCGGCATCCTCGCCGAGCCCGGGGACTGGTCGACCTCGCAGCAGTACACGATCCCGTTCGGCCAGGGCCTCTCGGTCAACGCGATGCAGGCCGCCTCCATCTACTCGACGATTGCGAACGGCGGCGTCCGCATCGCCCCGACGCTGGTACGCGGCGCCAAGGGCCCCGACGGGCGCTTCGAACCGGCACCCGCGCCGAAGGAGACCCGGGTGGTCAGCGACAAGACCGCCAAGACGCTCGCCACCATGCTGGAGTCGGTGGTCGGCGACGAGGAGGGCACCGGGACGAAGGCGAAGATCCCCGGCTACCGGGTGGCGGGCAAGACCGGTACGGCCAACCGGGTCGATCCCGTACGCGGCGGCTACCGCGGATACACCGCGTCCTTCGCGGGCTTCGCACCGGCCGACGCCCCGCAGATCACCGTCTACTGCGCGATCCAGAACCCGACCAAGGGCAGCTACTTCGGTGGCCAGATCTGCGGGCCGATCTACAAGGAGGTCATGGAGTTCGCGCTGAAGACCCTCCAGACCCCACCGTCCGGCAAGCCGCCGGCCAGGCTGCCGGTGTCCTTCGATCCCGGCGAGTGAACACGGGGGACCGATCAGTGACGACCATCACGCCCGATCCCGGGAACCGGAACGGGAACCACCGGGACCCCGGCCCCTCACTTCGCGAGAGGCCGGGTGAGCCCGGTACGCTCACCGCCGTGCCCCACGCTGATCAGTTCCAAACCACCCAGAAGGCCGCTCCCGTGAACCAGCCGGGAGCGCCCCGCCCGGATCGGCTCAGGCCGACGCCGCTCCGCGAGCTGGCAGCCCGGCTGGGAGTCGAGCCGCCGGGGACCGCCGAGGTCACCGGAATCACCCATGACTCCCGGGCGGTGAGACCCGGTGACGTCTACGCGGCCCTGCCGGGCGCCCGCTTCCACGGTGCCGACTTCGCCGCCCAGGCGGCCGGCCTCGGCGCCGCGGCGGTCCTCACCGACCCGGCCGGCGCCGAGCGCGCCGCCGCCACCGGACTGCCGGTCCTGGTCACCGAGGACCCGCGCGCCCGTATGGGCGAACTCGCCGCAGAGATCTACGGACGGCCCGGCGACGGCCTCCTGCGGATCGGCATCACCGGAACCTCCGGCAAGACCACCACCGCGTACCTCGTCGAGGGCGGCCTGCGCGCCGCCGGGCGGGCCACCGGGCTGATCGGCACGGTGGAGACGCGCATCGGCGACGAACGCATCAAGTCCGAGCGCACCACCCCCGAGGCCACCGACCTCCAGGCCCTGCTCGCCGTGATGCGCGAACGCGGTGTCGACGCGGTGACCATGGAGGTCTCCAGCCACGCGCTGGTGCTCGGCCGGGTCGACGGATGCGTCTTCGACGTCGCGGTCTTCAACAACCTCAGCCCGGAGCACATGGAGTTCCACTCCGGGATGGAGGACTACTTCCAGGCCAAGGCGCAGCTCTTCACCCCGCGCCGCAGTCGGCAGGGCGTCGTCAACTTCGACGACGCCTACGGCCGCAGGCTCCTCGCCGAGGCATCGGTCCCGGTCGTCACCTTCTCCGCCGAGGGCCATCCGGACGCCGACTGGCGCGCCGAGGGCGTGGAGGTCGGGCCCCTGGGCTCCACGTTCACCGTCGTCGGCCCCAAGGGCGAGCGGATCGCCGCCAGGGCCCCGCTGCCCGGCCCGTTCAACGTGGCCAACTCCCTCGCCGCCGTCGTCACGCTCGCCGTCGCGGGCCTCGACCCGCAGACCGTCGCCGACGGCGTCGCCGCCGTCCCGGGCGTCCCCGGGCGGCTGGAACGCGTCGACGCCGGGCAGGACTACCTCGCCGTCGTCGACTACGCGCACAAGACCGACGCCGTCGAGTCCGTGCTCCGTTCGCTCCGCAAGGTCACCCGGGGCAGGCTGCACATCGTCCTCGGCTGCGGCGGCGACCGCGACACCACCAAACGCGGCCCGATGGGCGCAGCCGCGGCCCGGCTCGCCGACACCGCCGTACTGACCTCCGACAACCCCCGTTCCGAGGACCCCCTCAAAATCCTCGCCGCCATGCTCGCGGGCGCCGCCGAGGTGCCCGTCCACGAGCGGGGCGACGTCCTGGTCGACGCCGACCGGGCCGCCGCCATCGCCGCCGCGGTCGCCCGTGCCGAGCCCGGTGACACCGTGCTGGTCGCCGGCAAGGGCCACGAGCAGGGGCAGGACATCCACGGCGTGATACGCCCCTTCGACGACCGCGTGGTCCTGCGCGCGGCCATCGAACGCTCCCTGGGGCACGACGGCACCCCCGGTACCGACGACCGCGCCCACACCCACGAGAACAACAGTCAGGGATGACCAAGTGATCGCCCTTTCCCTCGCCGAGATCGCCGAAATCGTCGGCGGGCAGCCACACGACATACCCGATCCGGCAGCAGTCGTCGGCGGGCCCGTCGTCATCGACTCCCGACAGGTGGAGCAGGGCAGCCTGTTCGCAGCCTTCGCCGGAGAGCGGGTCGACGGCCACGACTACGCGCAGCGCGCCGTCGAGGCGGGCGCGGCAGCCGTGCTGGCCGCCCGCCCCGTCGGTGTTCCGGCGATCGTCGTCGACGACGTCGTGGCCGCGCTCGGCGCGCTCGCCCGCGCCGTCGTCGGCCGCCTCGGCACCACCGTCGTCGCCCTCACCGGCTCCGCGGGCAAGACCTCCACCAAGGACCTCATCGCCCAACTCCTCGAACGCAAGGGCCCCACCGTCTACCCGGCGGGCAACCTCAACAACGAGATCGGCCTGCCGCTCACCGCGCTGCGCGCCACCGAGGAGACCCGGCACCTCGTCCTGGAGATGGGCGCGCGCTACATCGGCGACATCCGCTATCTCACCGGTCTCGTCCCGCCCCGCATCGGCCTCGTCCTCAACGTCGGCACCGCCCACATCGGCGAGTTCGGCGGCCGGGAGCAGATCGCCCGGGCCAAGGGCGAGATGGTCGAGTCCCTGCCCGAGGACGGCGTCGCCGTGCTCAACGCCGACGACCCGTTCGTCCGCGCCATGACCGCCCGCACGAAGGCACGGGTGCTGCTCTTCGGCGAGGCCGCGGAAGCGGACGTACGGGGCGAGAACGTACGTCTCACCGACGACGGCCGCCCCGCTTTCACGCTCCACACACCCACCGGGTGCAGCGATGTGACGATGCGCCTGTACGGTGAGCACCACGTGTCGAACGCGCTCGCCGCGGCCGCCGTCGCCCATGAGCTGGGCCTGTCCGCAGACGAGATCGCCGAAGGGCTGTCCGAGGCGGGCACCCTCTCCCGCTGGCGCATGGAGGTCACCGAGCGTCCGGACGGCGTGACGATCGTCAACGACGCCTACAACGCGAACCCCGAATCCATGAAGGCAGCGCTGCGCGCACTGGCCGCCATGGGGAGGGGCCGCCGTACGTGGGCGGTGCTCGGCCCCATGGCCGAGCTGGGCGACGCCTCGCTCGCCGAGCACGACGCGGTCGGACGGCTCGCCGTCCGACTCAACGTCAGCAAGCTCGTCGCGGTGGGGGGCAAAGAGGCCTCCTGGCTGCAACTGGGCGCATACAACGAGGGTTCGTGGGGTGAGGAGTCGGTGCACGTGTCCGACGCACAGGCTGCGGTCGACCTGTTGCGCAGTGAACTGCGCCCGGGAGACGTCGTGCTGGTGAAGGCGTCCCGGTCGGTCGGCTTGGAGCAGGTCGCCATGGCACTGCTGGAGAACGCGTCCGAGGGCGAGGTCGCCGGCCGATGAGGCAGATCCTGTTCGCGGGGGCCATCGGGCTCTTCCTGACCCTGGTCGGAACTCCGCTGCTCATCAAGCTGCTGGCCCGCAAGGGATACGGCCAGTTCATCCGGGACGACGGCCCGCGCACCCACGGGTCCAAGAAGGGCACCCCCACCATGGGTGGGATCGCCTTCATCCTGGCCACGATCATCGCGTACTTCCTGACGAAGGTGATCACCGGCGAGCCGATGACCTTCTCCGGCGTGCTGGTGCTCTTCCTGATGGCCGGCATGGGCCTCGTCGGTTTCCTCGACGACTACATCAAGATCGTCAAGCAGCGTTCGCTGGGTCTGCGGGCCAAGGCGAAGATGGCGGGCCAGCTGATCGTCGGTGTCGCCTTCGCGGTGCTCTCGCTCCAGTTCGCCGACGCCCGCGGCAACACCCCGGCCTCCATGAAGCTGTCGTTCGTCACAGACTTCGGCTGGTCGATCGGCCCGGTGCTGTTCGTCGTCTGGGCCCTGTTCATGATCCTCGCCATGTCCAACGGCGTGAACCTCACGGACGGCCTCGACGGTCTGGCCACCGGCGCGTCCGTGATGGTCTTCGGCGCGTACACCTTCATCGGGCTGTGGCAGTTCCAGGAGTCCTGCGCCAACGCGGAGGCCCTGACCAACCCCCACGCCTGTTTCCAGGTACGCGATCCGCTCGACCTCGCCGTCGTCGCCTCCGCGCTGATGGGCGCCTGCTTCGGCTTCCTGTGGTGGAACACCTCGCCCGCCAAGATCTTCATGGGCGACACCGGCTCGCTCGCCCTCGGCGGCGCACTGTCCGGCCTGGCGATCTGCTCCCGCACGGAGTTCCTGCTGGCCGTCCTCGGCGGTCTCTTCGTGATGATCACCATGTCCGTGGTCATCCAGGTCGGTTCCTTCAAGATGACCGGCAAGCGGGTCTTCCGGATGGCGCCGCTCCAGCACCACTTCGAACTCAAGGGGTGGTCCGAGGTCCTTGTGGTGGTCCGCTTCTGGATCATCCAGGGCATGTGCGTGATCGTCGGCCTCGGACTCTTCTACGCGGGATGGGCAGCCGAGAAGTGAGCACAGTGGACTGGCAGGGCAAGCGCGTCACCGTCGCCGGACTGGGGGTCTCCGGAATTCCGGCGGCCCGGGCGCTGCACGGCCTCGGCGCCGTCGTCACGGTCGTCGACGACGGGGACGACGAGCGTTCCCGCGCGCAGGCCGCCGAACTGGAATCCTGGGCAGCGGCGCGAAGCGCCTCGGTCAAGGGTGGCGGTGGGCGACGGGTGGGCGCAATCACCGTCCGTCTCGGCGACGGGGCGACCCTGCCCGAGTCCACCGAGCTCGTCGTCACCGCCCCCGGCTGGAGGCCCGACAAGCCGCTGTTCGCCGCGGCCGCCGAGGCGGGCGTCCCGGTCTGGGGCGATGTCGAACTCGCCTGGCGGCTGCGCGGCCCCGGCGCGGCGCCCTGGCTCGCGGTCACCGGTACGAACGGCAAGACCACGACCGTGCGGATGCTCGCCTCCATCCTGGAGGCGGCCGGGCTGCGCACCGCGGCCGTCGGCAACATCGGTGTCTCCCTCCTCGACGCCGTCCTCGGCGACGAGGAGTACGACGTGCTCGCCGTCGAACTGTCCAGCTACCAGCTGCACTGGGCGCCGTCGCTGCGCGCCCACTGCGCGGCGGTCCTCAACCTGGCCCCCGACCACCTCGACTGGCACGGCTCCATGGAGGCGTACGCCGCCGACAAGGGCCGGATCTACCAGGGCAACCGCGTCGCCTGCGTCTACAACGTGGCTCAGAAGGCGACCGAGGACCTGGTCCGAGAGGCGGACGTCGAGGAGGGCTGCCGCGCCATCGGTTTCACGCTGGGCACGCCGGGCCCCTCCCAGCTGGGCGTCGTGGACGGCATCCTCGTCGACCGGGCCTTCGTGAAGAACCGGCACGAGCAGGCCCAGGAGCTCGCCGAGGTCTGCGACGTCGTCCCGGCCGCGCCGCACAACATCGCCAACGCCCTGGCGGCGGCGGCCCTGGCCCGCGCCTTCGGCGTCGAGCCCGCGGCGGTACGGGACGGCCTGCGGGCCTTCCGCCCCGACCCGCACCGCATCGAGCACGTCGCGGACGTCGCCGAGGTCGCCTACGTCGACGACTCCAAGGCCACCAACACCCATGCCGCCGAGGCATCCCTCGCCGCCTACGACCCGATCGTGTGGATCGCCGGCGGCCTCGCCAAGGGCGCCGCCTTCGACGAACTGGTGACGGGGGCCGCCGGGCGGCTGCGCGGCGTGGTGTTGATGGGCCGGGACCGGGCGCTGATCCGCGAAGCCCTCGCGCGACACGCCCCCGAGGTGCCGGTGGTCGACCTCGACCGGACCGACACTGGGGCGATGTCCGAGGCGGTCCGCGAGGCGGCCCGGCTCGCCCGGCCGGGGGACACCGTCCTGCTGGCCCCGGCCTGTGCCTCGATGGACATGTTCGTCAACTACAACAAACGGGGCGAGGCGTTCGCGGACGCGGTCCGCGCGCTCGCAGCCGAGAGCGACTGACGGGGCCGGCCTCCGCGCCGTACCGCCCGGAGGACCGGGCGCGGGCGGCCGTGCCGCGGCCGCCCGGCCCTCGGCTGCGGCCCCGGGCACGCACAGTGGAGGGGACAGCGAAATGCCGGCCGAAGAGAGTTCCGCCGTGACGGCCCGTGGGGACCGCCCACGGGTCACCGCGGCGATCAGCCGGGCACTCGCCCCGCCCCTGCCCGCGGGCGCGGGGGCGCCCCTCGGACCCCTGCTGCGGGTCCGTTCCGCCGCCGGGCCCCGGCGCCCCGCCCCGCCGCGCCCCAAGGGCCGTTCCACCGGCTCTCCCCGCGCCCCTCGCGGCGGCGCGGCACGGCGGCTGTACGAGCGGGCGCGGCGGGCCTGGGACCGCCCCCTGACCGCGTACTACGTGATCCTGGGCGCCGGCCTGCTGATCACCGTGCTCGGCCTGGTGATGGTCTACTCCGCGTCGATGATCAAGGCCCTGGAGCTGAACAAGCCCGGCGGCTACTTCTTCCGTAAACAGTTCCTCGCCGCCGTCATCGGCGCCGTCCTGATGGCGGTCGCCGCCCGGATGCCCGTCAAACTGCACCGGGCGCTGGCCTATCCGCTGCTCCTGGGAGCCGTCTTCCTGATGGTGCTGGTCCAGGTGCCGGGGATAGGGATGTCGATCAACGGCAACCAGAACTGGCTCTCCCTGGGCGGCCCCTTCCAGCTCCAGCCCAGCGAGTTCGGCAAGCTCGCCCTGGTTCTGTGGGGCGCCGACCTGCTCGCCCGCAAACAGGACAAGCAACTGCTCACGCAGTGGAAGCACATGCTCGTCCCGCTCGTCCCGGTCGCCTTCATGCTCCTCGGGCTGATCATGCTCGGCGGTGACATGGGCACTGCGATCATCCTCACGGCGATCCTGTTCGGGCTGCTCTGGCTGGCGGGCGCCCCCACCCGGCTCTTCGCCGGAGTGCTCGCCGTCGCCACCGTGATCGCGCTCGTGCTGATCAAGACCAGCCCGAACCGGATGTCCCGGCTCGCCTGCGTCGGCGCCACCGAACCGGGCCCCGATGACTCCTGCTGGCAGGCCGTGCACGGCATCTACGCCCTGGCCTCCGGCGGATGGTTCGGTTCCGGGCTCGGCGCGAGTGTGGAAAAATGGGGTCAACTGCCTGAACCGCACACCGACTTCATCTTCGCCATCACCGGCGAGGAACTGGGGCTGGCGGGGACGCTGTCGGTGCTCGCTCTCTTCGCGGCTCTAGGCTATGCGAGTATCCGCGTGGCCGGACGCACGGAGGACTCCTTCGTGAGGTACGCCGCGGGAGGCGTGACCACCTGGATCATGGTGCAGTTCATGATCAACATCGGTGCGGTGCTCGGCCTGCTGCCGATCGCCGGTGTCCCGCTCCCGCTGTTCTCCTACGGAGGGTCGGCCCTGCTGCCGACCATGTTCGCCGTCGGGCTGCTGATCGCGTTCGCGCGAGAGGAACCCGCCGCGAAGGCGGCCCTGGCCATGCGGAGGACCGGGGTGAGATGGAAGACGATGAGACGGCGCGTCAAGAAGCGTCCGTCCGGAGAGCGGTGAATTTCGGTGCATGTCGTACTCGCCGGCGGGGGGACCGCCGGCCACATCGAGCCCGCGCTCGCCCTCGCGGACGCCCTGCGCAGGCAGGACCCGACCGTGGGGATCACTGCCCTGGGCACGGAGCGCGGACTCGAGACCAGGCTCGTACCCGAGCGGGGGTACGAACTCGCCCTGATCCCGGCCGTACCGCTGCCGCGCAAGCCCACCCCGGAACTGATCACTGTCCCGGGGCGGTTGCGCGGCACCATCAAGGCCGCCGAGCAGGTCCTGGAGCGGACCAAGGCGGACTGTGTGGTCGGCTTCGGCGGCTACGTCGCCCTGCCCGGCTACCTGGCGGCCAAGCGCGCCGGTGTGCCGATCGTCGTCCACGAGGCCAACGCCCGGCCCGGTCTGGCCAACAAGATCGGCTCGCGGTACGCCCACGGGGTCGCCGTCTCCACCCCCGACAGCAAGCTCCGCGGCGCCCGTTACATCGGCATCCCGCTGCGCCGGACCATCGCCACCCTGGACCGCGCCCGGGTCCGCCCCGAGGCGCGTGCCACCTTCGGGCTCGACCCCAACCTGCCGACGCTGCTGGTCTCCGGCGGCTCCCAGGGCGCACGCCGCCTCAACGAGGTGGTCCAGCGGGTCGCCCCGCTGCTCCAGCGCTCCGGGATCCAGATCCTGCACGTGGTCGGACCGAAGAACGAACTGCCCCACGTCGACAACATGCCCGGTATGCCGCCGTACATCCCGGTACCGTACGTGGACCGGATGGACCTCGCGTACGCGGCGGCCGACATGATGCTCTGCCGCGCGGGCGCGATGACCGTCGCCGAGCTCTCCGCCGTCGGACTCCCCGCCGCCTATGTGCCGCTGCCCATCGGCAACGGCGAACAGCGGCTCAACGCCCAGCCGGTGGTGAACGCGGGGGGCGGTCTGCTGGTGGACGACGCGGCGCTCACCCCCGAGTGGGTGCAGGGCAACGTCCTGCCCGTGCTCGCCGATCCGCACCGGCTGTACGAAATGTCCCGTGCCGCCGCCGAGTTCGGCCGCCGGGACGCCGACGACCTGCTCGTCGGCATGGTGTACGAGGCGATTTCCGCACGCCGAGGCGCGTGAGGCGGACGGGTCCGGGGGCGCGGCTCCCGGACCCGGTGTGAGGAGCGAGCGTGGCCGGACCGACGACCGCCCAGCGCGGTGCAGCGCAGCAGAAGGAATCCCCGGCCGATCCGCCGAGCCCGCAACGGCGTTGGCGGTCCAGCCGCACCCGGTTGATCGTGACCGGCGTGCTGGTCCTGCTGCTCGGTTCGGGGGCCGTCTGGGCGCTCTACGGCTCTCCCTGGCTCCGGGCCGAACGGGTCCGGACGACCGGTGTGGACGTGCTGACCCCGGCCGAGGTCGAGGCCGCCGCGGCGGTACCGCTCGGCGCCCCGCTCATCTCCGTGGACACCGACGCCATCGCCGACCGATTGCGCCAGAAGGTGCCTCGTATCGACTCGGTGGATGTCGTGCGGTCATGGCCGCATGGAATCGGACTTAAAGTGACCGAACGGCAGCCGGTCCTGCTGGTGAAAAAGGGTGCGAAGTTCGTCGAAGTGGACGCGAAAGGCGTGCGCTTCGCGACGGTGGACAAAGCGCCCCGGCGCGTACCGACCCTGGAGCTGACACCTCGTCAGTCGCCTGGTCTACGTCGCTTCGGCAGCGACCGGCTGGTGCGGGAGGCGGTCCGGGTCGCGGGCGGGCTTCCGGGCGATGTCGCCAAGGACACCGAGGTCGTACGGGTCGTCTCGTACGATTCGATCTCCCTGGAGCTCACCCGGGGTCGTACGGTGAACTGGGGCAGCGGCGAGGACGGTCAAGTGAAGGCCGGGGTCCTCACCGCTCTGATGAAAGCCGCCCCCCAAGCGGGACACTTCGACGTGAGTGCGCCCACCGCCCCTGCCGTATCGGACGGTTGACGCATATGCGGCCTGGCCAGCCCCCTGGTTGGTCAGGGCTACGGCTGATCACATAGGGTGAAAAGAAAAACGGGAGGTTCGGCGTGTTCGTTGAACACGCGCCACTTGTCGACTTAGTGTCCTGTTCGGAAGAGTCCATGAAACAGACACACTGGTAACCCTAAACTTCAACGTTAGGGTTGGGGTCGGCGTTTCGGACCGCCCCAATCGGCATCCGTCGTCGCGGCGGGAACACCGCCAAGCGACGACACGTAACTCGAGGCGAGAGGCCTTCGACGTGGCAGCACCGCAGAACTACCTCGCAGTCATCAAGGTCATCGGTGTCGGCGGCGGTGGTGTCAATGCCATCAACCGAATGATCGAGGTCGGTCTCAAGGGCGTCGAGTTCATCGCGATCAACACGGATGCGCAAGCCCTGTTGATGAGCGACGCCGACGTCAAGCTCGACGTCGGTCGCGAACTCACCCGCGGACTCGGAGCCGGGGCCAACCCGGCCGTCGGTCGCAAGGCGGCAGAGGACCACCGCGAGGAGATCGAGGAGGTTCTCAAGGGGGCCGACATGGTCTTCGTCACCGCGGGGGAGGGCGGCGGCACCGGCACGGGCGGCGCACCCGTCGTCGCGAACATCGCGCGTTCGCTGGGCGCCCTGACGATCGGCGTGGTCACCCGCCCGTTCACCTTCGAGGGCCGGCGCCGCGCGAACCAGGCGGAGGACGGCATCGCCGAGCTCCGCGAAGAGGTCGACACCCTCATCGTCATCCCCAACGACCGGCTGCTGTCCATCTCGGACCGGCAGGTCAGCGTGCTCGACGCGTTCAAGTCGGCCGACCAGGTGCTGCTCTCGGGTGTCCAGGGCATCACCGACCTCATCACGACGCCCGGCCTGATCAACCTCGACTTCGCCGACGTCAAGTCGGTCATGTCCGAGGCCGGATCGGCGCTCATGGGCATCGGCTCCGCCCGCGGCGACGACCGCGCGGTGGCCGCCGCGGAGATGGCGATCTCGTCGCCGCTGCTGGAGGCGTCCATCGACGGCGCCCGCGGTGTCCTGCTCTCCATCTCCGGCGGCAGCGACCTCGGTCTCTTCGAGATCAACGAGGCCGCCCAGCTGGTGAGCGAGGCGGCGCACCCCGAGGCGAACATCATCTTCGGCGCCGTCATCGACGACGCGCTGGGCGACGAGGTGCGCGTCACCGTGATCGCGGCCGGCTTCGACGGCGGGCAGCCGCCGGCCCGCCGTGAGAACGTTCTGGGCGCGAGCTCCGCCAAGCGCGAGGAGCCGGCTCCGCCGGTCCGCTCCGAGCCCGTGCGTCACACCGGCGGGCTGGGCTCCCTGCCTCCGCGCGAGGAGCCCGTGACCCCGGCCGAACCCGCTCCGGTGGCCGAGAAGCACCTGCCGCCGGTCACCACCGCGCCGCACATCCCGCCGGCCCGGCCCTACCCGGACTCCCAGGTCGAAGAGCTGGATGTCCCGGACTTCTTGAAGTGATAGTCCCGCACCGCTCGGTTCCTGCGGTGGCCCCGGAGACCTCGGCGGGCCGCGCGCACTTCGCCTTCACCGACAGGTGGGGCGGGGTGAGCGCGGCTCCGTACGAGGAACTCAACCTCGGCGGCGCGGTCGGTGACGACCCCGCCGCCGTTCTGGCGAACCGGGAGCGCGCCGCCCGGGCCCTCGGCCTGGACCCGGCGCGGGTCGTCTGGATGAACCAGGTGCACGGACGGGACGTCGCGGTCGTCGACGCCCCCTGGGGGGACGCCTCGGAGATCCCCGCCGTGGACGCGCTGGTGACCGCGCGGCGCGGACTCGCGCCGGCCGTGCTCACCGCCGACTGCACCCCCGTACTGCTCGCCGATCCCGTCGCCGGGATCGTGGCGGCGGCGCACGCGGGCCGCCCCGGGCTGGTCGCCGGGATCGTCCCCGCCGCGGTCGCGGCGATGACCGCGCTCGGTGCGATGCCCTCGCGGATCGTCGCCCGGACCGGACCGGCCGTCTGCGGACGGTGCTACGAGGTCCCCGCCGCGATGCGCGCCGAGGTCGCCGACGCCGTTCCGGCCTCCTGGTCCGAGACCAGTTGGGGCACCCCGGCCGTGGATGTCACCGCGGGGGTCCACGCCCAGCTCGAAGCGCTCGGTGTGGAGGACCGGCAGGCGTCGACGGTCTGCACCCTCGAATCGGCTGATCACTTCTCGTACCGCCGCGACCGCACCACCGGGCGGCTCGCCGGATATGTCTGGTTGGATTGATAGGGCATGACGGACCGTAGAACCCAACTCGCCGAAAATCTGGCACGGGTGGAAGAACGTATCGCTGCCGCCTGCGCCGCCGCCGGCCGCCCGCGGGAGGAAGTGACGCTCATCGTCGTCACCAAGACCTACCCCGCGAGCGATGTGCGGGTTCTGCATGAACTCGGTGTGCGTCATGTCGCGGAGAACCGTGACCAGGATGCCGCCCCCAAGGCGGCCGAGTGTGCGGATCTGTCGCTCACATGGCATTTTGTCGGTCAGCTGCAGACAAATAAGGTTCGTTCTGTGGCCGGTTATGCCGATTTCGTGCAGTCGGTGGATCGAGGCAAACTGGTCGCGGCACTCTCGACGGCGGCCGTGCGCGAGGGCCGCGAACTCGGCTGCCTCGTGCAGGTGGCGCTCGACGCGGAGAGCGGCGAGCGGGGCGTCCGGGGCGGCGTCGCGCCGGACGGGATCGAGGAGTTGGCCGCCGCGGTCGATGCCGCGCCCGGACTGCGGCTCGCCGGTCTGATGACCGTCGCGCCGCTCGCCGGACCCTACGCGGGACGGCGGCGTGCCGCCTTCGATCGGCTGATGGAATTCTCGTCCCGCCTGCGCGCGGACCATCCGGCTGCGAACATGGTCTCCGCGGGGATGAGTTCGGACCTCGAGGACGCGGTCGCGGCCGGAGCGACACATGTACGCGTCGGTACGGCGGTACTCGGAGTCCGACCGAGCCTCGGGTAACGTCGCCAAACGAGTCGGACCACAGCAGAAAATATGGTCAATTCCGCCGATGGCGGGCAGACCACAGTGGATCGCGGGGCACTTGGTGACAGATGCCGATCCACCACAGAGCGGAGGATTCAGAGCATGGCCGGCGCGATGCGCAAGATGGCGGTCTACCTCGGCCTCGTGGAGGACGATGGGTACGACGGTCCGGGGTTCGACCCCGATGACGAATTCGAACCCGAGCCGGAGCCGGAGCGTGACCGGCGGCGGCATCAGCCCGCGCATCAGGTCGAACGCGAGCGGGACCGGGAGCGGGAGCGCGAACAGGACGAACCGGTGCGAGCGGTGCAGCCTCCCGCGCAGCGGGAGCCGGTGCAGATCCCGGCGGAAAGGGAAAGACCCGCCCGGATCGCACCCGTGGCATCCATCACACCCGAACGCCCGAGCATGGAGAAGAACGCGCCGGTGATCATGCCCAAGGTCGTGTCCGAGCGGGAGCCGTACCGCATCACCACGCTGCACCCCAGGACCTACAACGAGGCCCGTACCATCGGTGAACACTTCCGCGAGGGCACTCCGGTGATCATGAATCTCACAGAGATGGACGATACGGACGCGAAGCGACTTGTCGACTTTGCGGCAGGACTCGTCTTCGGGCTCCATGGCAGCATTGAGCGCGTGACGCAGAAGGTGTTCCTGTTGTCGCCTGCTAACGTCGATGTCACGGCGGAGGACAAGGCCCGCATCGCTGAGGGCGGATTCTTCAACCAGAGCTGAGAACACGACACCGGGAACGGCCCGGCCGGGAGGCCGGAGCCAGAGAGCCAGGGGAGAGGGAAGCGCGAAATGGGCGTCGCACAAGAGGTTCTCTACATCGCGCTGACGTGTTTCCTCATCGTGCTGATCTTCCGGCTGGTCATGGACTACGTCTTCCAGTTCGCACGTTCATGGCAGCCCGGCAAGCCGATGGTGGTCATACTCGAAGCCACCTATACGGTCACCGATCCACCGCTCAAGCTTCTGCGGCGGTTCATCCCGCCGCTGCGTCTCGGGGGCGTGGCACTCGACCTGTCCTTCTTCGTTCTGATGATCATCGTTTTCATCCTGAGAGGCATCGTGATCGGGTTGTGAGCGATACGGTCTTGCCGACTGCCGACGACTACGTAGAGGTGAAGAAGAGATGCCGCTGACCCCCGAGGACGTGCGGAACAAGCAGTTCACAACCGTCCGTCTCCGAGAAGGCTACGACGAGGACGAGGTCGATGCCTTCCTCGACGAGGTCGAGGCCGAGCTGACCCGCCTGCTCCGTGAGAACGAGGACCTGCGCGCCAAGCTGGCCGCCGCCACGCGTGCCGCTGCGCAGAGCCAGCAGCAGGGCATGCGCAAGCCGGAGCCGCAGGACCGGCCCGGGCCCCCCGTGCCCGCCGCCATATCGGGACCGCCGGTCCAGCAGCAGCCCCCGCAGATGGGTCCCCCCCAGCTGCCAGGTGGTGCTCCGCAGCTGCCCGCCGGTCCCAGTGGTCATGGCCCCGGCCCTCAGGGGCAGCACGGCCCCGGTCCGCAGGGCCCGCACGGCCCCGGCCCGATGCAGGGCGGTCCCATGGGTGGCCCGATGGGCGGCCCCATGGGCGGTCACGCCCCGCAGCAGCAGATGCAGCAGCCGCCGCAGATGCAGCAGCCCGGTCAGGCCCCCGGTGGCGACAGCGCCGCCCGTGTCCTCTCGCTCGCGCAGCAGACGGCCGACCAGGCGATCGCCGAGGCCCGTTCCGAGGCCAACAAGATCGTCGGTGAGGCACGCAGCCGTGCCGAGGGGCTGGAGCGCGACGCGCGGGCCAAGGCGGACGCGCTGGAGCGGGACGCGCAGGAGAAGCACCGCGTGGCGATGGGCTCGCTGGAGTCCGCCCGCGCGACGCTGGAGCGCAAGGTCGAGGACCTGCGCGGCTTCGAGCGCGAGTACCGCACCCGTCTGAAGTCCTACCTGGAGAGCCAGCTGCGTCAGCTGGAGACCCAGGCGGACGACTCGCTCGCCCCGCCGCGCACCCCGGCGACCGCCTCGCTGCCGCCGTCGCCCTCGCTGGCCCCGGCCGGTGCGGGCGCCATGGGCCACAGCATGGGTGGCAACCACGGCAACCAGCCGATGGGTGGCACCCCGTCCATGGGGGGTGGGCCCTCGTACGGCGGTCAGCAGCAGATGTCGCCGGCGATGACCCAGCCGATGGCGCCGGTGCGGCCGCAGGCGCCGCAGCCGATGCAGCAGGCGCCGTCGCCGATGCGCGGGTTCCTGATCGACGAGGACGACAACTGAGTCGGGTGCGCGCGGTGAGCGCGTAGCCGTCGGCAGGCTGAGGGCCGGGCCCCGGGGTTTTCCCCGGGGCCCGGCCCTTGTCGTGCCATGAGGTGGGCGGGGGATACGGCCGTCGGACGGGGAAACGCCGAGCGGGCCCGTCCGGAACGGGTGTTCCGGACGGGCCCGCCGAGGAGTGGGGGTTACTGCTCCGTCCTGCGGAGGCGGAAGGCCAGGGCCAGGCCCTCGTCCTCGAACGGTTCGCCGAAGGTCGCGTCCGCCTCGCCCTGCGCGTAGTCCAGCGCCAGGACCTCGTCCGCGATCAGGGCCGCGTGCTCGGTCAGCGCCTCCGCGGTGGCGGGGGAGGTGGACGTCCAGCGGACGGCGATGCGGTCCGCGACGTCCAGGCCGCTGTTCTTGCGAGCCTCCTGGATGAGGCGGATGGCGTCACGGGCCAGGCCCGCGCGCCGCAGCTCCGGGGTGATCTCCAGGTCCAGGGCGACCGTCGCACCCGAGTCGGACGCCACCGACCAGCCCTCGCGCGGCGTCTCGGTGATGATCACCTCGTCGGGGGCGAGGGTGACCGTCTCGCCGTCCACCTCGACCGACGCCGTGCCCTCGCGCAGAGCCAGCGAGAGTGCCGCCGCGTCGGCGTTCGCGACCGCCTTGGCCACCGCCTGGACGCCCTTGCCGAACCGCTTGCCGAGGGCGCGGAAGTTGGCCTTCGCGGTGGTGTCGACCAGCGAGCCGCCGACGTCGGAGAGCGAGGCCAGCGAGGAGACGTTCAGCTCCTCGGTGATCTGGGCGTGCAGTTCGGGCGGGAGGGACTCGAAGCCGGCCGCCGCGACCAGGGCGCGGGACAGCGGCTGGCGGGTCTTGACGCCCGACTCGGCGCGGGTGGCCCGGCCCAGTTCGACCAGGCGGCGCACCAGCGTCATGTGGACCGACAGCTCCGGGTCGACGACCGTGAGGTCGGCCTTCGGCCAGGCGGCCAGGTGCACCGACTCGGGGGCGTCCGGGGTGACCGGGACCACCAGGTCCTGCCAGACCCGCTCGGTGATGAACGGGGTGAGCGGCGCCATCAGCCGGGTCACGGTCTCGACGACCTCGTGCAGCGTGCGCAGCGCGGCCTTGTCGCCCTGCCAGAAGCGGCGGCGCGAGCGGCGGACGTACCAGTTGGACAGGTCGTCGACGAACGTGGACAGGAGCTTGCCGGCACGCTGGGTGTCGTACCCCTCCAGCGCCTGCGTGACCTGGTCCACCAGCGCGTTCAGTTCGCTCAGCAGCCAGCGGTCCAGGACCGTGCGGTCCGCCGGGGCCGGGTCGGCCGCGGAGGGGGCCCAGTTCGACGTGCGGGCGTACAGGGCCTGGAAGGCCACCGTGTTCCAGTAGGTCAGGAGGGTCTTGCGGACGACCTCCTGGATGGTGTTGTGGCCGACGCGGCGGGCCGCCCAGGGGGAGCCGCCGGCCGCCATGAACCAGCGGACCGCGTCGGCGCCGTGCTGGTCCATGAGGGGGATCGGCTGGAGGATGTTGCCGAGGTGCTTGGACATCTTGCGGCCGTCCTCGGCGAGGATGTGGCCCAGGCAGACCACGTTCTCGTAGGACGACTTGTCGAAGACCAGCGTGCCGACGGCCATCAGCGTGTAGAACCAGCCGCGGGTCTGGTCGATGGCCTCGGAGATGAACTGCGCCGGGTAGCGGTTCTCGAACAGTTCCTTGTTCTTGTACGGGTAGCCCCATTGCGCGAACGGCATCGAGCCCGAGTCGTACCAGGCGTCGATGACTTCCGGGACGCGGTGCGCCTCCAGCCGGCAGTTCTCGTGCGAGCAGGTGAACGTGATCTCGTCGATGAACGGGCGGTGCGGGTCGAGACCGGACAGGTCCGTGCCGGCGAGCTCGCCCAGCTCGGCGCGCGAGCCGACGCAGGTCAGGTGGCCGTCCTCGCAGCGCCAGATCGGCAGCGGGGTGCCCCAGTAGCGGTTGCGGGACAGTGCCCAGTCGACGTTGTTGTTCAGCCAGTCGCCGAAGCGACCGTTCTTGACCGATTCCGGGAACCAGTTGGTCTTCTCGTTCTCCGCGAGCAGCCGGTCCTTGATCGCGGTCGTGCGGATGTACCAGGAAGGCTGCGCGTAGTAGAGGAGCGCGGTGTGGCAGCGCCAGCAGTGCGGGTAGCTGTGCTCGTACGGGACGTGCCGCAACAGCTTGCCGCGGGCGGCCAGGTCCTCCGTGAGCGCCTCGTCGGCCTTCTTGAAGAAGACGCCGCCGACCAGCGCCAGGTCCTCCTCGAAGGTGCCGTCGGGGCGGACCGGGTTGACGACGGGGAGACCGTACGCCTTGCAGACCTGGAGGTCGTCGGCGCCGAAGGCGGGGGACTGGTGGACCAGACCCGTACCGTCCTCGGTCGTCACGTACTCGGCGTTGACGACGTAGTGCGCCTCCGCCGGGAAGTCGACGAGCTGGAACGGGCGCTCGTACGTCCAGCGCTCCATCTCGCGGCCGGTGAACGTCTGCCCGGTCGTCTCCCAGCCCTCGCCCAGGGCCTTCTCGACGAGCGGCTGCGCGACGACGAGCTTCTCCCGGCCGTCGGTCGCGACGACGTAGGTGACCTCCGGGTGGGCGGCGACGGCGGTGTTGGAGACCAGCGTCCACGGCGTGGTCGTCCAGACGAGGAGGGATGCCTCGCCGGCCAGCGGGCCGGACGTGAGGGGGAAGCGGACGAAGACCGACGGGTCGACGACCGTCTCGTACCCCTGCGCCAGCTCGTGGTCGGAGAGGCCGGTGCCGCAGCGGGGGCACCAGGGGGCGACGCGATGGTCCTGGACCAGGAGGCCCTTCCCGAAGATCTCCTTCAGCGACCACCACACGGATTCGACGTACTCGGGGTCCATCGTGCGGTAGGCGTCGTCGAGGTCGACCCAGTAGCCCATCCGGGTCGTCAGCTCGGTGAAGGCGTCGGTGTGGCGGGTCACGGACTCGCGGCACTTGGCGTTGAACTCGGCGATGCCGTACGCCTCGATGTCCTTCTTGCCGTTGAAGCCCAGCTCCTTCTCGACCGCGAGCTCGACCGGCAGGCCGTGGCAGTCCCAGCCGGCCTTGCGGCCGACGTGGTAGCCCTGCATGGTGCGGAAGCGGGGGAAGACGTCCTTGAAGACGCGCGCCTCGATGTGGTGGGCGCCGGGCATGCCGTTGGCGGTGGGCGGGCCCTCGTAGAAGACCCACTCGGGACGGCCCTCGGACTGTTCGAGGCTCTTGGCGAAGATCTTGCTCTCGCGCCAGAAATCGAGCACGGCGTGCTCCAGCGCGGGCAGGTCGACCTGGGCGGGTACCTGGCGGTACTGCGGCGATGTCATGGGCGGACTTCCTCCGGCGGACGATTTCCACTTCCGTCGGAGGGACGAGAGCCTCGTCGACTCCCGCGGTACCACCCTCCTTGGCCCCGGGCACGCGCCCGTGGCCCCCTCATTGGGGTCGCGATGCCGGTTCTACTTGCCTCGTGGCGTTCTTCCGGCGGCTCCGGGTGATCTTCACGCCGCGCTCGCCCCCGGGCTTCCACCGTCCCCGGGTCGCTCCTGGCTGCGTACGACGCTACTCGTCCCATCCACGCCTCTCGCTCAGGCCAGTGTACGGGCCCGTACGGGCACCGGCCGACCGGATATCGGGCGGTGCGGGGCGTGACTCGAATGGGGAGACGGGGACGGGCGGGCCCGGAGGAGTCGGCCGGGGCGTCGCGGGAGTCGGATTATCGGGCTGTGAGCTGGGCACAACGGATTCAGGCAGGTCGGCGTCCGGATGCGGGCGAGGACGAATCGGCGGCGTGCCCCGTTGCCGCGGGGCCGGGGCCGATTTATCGTCCCAGCACGATTCGCGTGCAAGATCACAATATGTGAAGGGGCCGCGGCCATGGTGGCGAAGAAGAGCGCCGCGAAGAAGACGGCGTCGACGAGACCCACGGGTGCGGCGGCCGGAAGGACGGATGCGGAGGGCGGCCCCGAGGCCGCGGCGAAGAAGAAGGCGGCCACGAAGGCGGCGTCGGCGAAGAAGACGGCGGCCGGGAAGACGGCCGGAAGGGCCGGGAAGAAGACGGCCGCGGACAAGACCGCGGCGAAGAAGGCAGCGGCTTCGAAGGCGGTGTCCGCCGCACGCACGGATGCCGGGCACGCGGCACCGGCCGAGAAGGCCCCCGCGAAGAAGGTCGCGGCCAGGAAGTCCTCGAAGAAGGCCGCCGCGGCGGCCACGGAGGCGGCCGAGTCCGCCGAGCAGACGGGAGCCCACACGGTGGTAGCCAAGAAGAGCGGGGCCCGGACCCGCACGGCCGACGAGGCCACGCCGACCGTCGCGCCGCCGGGCGGGGGAGTCGTCACGACGGCCCCCGGCGAGCTGGCGGTCCGGCCGGACGAGGATCCCTGGACCTCGCAGGAGGTCGACGATGCGCGGGCCGTGCTGAGCGGCGAGAGCACGCGGCTGCGCAACGAGCTGGAGGCCGCGGGCATCGCGCTCGCCGGTCTGATGCGCGAATCCGGCGACGGCGCCGGCGACGACGAGGCCGACACCGGCACCAAGAACATCACCCGCGAGCACGAGATGGCGCTCGCCGCCAACGCCCAGGAGATGCTGGACCAGACCGAACGGGCGCTGGCCCGGCTCGACGCCGGGACGTACGGCCTGTGCGAGGTCTGCGGCAAACCGATCGGCAAGGCCCGGATGCAGGCGTTCCCCCGCGCCACGCTCTGCGTCGAGGACAAACAGAAGCAGGAGCGACGCGGTTGATCCGGCGCGCCGTGTCGTACCCTCGTCCTCAGTCAGGAACCTAGGTTGAGGGACTCACGTGGCAGAGGCGGAGCGCATCATCGGTACGCCGGACATCCCCGATGCTGGGGGGACCGAAGGGGAGGGGACCGGGAACCCGGCGGAGGAGCTGCCCCCCGCCAGGGGCAGGCGGAAGATCGCGGTGCTCTTCGGCGTGGCCGCCTTCGCCTACCTGCTGGACCTGGTCAGCAAGCTGCTGGTGGTCGCGAAGCTGGAGCACCACCAGCCGATCGAGGTCATCGGCGACTGGCTGAAGTTCGAGGTGATCCGCAACTCGGGCGCCGCGTTCAGCGTCGGTGAGGCGTACACGATCGTCTTCACCGTCATCGCGGCGACCGTGATCGTGGTGATCGCCCGGTTGGCACGGAAGCTCTACAGCCTGCCATGGGCCATCGCCCTCGGGCTGCTGCTCGGCGGGGCGCTGGGCAACCTGACCGACCGCCTCTTCCGCACCCCCGGCGTCTTCCAGGGCGCGGTGGTGGACTTCATCTCCGTCGAGCACTTCGCCGTCTTCAACCTCGCCGACTCCGCGATCGTCTGCGGCGGCATCCTGATCGTGCTGCTCTCCTTCCGGGGCCTGGACCCGGACGGGACCGTGCACAAGGACTAGGCGCGGACTGGGCGTTCTGTCCCGGCAACGTTTGCCCCGTCGCGTCGCCCGGCACTTCCCCGAGCTCTCGACTTCGTTCGAGCAGGGGAGAGACCCGTCCGAGGGCTTTCGGCCGCCTTGCGATCGTACGCACCGGACGACGCTCCTTCCGGGCAGACCTTGCCGGTCACGGCGCTGGTGCCGGGAGACGCGGAGGCGGGGTCGTCCGCACGGGACCGAGCGAGACCGTGCACGAGGACCGGCCGCCGCAAGGCATACTCGATCGGGTGAGTACGTATCCCGAGGTCCGCACCCTGCCCGTACCGGACGGCCTGGAGGGCGAGCGCGTCGACGCCGCCATCTCCCGGATGTTCGGTTTCTCCCGCACCAAGGCCGCCGATCTGGCCGCCGCCGGAAAGGTGCAGGTGGACGGTGCGGTGGTCGGGAAGTCCGAGCGGGTGCGGGGCGGTGCCTGGCTGGAGGTGGAGATGCCCCAGGCCCCCGCGCCGGTGCGGGTCGTCGCCGAACCCGTCGAGGGCATGGAGATCGTGCACGACGACGACGACGTCGTGGTGATCGTGAAGCCGGTCGGGGTCGCCGCCCACCCGAGCCCCGGCTGGACCGGTACAACGGTGATCGGCGGGCTCGCCGCCGCCGGGTACCGGATCTCGACGTCCGGCGCGGCCGAGCGCCAGGGCATCGTGCACCGCCTCGACGTCGGCACCTCCGGTCTGATGGTCGTGGCCAAGTCGGAGCGGGCCTACACGCTGCTGAAGGCGCAGTTCCGCGACCGGGTCGTCGAGAAGAAGTACCACGCGCTGGTGCAGGGCCACCCGGACCCGATGAGCGGCACCATCGACGCCCCCATCGGGCGCCACCCCAACCACGACTACAAGTGGGCCGTCACCGCCGACGGCAAGCCATCCGTGACCCACTACGACCTCATCGAGGCGTACCGGGCCGCCAGTCTCCTCGACATCAAGCTGGAGACCGGCCGCACGCACCAGATCCGGGTGCACATGTCCGCCCACCGCCACCCCTGCGTCGGCGACCTCACCTACGGCGCCGACCCGACGTTGGCCAAGCGCCTCGACCTGACGCGGCAATGGCTGCACGCCGTCCGGCTCGGCTTCGAGCACCCGTCCGACGGCAGCTGGGTGGAGTTCTCCAGCAATTACCCGGACGACCTCCAGCGGGCCCTGGACAGGATCGCGGCGGAGAGCCGCTGAGGCCCGCCGGCGCGGCGGCAGCGGCTGGCACCATGGGCCCCATGAACATCATGCTTTTCCACTCGACGTACGGTCTGCGCCCCGCGGTGCACGCCGCCGCGGCCCGGCTGCGCGCCGCCGGGCACGAGGTACACGTGCCCGATCTCTTCGAGGGGCGCACCTTCGACACCGTCGAGGAGGGCCTGGCCTTCAAGGAGGAACTGGGCAAGGACGAGCTGCTGCGGCGGGCCGTGCTGGCCGCCGCGCCCTACTCCGACCGGGGTCTGGTGTACGCCGGTTTCTCCCTCGGGGCGGCCACCGCGCAGACGCTGGCGCTCGGCGACGAGAAGGCGCGCGGTCTGCTGCTGTTCCACGGCACCTCGGACATCGCCGAGAACGCCTCGGTGGACGAGCTGCCCGTGCAGCTGCACGTCGCCGACCCCGACCCGTTCGAGACGCACGACTGGCTGAACTCCTGGTACCTGCGGATGCAGCGGACCGGAGCCGATGTCGAGGTCTACCGCTACCCGGGCGCGGGGCACCTCTTCACCGATCACGAGCTGCCCGACCACGACGCGGCGTCGGCCGAGCTGGCCTGGAAGGTCGCGCTCGGCTTTCTCGCCACCCTGTGACCGCGCGGGAGCCGCGCCCCCGGTAGCGGGTGACCGCGTGAAGGGCCCGCGCGGTGCGCGGGCCCTTCGGCGGACGGGGATCAGGCGCGGTAGGCGATCCAGCTGTCGCTCATCCGCTGCACCTGGCCCGGGGTGAACTGGTACATGCAGGCGTCGTACGAGTAGTCCATGAAGTTGTGGACCGGGTCGACGCCCGGCTTGCTGGTGCAGGTGTCGCGCCCGGTCGGGCAGCCGGAGGCGGCGCTCTTCTCGGCCGGCGTGTCGGAGACGTAGTCACCGTTGCCGTTGCAGCCGCCCTGGAACGTGTGGTAGAGCCCCAGCCAGTGGCCGACCTCGTGGGTGGCGGTGTCGCCCTCGTTGTAGTTGCTGGTCGAGCCGCCGGGCAGCGAGGAGTTCAGGAGGACGACGCCGTCGTCGGACGGGTCGGACTTGTACGAGCTGGGGAAGGTCGCCCAGCCGAGCAGCCCCCCGCCGAGACTGGCGGTGTAGACGTTGAGGGCGTTCGCGCCGCCCTTGCGCAGCGACGACTTCATCGCGGTCTCGGCGGAGGAACCCGGCGAGACGTTGTACCAGGAGCTGTTGTCGGTGTAGTCCGTGCCGGCCAGCGTGAACCGGAAACCGGAGTCGGTGTTTCCGGTGCCCTGGCCACTGAAGGCGGCGTTCAGGACGTTGAGCTGGTCATTGATGGCGGTCGCGCTGAGCTTGCCGGTGGTGCCGGAGTGTATGACGTGGAAGTACACCGGGATCGTGGCGCCCGCGGCGAGCGCGGAGCCGTCGGCCCGGCGGTCCGCGAGTCTCTGCCGCAGCTGGGAGTCCATGGCCTTGGCCTGGGCGGCAGTCAGCTCGTTGGGGTCGTGGGCGTTCGTGGTCTTCTCGGGGTGCGCCCTGCGCGCCGTGGCGTCGGTGGCCGTGCCGTCCGCGCACTTCTGGGCGGACGCGGCCGTCGAGGAGGAGGCGGGGGCGGCGGACACCTTCGCGGAGGCGGAACCGGGGGCGGCGAAGAGCGGTGCCAGGGCCAGGGTTCCGGCCAGGACGGCGGTGCCGAGCGCACGGTTGCGCATACGCGGCGAAATACGGGCAAGAGCCTGCACGGGGTCTCCTCGCGGACATGTGGAGGAGGAACTTCCTCCTCACCGCCAGGGAGATTACGTGCGCATGTCAGACCCGTAGCAGAGATGATCAAGCCGGATGGATCGAGGGGCGAAACGGTTGGAAAAGGGAGAAAAGAATCCGAGCGTTCCGGGGTTTGAGATGCGGACGTCATGTCACGCGTTACCCCGGCGGGTGGTGTGTCCCCATTCGTGCATGGAGACACGCCACCCGTCGTAGTGAGGTGATGTGCCGTCAACGCGCATGCGCGTGGCTGAAAATGATCCCTCAGCGCACTGGCTGGTTCGCTCGCTCGACCTTCTGGGTTCCGCTGAGCGTCCGGTACGAACGCGCCCAGGAGGAGGTCGCGTCCCGCTTCGAGCGATCGGACACGACGTAGTAGTCCATCTGCGAGCGCTCCGCGGTCACGTCGAGGACGCCGTAGCCGTGCGAGTCCATGTCCACCCACTTCACATGGCGGTTGGCGGCCTTCACCGCCGTGCTCGCGACCGCCGAGAGGGTCCCCGGCGCCACGTGCAGGAAGTCGTCCAGGTTGTCCGAGGTCACCGACGTCACCACGAACTCGGTGGCCGCCGAGGCCGAGAGCGGGTACGTGGCAGCCTTCACGGGCACGTCGGTGGCCCACGCCATGTGGATGTCGCCGGTCAGGAACACCGTGTTCGTGATCGACCGGTCCTGCAGATGCGCGATCAGTTCCTTGCGGTCGCTGGTGTAGCCGTCCCATTGGTCGACGCTGACGGCGAGCCCCTCCTTCGGCAGCCCCAGCAGCTCGGCCAGCGGCTCCAGCAGATGCGCGGGCAGCGCGCCGAACGCGACCGGCGAGATCATCACCGATGTTCCGACCAGCTTCCAGGCGGCGTCCGAACCGGCCAGGCCCGCCTTCAGCCAGTCGAGCTGCGCCCGGCCGGTGATCGTGCGGTTCGGGTCGTCGACCGAGCCGTTGCCGACCGTCGACTGCTGCGAGCGGAAGGTGCGCAGATCGAGCAGGTGGAGGTCGGCCAGGTTGCCGAAGCGCAGCCGCCGGTAGACGGTGCCCTCGGTGGAGGGGCGGACCGGCATCCACTCGAAGTACGCCTGCCTGGCGCCCGCGGCGCGGTCGGCCCAGGAGCCTTCCGTAGCCGGTGTGTGGTTCTCGGCCCCGCCCGACCAGGTGTCGTTGGCGATCTCGTGGTCGTCCCAGATCGCGATCACCGGGTGGGCGGCGTGCAGGTCCCGCAGGTCGGTGTCCGTCTTGTAATGACCGTGCCGAGCGCGGTAGTCGGCGAGGGTGAGGATCTCGTGCCGGGGCTCGTGCGGCCGTACGACGTACTTCGCCTCCGGGAAGACGCCCGACGCGTACTCGTAGATGTAGTCGCCCAGGTGCAGTACCGCGTCGAGGTCGGTGCGGGCCGCGAGATGCCGGTAAGGGGAGAAGAAACCGGCCTCCCAGTTGGCGCACGAGACCACGCCGAAGCGCAGACCGGCGACGGTGGCCCCGGCCGCGGGCGCGGTGCGGGTGCGGCCGGTCGGTGAGAGGGCCGGCGTGCCGTCGCCCGCCGAGAAGCGGAACCAGTACGTGGTGGCCGGGCGCAGCCCGCGTATGTCGGCCTTGACGGTGTGGTCGGAGGCGGCCCGCGCGACGGCGGAGCCGCGGGAGACGATCCGGGAGAAGCTCTTGTCCTCGGCGACCTCCCAGCTCACCGTCGTGTCGGCGCCGCGGCCGGAACCGGGCACGGCGTCGGGTGTGGGAGTGACGCGCGTCCACAGGAGGACGCCGTCGGGGAGCGGGTCGCCGGAGGCGACGCCATGGAGGAAGGCGGGCCCGTCCGCGGCGCGTGCGGTGGTGGCGGAGCCCAGGACGGGGACCGCGACGGCGGCGGTGGCGGCGGCCTTGACGACCGTGCGGCGCCGGGGGGCGGCCGGCGGCGACGAAAGGTGTCGGGAGTTCATGGGCCAGGACCTTACTGACCGGTAAGCCCAAAGGGCAGGCGAACGAAGGAAGTTCGCCTGCCCTTTGCTGAACAGCCGTCAGGAATTGGTCACGCGGAGGGCCCTGTTCCGCCCGGAACGCGCGGTTCCGGTGCGGCGTGCGTGTCTCAGCCCTTCAGCGCTGCGTCGATCGCGGTGTTGAACTCCTCCACCGTCATCGGGGCGTTCTTGCCGTCCGATCCGGTGAGCGTCTTGCCGTCCATCTTCAGCGTCGGGGTGCCCTGCACGCCGCTCTTGTCGAATGCCGCGGACATCTTCATCGCCCAGGCGTCGAACGTGCCGTCCTCGACGTTCTTCTGGAACTCCTTGTTGCCCTTCAGCGCGTCGACCGTGTTCGCGATCTCGATCAGGTAGGAGTCCTTCTTGAACTTGTCGTCGGCTTCCTGCGGGTGGTACTTCGCGGAGTAGAGCGCGTACTTGTAGTCGAGGAAGGCGTCCGGGCTGACATCGAGCGCGGCACCCAGCGCGCTCAACGCGTTCTTCGAGCCCTCGCCGTTGGTCATGTCGTCGAGGAACGTGGCACCGACGAACTTGATCTTGTACTTTCCGGCGTCGACGTCCTCGTGCACCGTCTTGCCGATGGTCTGCTCGAGCGTTCCGCAGATCGGGCAGCGCGCGTCCTCGTAGAGCTCCAGCGTCTTCTTGGCGCTCGGCTTGCCGATGACGACGCTCGTGCCGTTCTCGCCCGAGGTGTTCTTGGGCGCCGTGACCTTCTTCTCGTCCTTGGCCGCCTCCCACTGGGACGGCTTGTTCATCTGCATGACACCCCAGCCGACGCCGCCGGCGATCGCCAGCACCCCGACGATCGAGAGGCCGACGACCACCTGCCGACGGGTCTTCTCACGCTTGGCCTGCCGCTCGCGCTCGGCGCGCAGACGCTCGCGGGCCGCCGCCTTGTTGGCCTGGCTGTTGCGGTTGCTCATGTTGCTCTCTCCATGGTGATAGGTCTTCGGGGACGTACGTGCTCAGGCGGTGGCGCGGGCCGAGCGCGGTGGTCCCCTCCGTCCCACGGAGTGCACGAGCAGACGGGCGCGCAGGAGCGGGTGCGGGCCGTGGTCGGTGGCGCGCACCTTGAGGCGTACGGAGCGGCAGGTCGCGCCCACCACGGCGACGGCGACCAGCAGCGGCCGGAATGCCAGGGTGGCGGCCGCCCCCAGCAGGGAAACCAGCGCGGACTCGCCGCGCCGGAGCCAGGCCGCGGCGAGCAGCCCGACCGACACATGGGCGGCGAGCAGCAGCCACGGCACCGCGGGGCCGGGGGAGGCCAGCAGCGTGGCCGCCGTGTGCCCGGCACCGGTCACCGAGGCGAGCGGGGCGCCGATGTGAGCGGCCGGTGACGCACCGGCGCCGACGGCGCCGCCGCACAGCACGTCCACCCCGACCGAGCGCAGCGGCCCCGCGATCGGGCCGCCCGCCGCGCCGTAACAGAGGTGCTGACCGGTGGTGAAGAAGGTGTCGGCGGCCAGCTCCAGCGGCACCAGCAGCCCGGCGATGGCCCAGAAACCGCGCTCCCGGCCGGCCAGCGCGTACGCCACGGCGAAGACCGCGCCGGCCAGCAGCGCGACGGCGGTCAGCGGCAGCGGGAGCCGGGAGAGCAGCACGTGGGACGCGGTGGAGAGCGTCACGACGAGCGCCGTGAAGAGCGCCGCGCGAACGACTCTGAGCTGCGTCCCGGAGATGTCCATCGTCGAGGAGTGTCCCATGCGAATCTGTGAGCCCGAAGGGGTGGGCGGCCTTCGGCTTGCCAAACGCCTACAGCCCCGGAATGCGGCCGTTGCGGAAGAGGTCCACGAAGATCTGGTGGTCGGCGCGAGCCCGCGACCCGTACGCGTGGGCGAAGTCCACCAGCAGCTCGGCGAAGCCCTCCTCGTCCACCGCGATCGCCGCGTCGATCGCCCGCTCCGTGGAGAACGGCACCAGCGAGTGCCCGCTCTCGTCGTCCGCCGCGGAGTGCATCGTCGCCGTCGCCCGGCCCAGGTCGGCGACGACCGCGGCGATCTCCTCCGGCTCGTCGATGTCCGACCAGTCCAGGTCCACCGCGTACGGCGACACCTCGGCGACCAGTTGCCCGGAGCCGTCCAGCTCCGTCCAGCCCAGCCACGGGTCGGCGTGCGCCTGGAGGGCGCGCTGCGAGATGACCGTGCGGTGGCCCTCGTGGTGGAAGTACCCGCGCACCGCCGGATCGGTGATGTGCCGGGAGACCGCCGGGGTCTGCGCCTGCTTGAGATAGATCACCACGTCGTTCTCCAGGGCGTCGCTGTTGCCCTCCAGGAGGATGTTGTACGACGGCAGCCCGGCCGAACCGATACCGATGCCACGACGGCCCACGACGTCCTTCACCCGGTACGAGTCGGGACGCGTCAGGCTCGACTCCGGGAGCGTCTCCAGATAGCCGTCGAACGCGGCCAGCACCTTGTAGCGCGTCGCCGCGTCCAGGTCGATCGCGCCGCCGCCCGCCGCGAACCGGCGCTCGAAGTCCCGGATCTCCGTCATCGAGTCCAGCAGCGAGAACCTCGTCTGCGACCGGGCGTCACGCAGCGCGGCCAGGAGCGGCCCCTCGGCCGTGTCGAGCGTGAACGGCGGCAGCTCGTCGGTCTTGGCGCCCGTCGCCAGGGCGTGGATCCGCTCCCGGTAGGCCGCCGCGTAGATCCGGACCAGCTCCGTGATCTGGTCGTCGCTCAGCGCCTTCGCGTAGCCGATCAGCGCGACGGAGGCGGCGAACCGCTTCAGGTCCCAGGTGAACGGACCGACGTACGCCTCGTCGAAGTCGTTCACGTTGAAGACCAGCCGGCCGTTGGCGTCCATGTACGTGCCGAAATTCTCCGCGTGCAGATCGCCGTGGATCCACACCCGGCCGGTCCGCTCGTCCAGATACGGGCCGCCGTGCCGCTCCCGCTCCAGGTCCCGGTAGAACAGGCACGCCGTGCCCCGGTAGAAGGCGAACGCCGAACCGGCCATCCTGCGGAACTTCACTCGGAAGGCGGCGGGGTCCGCCGCCAGCAGCTCGCCGAAAGCGGTGTCGAAGACCTCGAGAATCTGCTCCCCGCGCTGCGCCGCGCCGGTCTGCGGTTCCGACATCTGTGGGTGCCTCCTGGTGCCTGACGTGCATGGACGAACGGGACGGTTTTCCCAGCACCTCCAACGCGCGACCGCGTCGCGGAGTGCCCCGCGGTTCTTCCCGGAGACGTAGACTCCAACGCTGTCCCCACCCGTCACCCGCAGCCCGCCCGCCCGTCGCCCCTCATCGAGGCGCTCCGCGCCGCGCCCGCACTTCGGAGGCCCACCGCCGTGAGCAAGCCGCCCTTCACGCACCTTCACGTCCACACCCAGTACTCGCTGCTGGACGGTGCCGCGCGGCTCAAGGACATGTTCAACGCGTGCAACGAGATGGGCATGACGCACATCGCGATGACGGACCACGGCAACCTGCACGGGGCGTACGACTTCTTCCACTCGGCGAAGAAGGCGGGCGTGACGCCGATCATCGGGATCGAGGCGTACGTCGCCCCGGAGTCCCGCAAACACAAGCGGAAGATCCTCTGGGGACAGCCGCACCAGAAGCGCGACGACGTCTCGGGTTCCGGCGGTTACACCCACAAGACGATCTGGGCGTCGAACAGCACGGGCCTGCACAACCTCTTCCGGCTGTCCTCGGACGCGTACGCCGAGGGCTGGCTGCAGAAGTGGCCGCGCATGGACAAGGAGACCATCGCCCAGTGGTCCGAGGGCCTCATCGCGTCCACCGGCTGCCCCTCGGGCGAGGTGCAGACCCGGCTGCGCCTCGGCCAGTTCGACGAGGCGCTCCAGGCGGCCTCCGACTACAAGGACATCTTCGGCGAGGGACGGTACTTCCTGGAGCTGATGGACCACGGCATCGACATCGAGCACCGGGTCCGTGACGGGCTCCTGGAGATCGGCCGGAAGCTCGGCATCCCGCCGCTGGTGACCAACGACTCGCACTACACCTACGCGCACGAGGCCACCGCCCACGACGCGCTGCTGTGCATCCAGACCGGCAAGAACCTCTCCGACCCGGACCGCTTCCGCTTCGACGGCACCGGCTACTACATCAAGACGACCGACGAGATGTACGCCATCGACTCCTCCGACGCCTGGCAGGAGGGGTGCCGCAACACGCTCCTGGTCGCCGAGCAGATCGACACCGGCGGCATGTTCGAGAAGCGCGACCTGATGCCGAAGTTCGAGATCCCGGACGGCTTCACGGAGGTCACCTGGTTCCAGGAGGAGGTCCGCCGCGGCATGGCCCGCCGCTTCCCGGGCGGCGTTCCCGAGGACCGGCAGAAGCAGGCCGAGTACGAGATGGACGTCATCATCCAGATGGGGTTCCCGGGCTACTTCCTCGTGGTCGCCGACTTCATCATGTGGGCGAAGAACAACGGCATCGCGGTCGGCCCCGGCCGAGGCTCCGCGGCCGGTTCGATCGTGGCGTACGCGATGGGCATCACCGACCTCGACCCGATCGAGCACGGACTGATCTTCGAACGGTTCCTCAACCCCGAGCGCGTCTCGATGCCCGATGTCGACATCGACTTCGACGAGCGCCGGCGCGTCGAGGTGATCAGGTACGTGACGGAGAAGTACGGCGCCGACAAGGTCGCCATGATCGGCACGTACGGCAAGATCAAGGCGAAGAACGCCATCAAGGACTCCGCGCGCGTCCTCGGCTACCCGTACGCGATGGGCGACCGGCTCACCAAGGCCATGCCCGCCGACGTCCTCGGCAAGGGCATCGACCTCGACGGCATCACCAATCCCAAGCACCCGCGCTACAGCGAGGCGGGCGAGATCCGGGGGATGTACGAGAACGAACCGGACGTGAAGAAGGTCATCGACACCGCGAAGGGTGTGGAGGGCCTGGTCCGGCAGATGGGCGTGCACGCCGCCGGCGTGATCATGTCCAGCGAGCCGATCGTCGACCACGCCCCGGTCTGGGTGAGGCACACCGACGGCGTCACCATCACGCAGTGGGACTACCCGCAGTGCGAGTCGCTCGGCCTGCTGAAGATGGACTTCCTCGGCCTGCGCAACCTCACCATCATGGACGACGCCGTCAAGATGGTGGAGAGCAACAAGGGCGTCAAGCTGGACCTGCTCAGCCTGCCGCTGGACGACCCGAAGACGTACGACATGCTCTGCCGCGGTGACACGCTCGGCGTGTTCCAGTTCGACGGCGGGCCCATGCGCTCCCTGCTGCGCCAGATGCAGCCCGACAACTTCGAGGACATCTCCGCCGTCTCGGCCCTGTACCGGCCGGGCCCGATGGGCATGAACTCGCACACGAACTACGCCGAGCGCAAGAACGGCCGCCAGGAGATCACCCCGATCCACCCGGAGCTGGAGGAGCCGCTCAAGGAGACCCTCGGCCTGACCTACGGCCTGATCGTCTACCAGGAGCAGGTGCAGAAGGCCGCCCAGATCGTCGCCGGCTACTCGCTCGGCGAGGCCGACATCCTGCGCCGCGTGATGGGCAAGAAGAAGCCCGAGGAACTGGAGAAGAACTTCGTCCTCTTCCAGGCCGGCGCCAAGAAGAAGGGCTACTCCGACGAGGCGATCCAGGCCCTGTGGGACGTGCTGGTCCCGTTCGCCGGATACGCGTTCAACAAGGCGCACTCCTCCGCGTACGGCCTGGTCACGTACTGGACCGCGTACCTGAAGGCGAACTACCCCGCCGAGTACATGGCGGCGCTGCTGACCTCGGTCAAGGACGACAAGGACAAGTCGGCGGTCTACCTCAACGAGTGCCGCCGCATGGGCATCAAGGTGCTGCCGCCCAACGTGAACGAGTCCCTGTCGAACTTCGCGGCCCAGGGCGACGACGTGATCCTCTTCGGCCTGACGGCCGTGCGCAACGTGGGCCAGAACGTGGTCGACTCGATCATCCGGTGCCGCAAGGCGAAGGGGAAGTACAGCAGTTTCCCGGACTTCCTGGACAAGGTGGAGGCCGTGGTCTGCAACAAGCGGACCGTCGAGTCGCTGATCAAGGCCGGGGCCTTCGACGAGATGGGGCACACCCGCAAGGGCCTGGTCGCCCACCACGAACCGATGATCGACAACGTGGTGCAGGTCAAGCGGAAGGAGGCCGAGGGCCAGTTCGACCTCTTCGGCGGCATGGGCGAGGCGGGCGACGGCGCCTCCGAGCCGGGCTTCGGGCTCGACGTGGAGTTCTCCGACGTCGAGTGGGAGAAGTCCTACCTGCTGGCGCAGGAGCGCGAGATGCTCGGTCTCTACGTCTCCGACCACCCGCTCTTCGGCCTGGAACACGTGTTGTCCGACAAGGCCGACGCCTCGATCTCCCAGCTGACGGGCGGGGAGCACGCGGACGGGGCCATCGTCACCGTCGGCGGCATCATCTCCGGCCTCCAGCGCAAGATGACCAAGCAGGGCAACGCCTGGGCGATCGCCACCGTCGAGGACCTGGCCGGCTCCATCGAGTGCATGTTCTTCCCGGCCACCTACCAGCTGGTCTCCACCCAGCTCGTCGAGGACACCGTGGTGTTCGTCAAGGGCCGCCTCGACAAGCGCGAGGACGTGCCCCGGCTGGTCGCGATGGAGATGCAGGTTCCGGACGTCTCGGCGGCTGGCACCAACGCCCCCGTGATCCTGACCATCCCCACCGTCAAGGTCACCCCGCCCCTGGTCAGCCGCCTGGGCGAGGTGCTCGGCAACCACCGGGGCGACACCGAGGTGCGGATCAGGCTCCAGGGCCCCCGCAAGACCACGGTGCTCCGGCTCGACCGGCACCGGGTGAAGCCCGACCCGGCGCTCTACGGCGACCTGAAGGTGTTGCTCGGACCGTCCTGCCTGGCCGGCTGAACCGGTCCCGCGACGCGGCGGGACACACACGCCGGACACACGCACCGGACATGCACCGGGACGTGCGGGCACGGAAGACACGGGCACACAGGGGCGCCCCCGCTCAACGGGCGGGGGCGCCCCCGTCGGTCGCACGGCCTGTCGCCGGACCGGAATCCGCCCGGTCAGTTGTGGCCGAAGCGGCGCTGGTGCTTACGGGCCACATCGGCGGGGCTGCCCTGGGCCTGCGACTGAGACGGCGACTGAGGCTGTATCTGCGACTCGTACGCGGTCTGCTTGGCCTCGTCCGCGCCCTGCTGAGGAGCGGACGCGCGGTTCTGCCGGCTGCCCTGCTTGCGGTTCTTGTTCTTGGCCATGGTGTTCCTCCTGGGGGGACTCTCGGGGCCAGGACCGCGTTCAGACTCACATGAGGGGATAAACCATGCATGTTGGATCATTACCGTGCGTAGCGGCGATCTAGTGATGGTGTACAATTCGCCCCTCCCGGGTTCGCCACGCCGATGATCGAGTTCCGGCCGTTTACCCGCGCGTATTCGGGCAGACTCGAAGGAAACTCTTCGCAAAAACCACACCCGAACTCCCGGAAGAGGGTGGAACGCGTGGACCGTTGCGTCGTCCTGGTGGACGCCGGTTACCTGCTGGGTGCGGCCGCGAGCCTGCTGGCCGGGGAACCTGCCCGTTCCCGTATCACCGTCGACCACGCGGCCCTCATCCGGGGGCTGCGCGAGCTGGCGGAGGCCGATACGCGGCAGCCGTTGCTGCGGATCTACTGGTTCGACGGCGCCCCCGACCGGGTGCCGCAGCCCGAGCACCGCAGACTGCGCGTGATGCCCCGGGTGACCGTCCGGCTCGGCGCCCTGACCCGCAGCGACGGGCGCTGGGCGCAGAAGGGCGTCGACGCCGCGATGCACGCGGAGCTCACCGAACTGGCCAGGAACCGGGCCTGTTCCGACGTGGTGCTGGTGACCGGGGACGGCGACCTGCTGCCGGGCCTGATGTCCGCCAAGGAACACGGCGTCGCCGTCCACCTGTGGGCGGTGCAGGCCGCCGACGGCGACTACAACCAGTCCGAGGACCTGGTCGCCGAGGCCGACGAACGCCGGGTGCTCGACCGGACCTGGATCACCCGGGCCGTGCGGGCCAAGGAGACCGGGGGCGTCTGCGCGCCGCAGCCCGCGCCCGGTCCGGAAATCGCCGCGATCCTCTCCGCGCCGCTTCCGGAGGCGGCCCTCGCCGCGTCCGCCGAGCGGGCTTCGGAGGCGCGCGCGGCGACCGAGGCCGACGGGAACGCCCCCCAGTCCGAGGAGGCCGACACCCCCGAGCGGCCCGGACCCGGCGCAAGAGGCGTCCCCACCCCGAAGGACCTGGCGGGCAGCCTGCGCGGCCCCGGCGCCCAGCCCCCCGCCCCGTCCACGCCCGCGGGCGCCACGCTGCGCTGGTCCTCCGACAAGGGCTGGATCGAGCGCGGCGGAGCGCTCGGCGAACCCGCCGACACCGCATGCCTCCCCACGCTGGCCCAGCTCACCAGCGCCGAGCAGCGCTGGGCGGACCGGGAGGAGGACATCACCACTGTCGGCGGCGACCCCTTCGAAGTGGGCCAGGTCTTCGCCCGCCGCTGGATGGAGCGGCTGTCCGATCACACCCATCTGCAGAAGCTGTCGACGATGTATCCGCGCGTCCCGCACCGCATCGACGGCGAACTGCTGCGCTACGCGGCACGCTTCGGCCTGCTCGCCCACAAGGACGACCAGATCGACGAGCACGACCGCTATGCCATCCGGGCGGGATTCTGGCGGGAGATCGACGTACGCGCGGCGGCGGGGAACGCCTCGGTGCCGGAGCGCGCGGGTTCCTCCGGCGACTGACGGCGTCCGCGCCCGGGACCGGACGCGCTCCGTCCGCGCCCGCGGGGCGCCGGGCATGCGGACGGGCGAAGCGGCCGGTGGGAGCGGTGTCGGCGCCGGACGGGCACGGCCCCGGGCGTGATCGGGGCCCTGCGACCCCGTACTCTCGTACCTCGTGAGTACGGGCACAGCACAGGCGCAGACGGCGACCGGGACCGTGTGCGCGGTGCGTGACCTGGTCAAGACCTACCCTGCCGCACGCGGCCGTCGCGGCACACCGGCCACACCGGAGGTCCGCGCCACCGACGGCGTCAGCCTGGACGTTCGGCGCGGCGAGATCTTCGGACTGCTCGGCCCCAACGGCGCCGGGAAGTCCACCCTGGTACGGCAGCTCACCGGGCTGATGCGGCCCGACTCCGGCACCGTCACGGTGCTGGGCCACGATCTCGTGCGCCATCCCGAACGGGCCTCCCGGCTGATCGGCTACCTCGGGCAGGAGTCCACCGCCCTCGACGAACTGACCGTGTCGCTCGCTGCCGAGACCACCGGACGGCTGCGCGGTCTCGCGGTGGCCGAGGCCCGTGCCGAGCGCGACGACGTGCTCGACGAACTGGGCCTCACCGGCATCGCCGGGCGCCCGCTGAAGAAGCTCTCCGGGGGACAGCGGCGGCTCGCCTGCTTCGCCGCCGCGCTGGTCGGCGAGCGGCCCGTGCTCGTCCTGGACGAACCGACCACCGGTATGGACCCCGTCGCGCGCCGCGCGGTGTGGGCCGCCGTCGACCGGCGCCGGGCCGAGCGCGGTACGACCGTCCTGCTGGTCACGCACAACGTGATCGAGGCCGAGACGGTCCTCGACCGGGTCGCGGTGATCGAACACGGCCGGGTCATCGCCTGCGACACGCCGAACGGTCTCAAGGAGAGCGTCGCCGGCGAGGTCCGGGTGGAGCTGGTGTGGCGCGAACGGGCGCCGTTGGACGTCCCCGAGGTGGCGGCGCTGCGCCGCTCGGCGCAGGAGTCCGGGCGGCGCTGGGTGCTGCGGCTCGGGCCCGACGAGGCGCGGGCCGCGGTCGCCGCGGTGACCGGCGGGGCGGCGTTCGCCGCGCTCGACGACTTCACCCTGGCCACGCCCAGCCTGGAGGACGTCTATCTCGCGCTCGGCGGCGTCGTGGGCAAGGGACTGGTGAAGTCGTGACCTGGGCGGTCGGTACGGCCGAGGTGTCGGGGGCGGCAGGGGCGGCCGGATGCGCGTGCGTGGCCGGGCGGCGAGCGGACAGGAGCAGCGCCAGGTGACGAGCATCGTTCCCGCACAGGCGGTGACCGGACCGGCAGGGTCCGCCGCCGACGTCCTGGCCGACGGCGGCGACGGCCACGACGGGGCGCCCCCCGTGCCGCTCGCGCCGCGGGCCCGGCTGTTCCCCTCGCTCGCGGCCGTGTACCGCGCCCAGCTGTCCCGGGCGCGGGTGGCCCGCATTCCGCTGCTCTTCGTCGCGACGTTCCAATCCGTCGGGATCATGGTGCTGATGCGCGGGGTCGTCGACGGCGGCTCCGAGGCACGGGCGGTCGTCGCCGGGGCCAGCGTCCTCGTGGTGGCGTTCGTCGCGCTCAACCTGCTCGCCCAGTACTTCGGGCAGCTGCGGGCCGGGGGCGGGCTCGACCACTACGCCACCCTGCCCGTGCCGCCCGCCGCCGTGGTGCTGGGCGCGGCAGGGGCGTACGCCTCCTTCACCGTGCCCGGCACGATCGTCACGGCGGTGACGGGGAGCGTGCTGTTCGGACTTCCGCTGACGCACCTGTGGGTGCTCGTCGCCGTCATCCCGCTGTCCGGGGCGGCGCTCGCCGGGCTCGGCGCCGCGCTGGGGCTGCTCGCGCCCCGGCAGGAGCTGGCCACCCTGCTCGGGCAACTGGGCATGTCGGCGGCGCTGCTGCTCGGTGTCCTGCCGGCCGACCGGATGCCCGTGCCGATCGGCTGGGCGCGCGATCTGCTGCCGTCGACGTACGGGGTCGAGGCGCTCGCGCGCTCCTTCGACGCCCACCCGGACTGGACGGCCGTCGGGCTGGATCTCGCCGTCTGCGCGGTCGTCGGTGTCCTGTCGCTGGCCGTGGCCACCTGGGCGTACCGCAGGGCAGCGGTCCGATGAGGCGGTGCGCGGGGACGCCTGGCACGATGGCACGGTGACCGCACCTCTGACGCCGCCCCACCGGCCCTCCTCCAACGAACCCTGGCAGACCCCGCAGCACTGGGACGGTCCCGGGAAGGCCGGTCCCGGATCCTGGTCGGCTCCGGACGGCGAGGGGGGCTCCGGCGCGGAACTGCTGCGCGCGGTGGCCGTCGCCCTTCTGGTGACCGCGAGTGGTGCCGGGCTCGGGCTCCTGTGGGTGTGGCTCGCGCCGAGGGTTCCGCTGATCTCGGACGGCACGGCCGTCTTCCTCCAGGACAGCGAGGGCGAGGAGGCGATCGGTGCCGACGGCACGTTCGTGCTGCTGGCCCTGGCGTTCGGGGCCCTCTCCGCCGCGCTGGTCTTCTGGTTCCGGCGCCGCGGCGGCGTCGCGGTGGTGGTGGCGCTCGCGGTGGGCGGGGTGCTCGGTTCGCTGCTTGCCTGGCGGCTCGGTGTGTGGCTCGGGCCGGACCAGGACGTCGTCGCGCACGCGCGGGCGGTCGGCAAGGGCGTGGTCTTCGACGCGCCGCTCCAACTGAGGACGGCGGCCGCGGCGTGGCTGGCCTGGCCGGTGGCGGCGATGGTGGTACACCTCGCGCTGACCGCGCTGTTCGGGCCGAGGGACCCGGAGCCGGAGTGGGGCACCTTTCCGGGGTGGGCGGCCGGTGGCCCGGTCCCGGGCGCGGGACACGGGGCCGACGGGCCGGGGACGGGCCCCGGCGGGGGCGCGCCGCCGGTGCCGCCGACCGGGGCGTAGACCGGAGGCGAAGAGGCGGGGGGAAGAGGCCGCCCAGCACGGTCGAACGCGGCTGCGCCCGCGCCGGTCCGCCGCCCCCGCTGTCGGTTCACCGGCTCTCTCCGCCGGTCGGCCGGGCCCCCGTACTGGTCGGCCGAGCCTCTGCGGGCCGGCCGGCCCCCCCATCGGGTCGGAGCCGGTCCCGCGCCCCGTCCGCAGGCCGGGCGCGTGGTGGGCCGCCGGGGCGGGCGGGCACTGTCGGCGTCCTCCGGGGGCAGGCCCTCACCCGCGGCCGATCTCCGCGAACACCGCCCCCGTCAGCGACGCCAGATCGGCGGGGGACAGTTCGACCTCGAGGCCGCGGCGTCCCGCCGACACACAGATCGTCCCGTGCGACCGCGCCGACGCATCCAGTACCGTGCGCAGCCGCTTGCGCTGGCCCAGCGGCGAGATGCCGCCCCGCACGTAACCGGTGGTGCGTTCCGCCGCGGCCGGGTCGGCCATCGCGGCCCGTTTGCCGCCCACGGCGGAGGCCAGGGCCTTGAGGTCGAGGGTGCCGGCCACCGGGACGACCGCAACGGTGAGCGTGCCGTCCACGTCGGCGACCAGGGTCTTGAAGACCCGGTCGGGGGAGACACCCAGGGCTTCGGCGGCCTCCTCGCCGTACGAGGCCGACGCCGGATCGTGGTCGTAGGCGTGGACGGTGAAGGCCGCACCGGCCGCGGTCAGCGCGACCGTCGCCGGGGTGCCGCCGGACGGGTGCTGCTTCTTCGGCTTCTTCGCCACGGTGAGGGTTCCTCGGGTGGTCGGTTCGTCGGGAGGAGCGATCCGTCCGTCGGCCGGGGCGGATCGGTCCGCCCGCCCGGTCCGGTCGGTCAGTTGGGGTGGGTCGGGGCGCGCGTCAGCTCCACGGCGGGCAGCGACGGGAGATGCCGTATCACGGCGGTCTCGGCGCGCAGCATCGTCAGCTCCTCGCGCAGCCTGGTGGCGGTGTCGGGGGCCTGGAGCAGCCGCTGCTTCGCGGGGACGTCGAGCACGGCCGCCGCCGCGACCAGGTAGGAGACGACCGAGGGGTCGTCGGGTAGCTCCGCCCCCGTCGTCAGGGACCGCCGGCTCGCTCCGGCCAGGCGCTTTTGATAGCTGCGGAACGCCCGCAGCACGCCCTCGGCGAGCGCGCCCGCACCCTCGCCCGGTTCCTCGTCCAGTTCGCGGACTTCCGCCGTCAGGAAGGGGCCGCTCGCGTCGACGGAGAGCAACTCGACCCGAGTCGTCCCGGTCGCGAGGACCTCGAAGGTGCCGTCCGGCCGTTCCCGGATCTTCGCCGCATCGGCGACGCAGCCCACCGGGTGGAAGGCCCGGATCGGGTCGGGGCCGAAGCCGTCCGCCGGGCCGCGTCCGGCAACGGAGCGCACCTCCTCCGGCATTCCGGTGCCCGTCGGGGCGACCTCGTGGCCGTCCCGGATCGCGACCACCACGAAACGGCGGGGTTCGTCCTCGTCGGTCCGGAGCAGTTCGCGCATCATGGCGCGATATCGCTCCTCGAAGACGTTCAGCGGCAGCACGAGGCCCGGGAAGAGCACCGCGTTCAGCGGAAACAGGGGCAGGCGAGCGGGGGTCACAGCGGTCAAGCGTAATGGTCGCGCGGACGGCCCCTACGGGCCCGCCCCGGCAGGGGCCCCGCGCCGGCCGCCCGGGACCGCGCCTCTTCGCGCGCTGCGAGGAACCGTCCCAGCGGGTCCTCGGAGACCGACGCCCAGGGGAACGACGTCGCATGGGGCCCGATCCGCCGGAACTGCTCCAGCGCCGCGTCCCAGCGGCCCCGGGCGACCAGGACGAACGCCAGCAGGTTGCGGACCTCGGCGGGCCAGGGGTCGCCCGGTGCGAACGAGGCGGACAGCGTGATCGCCGGATCCGCCGCCGCGTCGATCCGTTCCTGCTGCACCGAGGTGGTTCGTGCCCCCGGCCCCTCGACCAGCAGGGAGTACGCCGCTCGCACGGGCAGTGCCCGCACCAGCGATCTGGGCAGCGAGTCCTCGGCGGCCCGCTCGGCGAAGTCGAAGCACTCGCGGTGAGAACCGTGCCGGGCGGCGGAGAGATACCGCAGGGCCGCTACATGGCAGCCGTAATGGTGCGAGGAGCGCCGGATGGCCTGCTCCCACAGCGCCTCGAACGCGCTGTGCGTGGCATGGATGCCGCGGGCGTGGTCGAGCGCGAGCCGCCACGGCACCGGGTCGCGCGGATCGCTCTGTGCCGCCGCGGTGATCAGCGGCGTCACCTCGCGCAGCTGCTCGGCCCGTACGGGCGACTCCCAGGCCCTGCGGACCGCCAGCTCGGCCTTGACGAGCAGTGCGTCGGGGTCGAGCGGGGCGGCGGCCAGCCACGCGGTCAGCCAGCCGTCACGGTTGCGGGCGAACGTGACGAGCCGGCCGAGGTACCGGTCGCGGTTCTCCCACTCGGCGCCGTCCCTGGTGGCGGCGAGGAGTTCCGCGGCCGGTTCGTACGCGCCGACGGCGGCGGCGACGAGCGCGGGGGAGAGCCGCTCGTCGGGAGCGTCGAGCAACACCGCGTCGTCCGCCGTCAGCCCGGCGCACTCCTGGGCGGAGAGCCGGGGCGTGCGCGGGGCACGGAACAGGGAACGAAGGAGTGGCATGGTGCAGACCATTGAAAGGCGCTGGTCGGGACGGCGCCAGTGGGGCGCTGTGAAGCTTTGGTGCCGAGTGCGAGGGTTGTACCGAGTGGGGTCAACAAAAAGCAAAGGAGTGCGGGGGCGGTCCGATTCCCGCTGCTGTGGCCGACGGTGTCCGGCCCTTCCGCCCCGCCCGATCGTCTCCCCGTCCTCCCGATTGTTCAGTTCGTTCGGACCATTGGGACCGGGCCGGACCGCCCGTTCCGACCGGGCCGGACCGCCCGGTCCCGGCGAAGGCCCGGCGCGGCGGTCCGGCCACGGCGTGCGGCTCAGCCGCGGCGCAGCAGCCGGGAGGCGCCGGCCGCGACCGTCGTGGCCAGGATCCAGCCCAGCAGGATCAGCACGGCCGACCCCCACTGCCAGCCGTCCTTCATCCGCCAGTAGCCGTCCTGGCCGAGGTTGATCACCGGTATCAGCAGGTCCAGTGCGTACAGCGCGGGGTTCCACTCCGGGTGCTCGTCCTTCTTGATCGGTGCCGGGGCGTGCCGCGAGAAGGCCAGCGTCCCCGCCGCCCACAGCACCGCCATCCACACCGCGGCCCGCCCCGGCCGGTAGCCGTACGCCACCGTCCAGTCCTGGAGGAACCCCCAGAGCTTCGCGGCGAGCGGCAGCGTCTCGCGCCGCCGCCGCTGCTTGGCGAGCAGCACCTCGCGGGCGTCGGCGTCCTCGCCGCAGTTCCGCAGCACCGTCGCGAGGCGTTCGTACGGCTCCGGCACGTACTCCGGGGTCGCCGCGGCCACCCACTCCAGGCGCCGGGCGAGCGGGAAGTGCCCGTACGGCACGAGGTTCTCGTACACGAAGCCGCCCATCGCCAGACCGCCGGGCCCGGGCCAGCTCGTCGACACGTCGATCAGCGTGGCCACCCGCGCGCCGTTCAGCACGACCCGGCCCTCCTCCGGCCGCTCCGCGTTGAACCGCAGCTCCGGCGTGACGATGCGGCGGAGCGACAGCTCCTCGTGCCGGGCCAGAACGAACCGCGCCTTGTGCAGGTCGACCGCGTCGCCGAACCGCCCGTCGTCCAGTCGCACCCCGCCCCGGCACTCGAAGATCTGCGAACGCGTACCGCGCGCCGGGGTCGGAGCCATGACGATGCCGTACGGGGGAGTGGTGCCCTGGTTGCCCGTGTCGACGCTCACCCACGCCTCGCTCATGTACAGCGACCGCTCCACCGTGAGCTGCGGCGCGTTCAGCGCGCGCCGGCCCTCCCGTCCGCGCAGCCGGCTGCCGCGCAGACTGAGCGAACCGCCGACCTTCGCCCCGCGCAGGCTCAGCTCGCCCCGCGCCTCCACCAGCTCCGCCTGGAGGTCCTGGGCGACCGCGAGACCGTCGGCGGCCAGGGCCCGCCCGTTGCGGTCGGGGCCGATCTCCACCTGATTGATCAGAAGGTCGGTGCCGATCTGGGCGTCGGTGAGCCGGATTCCGCGGCGGACCCGGCAGCGCGGCAGGTGCAGATCGCCCTCGGTCCGCAGCCGGGCCGCCTCCAGCCGGGGCATCGCGCAGCCGACGATCCGCAGCGTCGTGAAGTGGCATTCCGGGAACACCACCTCGTTCTCGAAGCGGCAGCCGGTCAGCTCGACGTACGGCGCGACACGCCCGCCCGCCAGATCCAGCGTGCCGCTGATCCGCACACCGCGGAGCTTCAGCGCCGCGACCCGCCCGGGACGCGGCGACGGCCCGGACAGCAGCAGCCGGGCGACGACACGCCCGTCCACACTGCGCTCCGGGCCCCAGACGCACGGGGCGAACGGGTCGTCCCGCGCCGGGTCGCGGGCCCGCAGGTCGTAGGTGCTGCCGTTCCGGAACGCCTGCCACATGCCCAGCTCCGCCGCGCTGAGTCCGTCCGGGAAGTCGCCGTCATGCGCTTCGGTCACGGGTGTACCCCCTTCCGCTCTCGGAGCTGTTCTTCCCTCTGAGTAACGACATGAACGCTATGGGGCAGCGGTAACGGCCTCGCCCACGATGGTCAGCGGCGTCGCGGGTCCGGGACCTCCGCCTCCTGCTTCGTCGTCGGTCGCCGACGCTCCTTCCCCAGCTCTCGGCCGCGTTCGAGCAGAAAGACCCATCCGACCCCTCCTCCGCCTTGGATTCGAAGCCCCGGACGCCGCCCCGTCGCCCTCTGCCCATCGCGGGCGAGGCCGTAAGTCCGCAGCGCGTATCAGCCAGTGAAGCGGTGGCGGCGGGGGACACGTATCAGCCAGTGATACGGACACCGGGACGACGGGTGCGGTCTGCGAGAATTGCGGTGTGATCTCTCGAATCGATCTGCGCGGCGACGCCCTCCCCGGGGGCCGTGCCCTGCGCGACCTGCTGCCCCGTGCCGAGTTCGACGTGGAAGCCGCCCTGGAGAAGGTGCGGCCCATCTGCGAGGACGTGCATCATCGGGGCGACGCGGCGCTGATCGAGTACGCGGAGAGGTTCGACGACGTGCGCCTGGACCAGGTGCGCGTCCCCGCCGCCGCGCTCACCGAGGCGTTGGCCGGACTGGACCCGCTCGTACGGGCGGCCCTGGAGGAGTCGATCGCGCGCGCCACCCGCGTCCACGCCGAGCAGCGCCGCACCTCCCACACCGTCCGGGTCGCGCCCGGCGGCACCGTCACCGAGAAGTGGGTCCCGGTCGAGCGGGTCGGGCTCTACGCGCCCGGCGGCCGGTCCGTCTACCCCTCCTCCGTGATCATGAACGCCGTGCCCGCGCAGCAGGCCGGTGTCGCCTCCGTCGCGCTCGCGTCCCCGCCGCAGAAGGAGTTCCGCGGCCTGCCGCACCCGACGATCCTCGCCGCCTGCGCCCTCCTCGGCATCGACGAGGTCTACGCGGCCGGCGGCGCCCAGGCCGTCGCGATGTTCGCGCACGGCACCGAGACCTGCGCGCCCGCCGACATGGTCACCGGCCCCGGCAACATCTGGGTCGCCGCCGCCAAGCGCTACTTCACGGGACGCATCGGCATCGACACCGAGGCCGGACCGACCGAGATCGCCGTCCTCGCCGACGACACCGCCGACCCGGTGCACGTCGCCTCCGACCTGATCAGCCAGGCCGAGCACGACCCGCTCGCGGCGGCCGTGCTCGTCACCGACTCCGAGGAACTCGCGAACGCGGTCGCCAAGGAACTGGAGCCGCAGGTCGCCGCCACCAGGCACGTCCAGGACCGGATCCTCCCGGCCCTGGGCGGCAAGCAGTCCGCGATCGTCCTGGTCGACGGCCTGGACGAGGGACTGCGCGTGGTCGACGCGTACGGCGCCGAGCACCTGGAGATCCAGACCGCCGAAGCCGCCGCCGTCGCCGAGCGCGTGAAGAACGCGGGCGCGATCTTCGTCGGCCCCTGGTCCCCGGTCTCGCTCGGCGACTACTGCGCGGGCTCCAACCACGTGCTGCCGACCGGCGGCTGCGCCTGCCACTCCTCCGGGCTCTCCGTGCAGTCCTTCCTGCGCGGCATCCACGTCGTCGACTACACGCGCGACGCCCTCGCCGACGTGGCGCACCACGTCGTCACGCTCGCCGAGGCCGAGGACCTGCCCGCCCACGGCGCGGCCATCAAGGCCCGCTTCGGATGGAAGGTGCCGAACCGGTGAGCACTTCCCCCGAACGCCCCGTGCGCATCGACGACCTCCCCGTCCGGGACGAACTGCGCGGCAAGTCCCCCTACGGCGCGCCGCAGCTCGACGTGCCCGTACGGCTGAACACGAACGAGAATCCCTACCCGCTGCCCGAGGCGCTCGTCGACCGGATCGCCGAACGCGTCCGCGAGGCCGCCCGCGACCTCAACCGCTACCCCGACCGGGACGCCGTCGAGCTGCGCACGCAACTCGCCCGCTACCTCAGCCGCACCGCCGGACACCAGGTCGGACCCGCCAACGTCTGGGCCGCCAACGGCTCCAACGAGGTGCTCCAGCAGCTCCTCCAGACCTTCGGCGGCCCCGGGCGCACCGCGATCGGCTTCGAGCCCTCGTACTCCATGCACGCCCTCATCGCCCGCGGCACCGGAACCGGCTGGATCTCCGGGCCGCGCAACGAGGACTTCACCATCGACGTCGAGGCCGCTCGCAAGGCGATCGCCGAGCACCGGCCCGACATCGTCTTCATCACCTCGCCCAACAACCCCACCGGCACCGCCGTAGGCGCCGACACCGTCCTCGCCCTGTACGAGGCGGCCCAGGCGGCCGGGCCGTCGATGGTCGTCGTCGACGAGGCGTACGGCGAGTTCAGCCACCACCCCTCGCTGCTCCCGCTGATCGAGGACCGGCCGCACATGGTGCTCTCGCGCACCATGTCGAAGGCGTTCGGCGCCGCCGGTCTGCGCCTGGGCTACCTCGCCGCCGACCCGGCCGTCGTCGACGCGGTCCAGCTCGTGCGGCTGCCGTACCACCTGTCCTCCATCACGCAGGCCACCGCGCTCGCCGCCCTGGAGCACACCGATACGCTGCTCGGATACGTCGCCCAGCTCAAGAGCGAGCGGGACCGGATCGTCGAGGAACTGCGCGCCAGGGGCTTCGAGGTCGTCGAATCGGACGCCAACTTCGTCCAGTTCGGCCGCTTCGCCGACAGCCACACCGCCTGGCGGCGGATCCTCGACCGGGGCGTCCTGGTCCGGGACAACGGCGTACCGGGATGGCTGCGGGTCTCCGCGGGCACCCCGGCGGAGAACGACGCGTTCCTCGACGCGGTCGACGGACTGCTCGACGGACCCGCGGCCGACGCCCCGACGGCGCCGGCCGCACGTGAGATCAAGAAGGAGCACGACGCATGACCCGCGCGGCCCGCGTAGGCAGAGTGGAACGCACCACCAAGGAAACCTCGGTGCTCGTCGAGATCGACCTCGACGGCACCGGCACGGTCGACGTGTCGACCGGCGTCGGCTTCTACGACCACATGCTCGACCAGCTCGGCCGGCACGGGCTCTTCGACCTCACGGTCAAGACCGACGGCGACCTGCACATCGACACCCACCACACCATCGAGGACACCGCCCTCGCGCTCGGTGCCGCGTTCAAGCAGGCCCTCGGCGACAAGACGGGCATCTACCGCTTCGGCAACTGCACCGTCCCGCTGGACGAGTCGCTCGCCCAGGTCACCGTCGACCTCTCCGGCCGTCCCTACCTGGTGCACACCGAGCCGGAGAACATGGCGCCCATGATCGGCACCTACGACACGACGATGACCCGGCACATCCTGGAGTCCTTCGTCGCCCAGGCGCAGATCGCCCTGCACGTCCACGTCCCGTACGGGCGCAACGCCCACCACATCGTGGAGTGCCAGTTCAAGGCACTGGCCCGCGCCCTGCGGTACGCCAGCGAGCACGACCCCCGGGCCACCGGGATCATCCCCTCCACGAAGGGCGCGCTGTGACCGGCCTCAGCACCATACTGATCGTCGTCGGCCTGTTCCTGGCCGGCGGCGTCTACTCCTTCTCGAAGCAGAAGATGCCCAGGAGCGTCATCGTCCTCCTGGGCATCGGGTCCGCGATGTGCCTGGTCGCGGGCGTCTTGCGGATCCAGGGACTCTGGGACTGAGGTACGACCGGTGAGCGACAACACGAAGAGCGCGAAGAAGAAGGTCGTCGTCTTCGACTACGGCTTCGGCAACGTCCGGTCCGCCGAACGGGCCCTCGCCCACGTCGGCGCGGACGTCGAGATCACCCGCGACTACGACGCGGCGATGAACGCCGACGGGCTGCTGGTGCCCGGTGTCGGCGCGTTCTCGGCCTGCATGGAGGGACTGCGCAGGGCCCGCGGCGAATGGGTCATCGGCCGCAGGCTGGCCGGCGGCCGGCCCGTCATGGGTATCTGTGTCGGGATGCAGATCCTCTTCGAGCGCGGCATCGAGCACGGCGTGGAGGCCGAGGGGCTGGACGAGTGGCCCGGCACCGTCGGCCCGCTGAAGGCCCCGGTCGTGCCGCACATGGGCTGGAACACCGTGCGGGCGCCCGAGGACTCCCGGCTGTTCGCCGGGCTCGACCCGGACGCCCGGTTCTACTTCGTGCACTCCTACGCCGTGCACGAATGGACCCTGGAGGTCACCAACCCCAAGATCCGCGCGCCCCGGGTCACCTGGGCCACCCACGGCGAGCCGTTCGTCGCCGCCGTGGAGAACGGCGCCCTGTGGGCCACCCAGTTCCACCCCGAGAAGTCCGGCGATGCCGGCGCCCAGCTGCTGACCAACTGGATTGAGACGCTGTAATGCCGAAGCTTGAACTCCTCCCCGCCGTCGACGTCCGCGACGGCCAGGCCGTCCGCCTCGTCCACGGCGAGTCCGGTTCCGAGACCTCCTACGGCGACCCGCTGGAGGCGGCCCTCGCCTGGCAACGGGCGGGCGCGGAATGGCTGCACCTGGTCGACCTGGACGCCGCGTTCGGCACCGGGGACAACCGGGAGCGGATCGCCGAGGTCGCCCGCACCATGGACATCAAGGTCGAGCTCTCCGGCGGCATCCGCGACGACGCCTCGCTCGCCGCCGCCCTCGCCACCGGCTGCACCCGGGTCAACCTCGGCACCGCCGCCCTGGAGACCCCCGAGTGGGTCGCCAAGGTCATCGTCGAGCACGGCGACAAGATCGCCGTCGGCCTCGACGTGCGCGGCACCACGCTGCGCGGCCGCGGCTGGACCCGCGACGGCGGCGACCTCTACGAGACGCTCGCCCGCCTCGACTCCGAGGGCTGCGCCCGCTACGTCGTCACCGACATCGCCAAGGACGGCACGCTCCAGGGCCCCAACCTGGACCTCCTGAAGAAGGTCTGCGCCGCCACCGACAAGCCCGTCGTGGCCTCCGGCGGCGTCTCCTCGCTCGACGACCTGCGCGCCCTCTCCGCGCTCGTCCCGGACGGCGTCGAGGGCGCGATCGTGGGCAAGGCGCTGTACGCGAAGGCGTTCACCCTCGAAGAAGCTCTGAGGGTGGTCTCGGAATGACCGACTCCGTCAGCCGCGTCTCCTCGGGCGCCCCCTGGGAGGAGAAGTTCGGCTACTCCCGCGCGGTCCAGCTGCCGAACGGCCTCGTCCTGGTCTCCGGCTGCACCTCGGTGGAGAACGGCCAGATCTCCTCGGGCGGCCCGTACGAGCAGACCGTCACCTCCTTCAGGGTCGCCTTCGACGCCCTGAAGCAGCTCGGCCTGGGCCGCGAGGACGTCGTCCGCACCCGGATGTACGTCACCCACGCCCGGGACGTGGACGAGGTGGGCCGCGCCCACAAGGAGCTGTTCGACGACGTCCGCCCCGCCGCGTCGATGCTGATCGTGGCGGGCCTCGTGGACCCGAGCCTGGTCGTCGAGGTCGAGGTCGAGGCGTACCGGGGAGGCGCGCGATGAGCCTCGCGGTACGCGTCATCCCGTGCCTGGACGTGGACGCCGGCCGGGTCGTCAAGGGCGTCAACTTCCAGAACCTGCGCGACGCGGGCGACCCCGTCGAGATGGCGAAGCTGTACGACGTCGAGGGCGCCGACGAGCTGACCTTCCTGGACATCACCGCGTCCAGCGGCGACCGGGAGACCACCTACGACGTGGTGCGACGCACCGCCGAGCAGGTCTTCATCCCGCTCACGGTCGGCGGCGGCGTCCGCACCGCCGACGACGTCGACAAGCTGCTGCGGGCCGGTGCGGACAAGGTCGGCGTCAACACCGCCGCGATCGCCCGCCCCGACCTCGTCCGGGAGATCGCCGAGCGCTTCGGCCGCCAGGTCCTGGTCCTCTCCGTGGACGCCCGGCGCACGCCGACGGGGGGCTTCGAGGTGACCACGCACGGCGGGCGCCGGGGCACCGGCATCGACGCCGTCGAATGGGCGCACCGGGCCGCCGAGCTGGGCGCGGGCGAGATCCTGCTCAACTCGATGGACGCCGACGGCACCAAGGACGGCTACGACACCGAGATGATCACGGCCGTGCGCAAGCACGTGACCGTCCCCGTCATCGCCTCCGGCGGCGCCGGCCGGCTCGCCGATTTCGCACCGGCCATCGCCGCGGGAGCCGACGCCGTACTCGCCGCGTCCGTCTTCCACTTCGGCGACCTGCGGATCTCCGAGGTCAAGGCGGCGCTCCGGGAGGCCGGACACCCGGTCCGCTGACCGCGGTACTCATCGAGTGCCGGGCGGCGGCCGATCGTTCCTGGCGCGGTGTGCAGACCCTGTTGGTCGATCCGGGGACCTGCTTCGCCCCGTCGAGTCTCGGCGGGGCGAGGTGCTGCCAGGCGTCTGAACGGAACCGGCAAGACCCTCGACCTCGATGTCGACAGGATGCTGAGCGACGAGGACGACGCGGTCCTGCGCGACGTGTCGGCGGCGACGCGCGCCAAGCAGGAGGACGAATGGCGCCGCCGGGCGCCGGTGTGCGCGGCGGTGGCGACGGCCGGTCCGGCCTTCACCCGGCTGCGCCGAGCGGCACGCCCGCGCCGACCAGACCCGTACGCCCGCCCTACATCCCGAGCTCCGCCGTCCGCAGCCGGGCCACCGCCTCCTGCTCGCCGTCCAGCCCGACCGCCGCCGCGTCCTGGCGGCCGAACGCGAACAGCAGCAGCTCGCCCGGCTCGCCGGTCACCGTCACCACCGGGGTGCCCTTGTGCGCCACCACCGTCTGGCCGTCCGGACGGCGCAGCACCAGCCCCACCGGGGACCTGCGGCCCAGCATCCGGGCCGTCCGCTCGGCCCGCGACCACAGCAGATCGGCGAAGACCGGGTCCAGCTCGCGCCGCGACCAGTCCGGCTGGGCCCGGCGCACGTCCTCCGCGTGGACGTAGAACTCGACGGTGTTGGCGACCTCGTCGATCGGCTTCAGACCGAACGGGGACATCCGCGGCGGCCCGGTGCGGATGAGCTGGATCAGCTCCTCGTACGGCTTCGCCGCGTACTCCGCCTGCACCCGGTCGAGGCGGTTCTTCAGGACGCCCAGCACCACACCCCCCGCCGCGTCCGGCCGGCGTTCCCGCACCACCACATGGGCGGCCAGGTCCCGGGTCGTCCAGCCCCGGCACAGGGTCGGGGCCTGCGGTCCCGCCGCCTCCAACAGATCGGCGAGCAGGAGTCGTTCACGCTTCGCATGGGTCGACATGCCCGCCAGCGTACGACCGTCGCGCCCGGTCCGCCCAGCGAAAGCCGCACCGGACCGTCCCGCGACCACGGCACAATGGGCGTATGACCAGCGCGCCCGCCCCAGGCACCCCGACGCCGCAGAGCAACCTCGACACGGCCATCGCCGCCCGCCTCAAGCGGGGCGCCGACGGGCTCTTCCCGGCCATCGCCCAGCAGTACGACACCGGAGAGGTGCTGATGCTCGGCTGGATGGACGACGAGGCCCTGCACCGCACCCTCACCACCGGCCGTTGCACCTACTGGTCCCGCAGCCGACGCGAGTACTGGGTCAAGGGCGACACCTCGGGCCACACCCAGACCGTCAAGTCCGTCGCCCTCGACTGCGACGCCGACACCGTCCTCGTCAAGGTCGACCAGAAGGGCGCCGCCTGCCACACCGGCGACCGCACCTGCTTCGACGCCGATGTCCTCCCGTTCGCCCAGTAGGGTTCGGCGCCATGGATCTCGACACGTTCCGCAAGCTGGCCGTCGAACGCCGCGTCATCCCCGTCAGCCGCAGACTCCTCGCGGACGGCGACACCCCGGTCGGCCTCTACCGCAAACTGGCGGGCGGGCGCACCGGCACCTTCCTCCTCGAATCCGCGGAGAACGGCCGAACCTGGTCGCGTTACTCCTTCATCGGCGTACGCAGCGCCGCCACCCTCACCGCGCGGGACGGGCGGGCGCACTGGCTGGGCACTCCGCCCGTGGGCGTCCCCGTCGACGGCGACCCGATGGAGGCCCTGCGCGCCACCATCGAAACCCTGCACACCCCCCGCGACCTGGTCGCCGACGCCGGATTGCCCCCGTTCACCGGAGGCATGGTCGGCTACCTCGGCTACGACGTCGTGCGCCGCCTGGAGCGCATCGGCGACAGCGCGGCGGACGACCTGCGCCTCCCCGAGCTGACCATGCTGCTCACCTCGGACCTGGCCGTCCTCGACCACCGGGACGGCAGCGTCCTGCTGATCGCCAACGCGATCAACCACAACGACCTCGCCTCCGGCGTCGACGAGGCGTACGCGGACGCCGTCGCCCGCCTCGACGCCATGGAACGGGACCTCGCGCGCCCCGTCGAGAACGCCCCCGCAGTCCTCCCGCCCTCCGAGCTGCCCCCGTACACCGCCCTCTGGGGCGGCGAGTCGTATCAGGACGCAGTCGAGGACGTGAAGGAACGCATCAGGGCCGGCGAAGCGTTCCAGGTCGTCCCCTCCCAGCGCTTCGAAACCCCGTGCGCGGCGAGCGCGCTGGACGTCTACCGGGTGCTGCGCACCACCAACCCGTCCCCGTACATGTACCTCCTCCGGTTCGACGGCTTCGACGTCGTGGGCTCCAGCCCCGAGGCCCTCGTCAAGGTCGAGGACAGACGGGCCATGGTCCACCCGATCGCCGGCACCAGGCACCGCGGCGCCACCCCGCAGGAGGACCAGGCCCTCGCCGAGGAACTCCTCGCCGACCCGAAGGAACGCGCCGAGCACCTCATGCTCGTCGACCTCGGCCGCAACGACCTGGGGCGGGTCTGCGAACCCGGCACCGTCGAGGTCGTCGACTTCATGTCGATCGAGCGCTACTCGCACGTGATGCACATCGTCTCCACCGTCACCGGCCGCGTCGCCGAGGGCCTCACCGCCTTCGACGTCCTCACCGCCTGCTTCCCCGCGGGCACCCTCTCCGGTGCCCCCAAGCCCCGTGCCATGCAGATCATCGAGGAGCTGGAACCGACCCGCCGCGGCCTGTACGGCGGCTGCGTCGGCTACCTCGACTTCGCCGGGGACTCCGACACCGCCATCGCGATCCGGACGGCGCTGCTGCGCGACGGCACGGCGTACGTCCAGGCCGGGGCGGGTGTCGTCGCCGACTCCGACCCCGTCGCCGAGGACACCGAGTGCCGCAACAAGGCCGCGGCGGTGCTCCGGGCCGTCCACACCGCCAACCGGCTCCGCGGCGTGTGAGGCGGTCGGCGGTCCGCCCCGCGGCGAGCGGAGGGACCGGGATACCGGGACCCCGAGTCCGGCCGCGTACCGGGCCGTGGGGGATAGTGGGGTACGTGAGTGCCGTCCCTGTACCCCAGCCCCGCGCCCGCACGGACGCCGCACCCGGCTCCGCGGGAAGCCGCCGCAGCCTGGCCGTCGGCCTGCTCCTCGGCGCGGTCGGCGCCACCGTCGTCCTGCTCGCCTCCGGCCAGGTCTGGGCCGAGGGCCGGGTGGCCGTCGGCGGCGGCTTTCTGCCCCTGACCGCAGACGGTCAGGACGTCACCGGCCTTCCCGCGGCCCTCGCCGTCGTCGGCCTGGCCGCCCTCGTCGCCGTCTTCGCGGTCCGCGGCGGCGGACGGCTGGTCGTCGCCGGGCTGCTCGCCCTCAGCGGACTCGGCGCCGGACTGAGCGCCTGCCTCGGCGCCTCCGACAGCTCCGCGCTGGACGAGAAGGCCGCGCGGACCACCGGTGACACCTCGGCCACCATCCAGGCCATCGCCCACACCCCCTGGCCCTACGTCACCGCGGCGGGCGGCCTGCTGATCCTCCTCGCCGGGCTGCTCGCCCTGCGCTACGGCAGACTCTGGCCCAGTATGTCTGGATCGGGGCGGTACGAGCGGGACGGCACACCCCGCCCGCGCCGGACCGCGAGCGGGACCCCGGACCCGGACCGGCCCGAGGACCTCTGGAAGGCCCTGGACCGGGGCGAGGACCCGACGCGCTAGTGCGTTGCCGGGAGCGGCACCCATGCCGTGACCCCCAGGTCACGTCCTGCGCGTCCGTACGGGACAATGGGCCCAGCTTTCTGCACAGCGGCACCACAGCGCCACCAGCTTTGCGTACAGCGACACCAACAGCGCAACACCAACAAGGAGCAACTCATGGCGGGCAGCAGCCACGGACACACCCCGGCCGCCTGGACCGGTGTCATCATCTCCTTCATCGGCTTCTGCGCCGGGGGCGTCTTCATGGTCGCGGCCAACCCGGTCGGGTTCTGGGCCAGCATGGGCGTCATCCTTCTCGGCGGGGTCGTCGGCCTCGCGATGAAGATGGCCGGCCTCGGTACGCCGAAGGAGACGCCGGAGGTGGCCGCCGCCCGGGCCCGCGCCGCGCAGGCGCAGATCTCCTGACGCGCGCGAAAGCCGTACGAACGCGAGGCGCAGCCCGGGAACGGGCTGCGCCTTTCCGTGCAGGCGGGGACAATCACCGGGTGGACGCATCGCCGACTTCCGCCGCACCGCCGTCGCACGGCCCCGGGCCCGCCGACGCCGCCCATCCGCCGACGCACGGGGGGCCGCCGTTCCTCCCCCCTGCGCCGCCCCCTGGACCCGTCGCACGCCTGCGGCGGCTGGCCGCCCCCGTGGGCGTCATGGCCGCCGTCGTCGGAGCCTTCGGCTACGTCGGTGCCGTCGACCCCAACGAACCGGGCCACTACCCGGTCTGCCCGCTGCTCCGCCTCACCGGCCTGTACTGCCCGGGCTGCGGCGGTCTGCGCAGCGCCCACGCCTTCGCGCAGGGCGACATCGCCGCCGCCCTCGGCTCCAACGCGCTCGCCGTGGCCGGATATGTGCTCTTCGCCGTCCTCTGGGTGGTCTGGACGGCCCGTGCAGCCCGGGGAAGGCCCATGAGCATCGCCGCGAGCCCCGCCGTCTGGTGGGGGATCGGCGCCGTGCTGATCGCCTTCTCGGTCGTCCGGAACCTTCCGTTCGGAGCTGCGCTCGCGCCCTGACCGTTCAGTCGGTGGGACGCCCGCCGAGCGGATTCGGGCCCGGGGCCTCCTGCGGATAGCATTGACATGGCTGATCCTGTTCCCTCATCACCTTCCTGGAAGGGGGGCCGCTCGCGTGAGTGTGCTCGACGAGATCATCGACGGCGTACGTGCCGACCTCGCGGAGCGGCAGGCGCGTGTCGGCCTCGACGAGCTGAAGGAACGCGCGCGGCGTGCTCCCGCGGCCAAGGACGGGGCCGCCGCACTGCGCGGCGAGGGCGTCAGTGTCATCTGCGAGGTCAAGCGCTCCAGCCCCTCCAAGGGGGCGCTCGCCGCGATCGCCGACCCGGCCGCCCTTGCCGCGGACTACGAGGCGGGCGGCGCGTCCGTCATCTCGGTCCTCACCGAGGAGCGCCGGTTCGGCGGTTCGCTCGCCGACCTGGAGGCCGTCCGCGCCAAGGTCGACATCCCGATCCTGCGCAAGGACTTCATCGTCACCTCGTACCAGCTCTGGGAGGCCCGTGCCTACGGCGCCGACCTGGCCCTGCTCATCGTCGCCGCCCTCGACCAGGAGGCCCTGGTCTCCCTGATCGAGCGGGCCGAGTCCATCGGCCTGACGCCGCTCGTCGAGGTGCACGACGAGGAGGAGGTCGAGCGCGCCGTGGACGCCGGGGCGAAGGTCATCGGCGTCAACGCGCGCAACCTGAAGGACCTCAAGGTCGACCGCTCCACCTTCGAGCGCGTCGGCCCCGAGATCCCGGATCACATCGTCAAGATCGCCGAGTCCGGTGTCCGGGGTCCGCACGACCTGATCGCGTACGCCAACGCGGGCGCCGACGCGGTGCTCGTGGGCGAGTCCCTGGTCACCGGCCGCGACCCCCGGGGCGCCGTCGCCGACCTGGTCGCCGCGGGCGCCCACCCGGCGCTGCGGCACGGGCGGGGTTGACCGCGACCGTGACCGCCGACCGTCCCGATTCGCCCCGCACCCGGCCGGGCCCGCGCCCGACCGGTGCGACGGCCGTCCGGGGCCCGTTCACGCCGTCGGCGCGCGGCGGCCACCCGCCCGTCCCCCTCGACCACCCCCAGCCGAGGCGCTGCGCGCCGCCCTTCTGGCACCGGGGTTGCCGCGCCCCGGCGCGCCGGGTGCACGGCCGACGGGTGCGGTACGTGATCGGCGACGAGCCCGGCCAGGTCAACGGCATGCGATGGCGCACGGGGTCCGCGCCCTAGCGAGCCCCGGCCGACGTACCCGCACCACCTCTGTACGTATGACCGCACCGTCCGACCGCTCCCGGTCGCGGCGGCGCTCCGCTCACGGCGCATACGGTGAAACCACCCATTGCGATGTCGAGGAGCATGTCGGATGTCATCTGACTTCTTCATCCCGGACCCGGAGGGTCTGATTCCCAGCGCTGAGGGGTACTTCGGCGCGTTCGGCGGCAAGTTCATCCCGGAGGCGCTCGTCGCCGCCGTGGACGAGGTCGCCGTCGAGTACGACAAGGCCAAGGCCGACCCGGCCTTCGCCGCCGAGCTGAACGCGCTCATGGTCGACTACACCGGTCGGCCCAGCGCGCTGACCGAGGTCCGACGCTTCGCCGAGCACGCCGGCGGCGCCCGGATCTTCCTCAAGCGCGAGGACCTGAACCACACCGGCTCGCACAAGATCAACAACGTGCTGGGCCAGGCGCTGCTCACCCGGCGCATGGGGAAGACCCGGGTCATCGCCGAGACGGGGGCCGGCCAGCACGGCGTCGCCACCGCCACCGCCTGCGCGCTCTTCGGGCTCGACTGCACCATCTACATGGGCGAGATCGACACCCGGCGGCAGGCGCTGAACGTGGCGCGGATGCGGATGCTCGGCGCCGAGGTCATCGCCGTGAAGTCCGGCTCCCGGACGCTCAAGGACGCCATCAACGAGGCGTTCCGCGACTGGGTCGCCAACGTGGACCACACCCACTACCTCTTCGGCACCGTCGCCGGACCGCACCCCTTCCCCGCCATGGTCCGCGACTTCCACCGGGTCATCGGCGTCGAGGCGCGCCGCCAGATCCTGGAGCACACCGGCCGGCTCCCGGACGCCGCGATCGCCTGTGTGGGCGGCGGCTCCAACGCCATCGGGCTCTTCCACGCCTTCATCCCGGACGCCCGCGTCCGCCTGATCGGCTGCGAGCCCGCCGGGCACGGCGTGGAGACCGGAGAGCACGCGGCGACCCTGACCGCGGGCGAGCCCGGCATCCTGCACGGCTCGCGCAGCTACGTCCTCCAGGACGACGAGGGCCAGATCACCGAGCCGTACTCCATCTCGGCCGGTCTGGACTACCCGGGCATCGGCCCGGAGCACGCGTACCTGAAGGACACCGGCCGCGCGGAGTACCGCGCGGTCACCGACGACGCCGCCATGCAGGCGCTGCGTCTCCTGTCCCGCACCGAGGGGATCATCCCGGCGATCGAGAGCGCCCACGCGCTGGCCGGGGCCCTGGAGATCGGCAAGGAACTCGGCAAGGACGGGCTGCTCGTGGTCAATCTGTCCGGACGCGGCGACAAGGACATGGACACGGCGGCCCGCTACTTCGGGCTGTACGACGAGACCGACGGGGTCGTCGAGGCCGATGTGGCCGACGGGGAAGAGGAGGTCACCAAGTGAGCGGCAATGTCGAGTTGCTGAGTTCCACCCTCGCGCGGGCCAAGGCGGAGAACAGGGCGGCGCTCATCGCGTACCTCCCGGCGGGCTTCCCGACCGTCGACGGCGCCATCGCCGCGGTGAAGGAGGTCGTGGCGGGCGGCGCGGACATCGTCGAGGTGGGGCTGCCGCACAGCGACCCGGTCCTCGACGGCCCGGTCATCCAGACCGCCGACGACATCGCTCTGCGCGGCGGCGTCAGGATCGCGGACGTGATGCGCACGGTCCGCGAGGCGCACGAGGCGACCGGCGCCCCGATCCTCGTCATGACGTATTGGAACCCGATCGACCGGTACGGCGTCGAGCGCTTCACCACCGAACTCGCCGAGGCGGGCGGCGCCGGGTGCATCCTGCCCGACCTGCCGGTCCAGGAATCCGCGCTGTGGCGCGAGCACGCCGACAAGCGCGGTCTGGCGACCGTCTTCGTCGTCGCGCCCAGCAGCAAGGACGAGCGCCTGGCCACCATCACGGCGGCCGGTTCCGGCTTCGTCTACGCGGCCTCGCTGATGGGCGTCACCGGCACCCGCGAGTCCGTCGGAGAGCGGGCCCAGGACCTGGTCGAGCGCACCCGCGCCACCACGTCCCTCCCGGTCTGCGTCGGCCTCGGCGTCTCGAACGCCCGGCAGGCGGCCGAGGTCGCGGGCTTCGCGGACGGGGTGATCGTCGGCTCCGCCTTCGTCAAGGGGCTGCTCGACGCTCCCGACGAGGAGGCCGGCCTGGCCGCCGTCCGCACCCTGGCGGGCGAACTCGCCGAAGGCGTGCGAAAGCGCTGAGAGGGTCCGGCCGCGGAGCCCGCGGCCGGACGCTCCGCATCGGCGTCATCCGAACGGGTGGACCTGGACCGGGGAGGCGCGCGCGTGCCTCCCCGGTTCGTTGCTGCGGGTGTGAGCGAGAAGAACGAACACGGGAAAAGGGCGGCGCGCGAACGGCTCGCCCGGCAGCGCGAGCGCGAGGAGGCCCGCGAGCGCCGCAGGCGGTCGCTGATCGTCGGCGGTGCCGTGGTGGGGGTGCTGGGGCTGGCCGCCGTCGTCGGCGTGATCGCCGCGAACTCGGGCGACAAGGGGGAGAAGGAGAAGGCGGCGGGCCCCCTCGTCGCACCGTCCGGGGCCACCGGCAAGGACGGCCTGGCCATCCGGTCCGGCGCGGACGACGCCCCGTCCACGCTCACCATCTGGGAGGACTTCCGCTGCCCGGTCTGCGCCCAGTTCGAGAACGCCTTCCGGGACACCTTCCACGAGCTGGAGCGCGCCGGCCGGATCAGGACCGAGTACCACCTCGCCACGATCATCGACGGCAACCTCGGCGGCTCGGGATCGCTGAGGGCGGCCAACGCGGCGGCCTGCGCGCAGGACGCCGGCAAGTTCTCCGCCTACCACGACATCCTCTTCCGCAACCAGCCGCAGGAGACGGTCGACGCCTTCGCGGACAACGGCAAGCTGATCGACCTCGCGGGCAAGGTCCCGGGCCTCGACACTCCGGCCTTCCGCGGCTGTGTGAACGACGCGAAGCACGACGGCTGGGTCCAGAAGTCCAACACGGCGTTCCGGACCAGTGGCTTCAACGGCACGCCGACCGTACTGCTCAACGGCGAGCCGATCTTCCCGAAGAAGGGGAACGAACCGATCACCGTGGCGAACCTGAAGAAGTGGGTCGCCGAGGCCGAAAAGGCCAAGAAGTCCGCCACGGCCAGGGCCACGGGCACGCCCGCGTCCGGCGCGCCCGCCTCCGGTGCGTCCGGCGCGTCCGCCGCAGGCACGGCCCCGCCCGCGTCCGGCGCACGGGCGCCCGCCGCGGGTGCGTCCGCCACGCCCCCGCCCGCCGTGGCCTCGCCCGCTCCGTCCGCTTCCTGACCGCCGCCCGACGACGGTCCCCCGGGGGACGCCCCTCGCCTTCCGGCCCGAGGAGAGCCGCCGCCCGGGCCGCGGAAAGCGGCCCCTGCAGGCGCGGGCCGGGCCCGCGGGCCGCCGGAATCGGGCCGGGGAAGGCGCGGCCCGGGGGCGCGGGGGACGACGCGCCCGTTACGCAGACGTTGCCGGGTGGGTTGCCCCGGGCCCCACCCGGCAGGGTAGCGTCGACCCTGCCATGGACCTTGCCTACATTCCCAGCCCGTCGACCGGCGTGATCTATCTCGGACCGATCCCGCTCCGCGGCTACGCGTTCTGCATCATCATCGGTGTCTTCGTCGCCGTCTGGCTCGGCAACAGGCGCTGGGTCGCCCGGGGCGGCCGCGACGGCACCGTCGCCGACATCGCCGTCTGGGCAGTGCCCTTCGGCCTGGTCGGCGGCCGGCTCTACCACGTCATCACCGACTACCAGCTGTACTTCGGCGAGGGCGAGAACTGGGTCGACGCCTTCAAGATCTGGGAGGGCGGTCTCGGCATCTGGGGCGCGATCGCGCTCGGTGCTGTGGGCGCCTGGATCGGCTGCCGCCGTCGCGGCATCCCGCTGCCCGCCCTGGCGGACACCCTCGCTCCCGGCATCGCCCTGGCCCAGGCGATCGGCCGGTGGGGCAACTGGTTCAACCAGGAGCTGTACGGCAAGCCGACCGATCTGCCGTGGGCGCTGGAGATCAGCGAGGGCCCCAACCGCGTCGCCGGCACGTACCACCCGACGTTCCTGTACGAGTCGCTGTGGTGCATCGGCGTCGCCGTGCTGGTGATCTGGGCGGAGCGCCGCTTCCGGCTCGGACACGGCCGGGTGTTCGCGCTGTACGTCGCCGCGTACTGCGCGGGGCGCGCCTGGATCGAGTACATGCGGGTCGACGAGGCCCACCACATCCTGGGCCTGCGCCTGAACGTGTGGACCGCGCTGATCGTGTTGGTGCTGGCGGTGGCGTACATCGTGATCTCGGCGAAGCTGCGACCGGGCCGCGAGGAGATCGTGGAGCCGGCGGCGGCCGAGGGCACGGCGGACGCCGGTGGCATCGAGGACGCGAAGGGCCCGGAGGACCTGAAGGACGCGACGGGCACCAAGGACATCAAGAACGGCAAGGGCGCCGAGGACGCCGAGGACGGTGACGCCCCGGGCGGGGCGGACAGCGGGAGCGGCCTCTCCGAGGCGGCCGAGAAAGCCTGAGCCGTGTGCGCCCGCACCTGAACCCACCCATCGGGACGTCGACGTCGTCGGCGCACGCGGGATCCTGATCACTGCGCCCCGCCGGGTTCCTTGAGTTCTAGTGGTCGTCGTACGGTGCGGACCGCGAGGCGCAAGGCCGGGCCCGGAGCCGACGGGCCAGGCTGTGAGCCCTCCGCCCCCGAGGGCCGACGGAACCGTCGGCACCGGCCGGTCAGCGCGCCCGGTGCGCCAGTGCCAGGGTGCGGTGGGCCGAGGCCACCACGGCCGCGTCGACGAACCGGCCGTCCGGCAGGGCCAGCGCGCCCTGCTCCGTCACGGCCGCCGTCACGATCTCCTCCGCCGCCTCGACCTCCTGGGCCGTCGGCCGGAACGCCCGTTCGATGACGGGGAGTTGGCGGGGGTGGATCGCCGCCCGGCCGAGGAAGCCCAGGGACCGGCCGTGCGCGCAGGACGCGCGCAGCCCGTCCAGGTCCTGTACGTCGGGGAACACCGACTGGGCGGGGGGAGCGAGTCCGGCCGCGCGGGCGGCGACCACGACCCGGCTGCGCGACCAGTCGAGCCCGGGGTCGTCACCGACCCCCAGATCGGCCCGGAGGTCGGCCTCGCCCAGGGCGATGGAGCGCACCTGGGGATGGGCGGCGGCGATCGTGTACGCGTGCTCCACGCCGAGGGCCGACTCCAGCAACGGACACAGCGCCACCCCCGGCGCCACCGCCGCGAGGCGGTGGACGGTGGCCGCGTGCGTGATCTTCGGCAGCCGGAGCCCGGCGAGGCCCGGCAGACCGGCCAGGGCACGCACGTCCGCCTCGGTGCGGACGCGGACGTGGAGCGGCACGGCGGTGTCGCCGGACGCCTCGGACAGCAGCTCGGCGGTGGCCGCCCGGGCGTATTCCCTGCGGTGGGGGGCGACCGCGTCCTCCAGGTCGACGATCACCACGTCCGCGCCCGCGTCGCGCGCCTTGCGCACCACCTCCGGCCGGTCGCCGGGGACGTAGAGCAGGGTGAGCGGGACCGCCGCCGTCACAGCACGTGCTCCGCCCGTAGTGCGGCGATCTCCGGGGCCGACAGGCCGAGCCCGGTGAGGATCTCGTCGGTGTCCGCGCCGTGCGGCCGTCCCGCCCAGCGGATCGCGCCGGGTGTCCCGGAGAGGCGGAACAGGACGTTCTGCATCCGCAGCGGTCCCAGCTCCGGGTCGTCGACCTCGGCGATGGAGCCCAGCGCCCGGTACTGCGGGTCCTCCATCACGTCGCGGACGTCGTACACGGGAGCGATCGCCGCCTCCGCCTTCTCGAACGCGCGCAGGGCCTGCGCGCGGGTGTGCCGGGCGATCCAGTCGCCGACCGCCTCGTCGAGTTCGTCGGCGTGCTCCGCGCGGGTGGTGCCGGAGCCGAACCAGGGTTCGTCGATCAGCTCCGGCCGGCCGACCAGGCGCATGACCCGTTCCGCGACCGACTGCGCGGAGGTGGAGACCGCGACCCAGTGTCCGTCGGAGGTGCGGTACGTGTTGCGCGGGGCGTTGTTGCGGGAGCGGTTGCCGGTGCGCTGCTGGACATGGCCGAGCTGGTCGTACCAGAGGGGCTGGGGGCCGAGCACGGTCAGGATCGGCTCGATGATCGCCATGTCGACGACCTGCCCCTCTCCGGTCCGGTCGCGCGCGGCGAGCGCGGTCATCACGGCGTACGCGGTGGCGAGTGCCGCGATCGAGTCGGCGAGCCCGAACGGCGGCAGCGTGGGCGGTGCGTCCGGCTCCCCGGTGATCGCGGCGAAACCACTCATCGCCTCCGCCAACGTGCCGAAGCCGGGACGGCGCGCGTACGGGCCGAACTGGCCGAAGCCCGTGACCCGGGCCAGCACCAGCCTGGGGTTCGCGGCGTGCAGCTCGGCCGGGCCCAGGCCCCAGCGTTCCAGCGTCCCGGGCCGGAAGTTCTCGACGACCACATCGGTGTCGACGGCCAGCCGCAGCAGGAGGTCGCGCCCGGCGGGGGCGGAGAGATCGAGGGTCAGATTGCGTTTGTTGCGGCCCAGCAGCTTCCACCACAGGCCGACACCGTCCTTCGTGGGTCCGTGCCCGCGCGAGGGATCGGGTGTGCGCGGGTGCTCCACCTTGATCACCTCGGCGCCGAAGTCCCCCAGCATGGTGGCGGCGAGCGGGCCCGCGAAGAGCGTGGCGAGGTCGACGACCCGCAGTCCGGTCAGGGGTGCCTGCGCGGGCGCGTTCATGCGGCGTCGATCTCGCTGCGGTACGGCATGGAGACCGAAGCGCCCGGCCGCTGTACGCACAGCGCGGCGGCGGACGTCGCCCAGGCCAGCGCCTCGGGCGCGGGCCGCTGTTCGCCGAGCGCCACGGCCAGGGTGCCGACGAAGGTGTCCCCGGCCCCGGTGGTGTCGACGACGGTGACCTCGGGGGCGGGGAGGAGGACGGATTCGCGGTCCCGGGCCGCGTACAGACAGCCCTTCGCGCCGAGGGTGACGACGACCTCGGGGACCCGGCCGAGCAGGATCTGGGCCGCCGCGTGCGGGTCCGTGACGCCGGTCAGGGCGGACGCCTCGTGCTCGTTGGGGATCAACAGGTCGACGCAGTCAAGGAGTTCGGAGGGAAGCGGTCGCACGGGAGAGGGGGTGAGCAGGGTGCGCACGCCGTGGGCGCGCGCGATCCGTGCCCCGTCCGTCACGACGGACAGCGGCAGTTCCAGTTGGAGGAGCAGCAGGTCGGCGGCGGCGATCGCGGCCGTCTCGCCGTGGCCGAGCGCGGTGATGGCGCCGTTGGCGCCGGGGATCACCACGATGGAGTTGCCGCCCAGGTCGTCGACGACGATGTGCGCGGTGCCGCTGGGGCCGTCGACGGTGTGCAGCAGATCGGTGTCGACCCCCGCGTGCTCCAGGCCGCTTCGCAGCAGGGCGCCGTACGCGTCGTTGCCGACCGCGCCGATCATCGTCACGTCGCCGCCCGCGCGGGCGGCCGCGACGGCCTGGTTGGCTCCCTTGCCGCCGGGAATGGTGCGGAACTCCCGTCCCGTCACGGTCTCTCCGCGCCGCGGAGCCCGTGCGACGTATGCGACAAGGTCCATGTTGGTGCTGCCGAGCACCGCGATGCCGGTCATGGGCGGTGTGCCTCCTCGGGGTCGGTCCGGTGGGGTCGGTCCGGTGACTGCGTCGTCGGCGGGCGTTCCCGTGGCGCGTTCAGCGGGCGCGGGTGCGGCGTCCCGCGCTCCGGACCCCGGCGTCGTCGCGGACATCGACGTTGTCGTGGACATCGGGGACGCCATGGGCATCGGGAACGTCATGGGCGAATTGTCCACCCGGGGGGCCCCGGTTCCCTGTCTGCCAGCAGCCCGGCGAGTTCGACGAGATCGGTGCCCGCGAGCCGGGGCAGCGCGCATCCGGCGAGGGTGCGGCACGCCTCGCGCCACCCGTCCGGCAGGGCGCCGATGCCGCCGAGCGTACCGGTCAGCGCGCCTGCGAGGGCGGGCGCCGAGTCGGCCACCCGCGACAGGCACGCCGCCGCGGGGACGGCCTCGGCGATCCGGCCGCGCGCGGCGGTGGCCAGGGCGAGGGCGACCGGGACGGTCTCGGCTGCGGCGATCCCGTAGCTGTAGACGTGGTCGACGATCTGGTGCTCCAGCACCGGTACGAGGGAGAAGACTCCCGCCTCCTCGCCGACGAATCCGCGCGCGATCCGGACGGCGTGGGCGGCGTTGCGGGCGATCTCCGTGCCGTCGGGGAGCTGCGCGAGCGCGGCGTCCACCGCGCCGTCCACGTCCGCGCCGCCCAGCGCCCCGGCGATCGCGGCGGCCATGGCGCGGGCACCGTGCACACCGTCGCCGTCCTGGGTGTAGCGGGCGTCGAACTCGGCGAGGTCGGCCGCGGCGGCCGGGTCCCCCGGATGGGCGGCGGCCAGGACGGCGGCCCGCACACAGGCCGCGTCGTCGAAGTAGTGCGGGTTGTCGTGGCCGGTGGCGGGCGGGCGCAGTCCGGCGGCGAGATTGCCGAGCCCGGCCCGCACCGAGATCCGGGCCCGCAGCGGGAGCACCGCCGACTCGACCTCGGGGGCCCGGGCGGCGGCCTCGGCGACCTCGGCCGCCAGCGCGTTCCAGGCGATGTCGACGGCGACGCGCAGACGCCGCTCCGGGGACAGCCCGCGCAGTGGTCCGGCCGCCGGGGCGAGCACGGTCCCGGCGGCGAACGCCGCCCATTCGGCGTCGTCGGAGGGGCCGAGCCGCAGCGGCTCGGGCGGCTGGTTGAGCGCGATGGGGACGGGCAGGGTGGTCGTGGCGTTCTGCTCCGCGAAGGTGTCGAGCTCACGGGTGAGGCGACGGGTCCATTCGGGCATCCGGGCCGCCCGGTGCCGCGCGGCCGGCCAGCCCGCTGCGTCCCCCGCGGCGAGCCCGAGCAGGAGCCCCTCGACGCGGGCGCGGTGCCCGGGGGCGCTCCCGGACCCGGTCCGGCGCCGGGCGACCGGGGCGCCGTGCTCGGCCCGGGCGCCGTGCGGCGGCGGTGTTGCGGGCCGGGGCGGGGGAGGGGGCGTGTCCCGGCGCGCGGTGGCGCACGGGGCGGCGGTGGCGTCCGGACGGTCCGTCGCGGGTCCGGGTGCGGTGCGGGGCGCGCCGGCTTCCGTCCACGTCGTGCCGGTCCCTGTGAAGGGCGCGCCGGCTCCCGTACGGGCCGTGCCTGCGGTCGCGGGGGCCGAGCGCGGCCGGGAGGCACGCTCCCCGGCCGGTGCACGGCCCGCGTCCCGTACGGCACCGGGCGGTTCCCCGACGTCCCCCTCGTGCGTCGCGTCCGCCTCGTGCGCCGTGTCCGGAGCGTGCGTCGCGTCCGGCGCGGTGAGGAGTTCCGCGATGTCCAGGACGTGGTGGCCCCGCATCGACGGCAGGCAACTGCCCCGGACGGGACCGATCGCCTCCGCCCAGGGCCGCGGGATCGCGGACGCCCCGTTCAGGGCACCGGCCAGTGCCCCCGCGACCGCGGCCGTGGTGTCCGCGTCCCGACCCATGTTGACGGCGGTCAGCACCGCCGTACGGAAGTCGCCGCGGGCCGCCGCGAACGCGCCGAAGGCCAGGCCGACCGCCTCGGGGGCCAGGTCCGTCCACGGGTAGCCGCCGACGACCACCGCGGAACGCACCGCGCGCTCCATGGTCAGCCGGTCGGGGTACGTGCGCTGTGCGGCGGTCACCGCGCGCCGCAGCGAGCGCGCCGTCCACGAGTCCATGGGGACGACGGACAGCGCGGCGGCGATCACCGTGACGACCCCGGCGCCCGTCATCGCGGCGGCCACCCCCGCCGCCACCGCCCGGCCCCCGTAGATGCCCTCCCCGTCATGGCTGACCTGTCCGTCCACCGCGACCAGCCGCGCCGCCTCGTCCGGCCGGCCCGCCGCGAAGACACCGAACGGCGCGGCCCGCATCGCCAGGCCGTCGCTCCAGGCGTGCCGGTGCTGGGCGGAGATCGGGGCGGCCAGGCCCCGGCGGAGGTTCTCCAGGGTGCCCCGTTCACTGAACCCGGCGCCGCGGAACGGTCCCTCGTCGAGGTCGGCGATCCACAGGTGCCAGGCCCGCTCCACATGGGTGACGGTGAGCGCCGAACCGTGCCGGGCGAGCAGCAGCCCGGAGAAGATCGCGTACTCCGTGTCGTCCGTGCCCGCCGGGTCCTCCCGCACGAAGCCCTCGATGCGGCCCCAGCGACGGCGGATCTCGGACGGCCGGAGGTTCTCCGCAGGTGCGCCCAGCGCGTCACCGACCGCGAGACCGAGCAGGGCGCCGCGGGCCCGGTCGGTACGGGGCGCGTCGCCCCGGACGCCCCGCGTCCGCGTCCACGCCGGACTTCCAGAAGTCGAATCCATCGTGCGCCGACCCTTCGCTCGTACCGGACCGGTTCAGGTACTTGATCGATCTGTGCCACATCACGACCCGGCAAAGGCTGATATTCAAGGCAAAAGGCCCAGTCGGATGAGGGGGCCCGGACAGCAAGGAAGGCCGTACTTACCTGGTTACGGAGGGTGGTAAGTACGGCCTTCCTTGCTGGCGGGAGCCATTTTTCGTGCGTACTTTCGATGGTGCTGGGCGGGGTGGAGCACATGAACCCGCCATCGGAAGGGGAGAACCGTGGCCATCATCGAGACCGACGCCGTACTGCACGAGGCGCACCGCGACAACCACACCCACCGCGACGTGAACGGTGGCTGGCTGCGTCCGGCGGTCTTCGGGGCCATGGACGGCCTGGTCTCCAACCTCGCCCTGATGACCGGGGTCGCGGGCGGTGCCGTCTCCCAGCAGACGATCGTGATCACCGGCCTCGCGGGTCTCGCCGCGGGCGCGTTCTCCATGGCGGCCGGTGAGTACACCTCCGTCGCCTCGCAGCGCGAGCTGGTCGAGGCGGAGCTGGACGTCGAGCGGCGCGAGCTGCGCAAGCACCCCAAGGACGAGGAGCGGGAGCTCGCCGCGCTGTACGAGGCCCGGGGCGTCGAGCCGGGGCTCGCCCGCGAGGTGGCACGGCAGCTTTCGCGCGACCCCGAACAGGCACTGGAGATCCACGCCCGCGAGGAGCTCGGCGTCGATCCCGCCGACCTTCCCTCGCCACTCGTCGCCGCCGTGTCGTCCTTCGGTTCGTTCGCTCTGGGCGCCCTGCTGCCGGTGCTGCCGTATCTGCTGGGGGCGAGCGCGTTGTGGCCGGCCGTGCTGCTCGCGCTGGCCGGGCTGTTCGCCTGCGGTGCGGTCGTAGCCAGGGTGACGGCGCGCAGCTGGCTGTACAGCGGGCTGCGTCAGCTCGTGCTGGGCGGGACCGCCGCGGCGGTCACCTACGGTCTGGGCACGCTGTTCGGTGTGGCCGTCGGGGGCTGACGGGGCTCCTGGTGTCCCTCCCGGAGAAGTGCCGGGCGGCGCGACGGGGGGCGAACCTTGCCGGTCACGGCACCACCAGGGCGAGCGGAACGAAACGGGCGGGCCCGTTCCGCGCTTGGCGCGCCCTTTCTGCTTCCGGGGTGGGAACGCCCCGCGTCTGTGCGCGCCCCCGTCGCGCGTCTTGCGTGCCCGGCCTCCCGCGTCTGCCGTGGGCACGCTCCGCCGTCCTCCGCCCGCGTGATGCGCTTCGGCCGGTCGTGTGATGTACGTCCTGAAACCCGCCTCTGGGCGGGACCGCTCCGCCGGGCATAACATCGTCCTCCACGACGGAGCTGCTCCTCAGCAGCCCTTACCCGGCGGTTTCGTTTTCTTGGCCACCGGGCATGAGCCGTAGACACCGCGGGCAACGACGCCTTCTCTCTGCGGCCCCTTCCGGCCCCTCCGGGCGCCGATCTCCAACTGCGACACACCCCACCGCTTCATCCCCGTATCACCCGATGTCCGCATGTTGGAACGAGCTTTTCGCGTCTCGAGAAGCGCCCCATCATGTAGATGCACGCACTTTCGCAGAGGGCCAACGTCGTCCCTCGGCACCGCACATGCCACGACGACGACGGGAGAGCCCATGCGTACCGACGCCTGGTCGCCCATGGACGGTCGCCCCGCCCGGCAGGGGCTGTACGACCCCCGTGACGAACACGACGCCTGCGGTGTCGGGTTCGTGGCCACACTCACCGGTGTGGCCGACCACGAACTGGTCGAACAGGCGCTGACCGTACTGCGCAACCTCGAACACCGCGGTGCCACCGGTTCCGAGCCCGACTCCGGCGACGGTGCCGGGATCCTCCTCCAGGTGCCGGACGCCTTCCTGCGCGAAGAGGTCGCCTTCGACCTCCCCGAGGCCGGTGCGTACGCCGTCGGCATCGCCTTCCTCCCGGCGGGCGAGTCCGCCGAGGCCCTCCGGCAGCTTGAGAAGATCGCCGCGGAGGAGGGCCTGACGGTCCTCGGCCGGCGCGAGGTCCCGGTCGCCCCCGACATCCTCGGCAACGGTGCCCGCGCCACCATGCCCGAGTTCTGCCAGCTCTTCGTCGCGGACGGCGAGTCCACCGGCATCGCCCTCGACCGCAAGGCGTTCGTGCTGCGCAAGCGCGCCGAGCGGGAGGCCGGGGTGTACTTCCCCTCGCTCTCCGCCCGCACCCTCGTCTACAAGGGCATGCTCACCACCGGGCAGCTTGAGCCGTTCTTCCCCGACCTCTCCGACCGCCGCCTCGCCACCGCCGTCGCCCTGGTCCACTCGCGCTTCTCCACGAACACCTTCCCGAGCTGGCCGCTCGCCCACCCGTACCGCTTCGTCGCACACAACGGCGAGATCAACACCGTCAAGGGGAACCGCAACTGGATGCGGGCCCGCGAGTCGCAGCTCGCCTCCGACCTGTTCGGCTCCGCCGACCACGGGCACAGCGGCTCCGCCGACCACGGGCACAGCGGCTCCGCCGACCACGGGCACAGCGGCTCCGCCGACCATGGGCACAGCGGCTCCGCCGACCACGGGCACAGCGGCTCCGCGCGCCTCGACCGGATCTTCCCCGTCTGCACGCCCGACGCCTCCGACTCCGCCTCCTTCGACGAGGTGCTGGAGCTGCTCCACCTCGGTGGCCGTTCCCTGCCCCACGCGGTGCTGATGATGGTCCCCGAGGCGTGGGAGAGCCCCGAGTCCACCCACACCATGGACGCCGGCCGACGGGCCTTCTACCAGTACCACTCCACGATGATGGAGCCCTGGGACGGCCCGGCCTGCGTCACCTTCACCGACGGCACCCAGGTCGGCGCGGTCCTCGACCGCAACGGGCTGCGCCCCGGGCGCTACTGGGTCACCGACGACGGACTCGTCGTGCTCTCCTCCGAGGTCGGCGTCCTGGACATCGACCCGGCGAAGGTGGTCCGCAAGGGCCGCCTCCAGCCTGGCCGCATGTTCCTCGTCGACACGGCCGAGGGCCGCATCATCGAGGACGACGAGATCAAGGCGTCGCTGGCCGCCGAGCACCCCTACCAGGAGTGGCTGGAGGCCGGGGTCATCGAGCTCGGGGACCTTCCCGAGCGCGAGCACATCGTGCACACGCACGCCTCCGTCACCCGCCGCCAGCAGACCTTCGGCTACACGGAGGAGGAGCTGCGCGTCATCCTCGCGCCGATGGCCCGAAGCGGCGGCGAACCGCTGGGCTCCATGGGCACGGACTCGCCGATCGCCGCCCTGTCCGAGCGGCCCCGGCTGCTCTTCGACTACTTCACCCAGCTGTTCGCCCAGGTCACCAACCCGCCGCTGGACGCCATCCGCGAGGAACTCGTCACCTCGCTGCGCTCCTCGCTCGGCCCTCAGGGCAACCTCCTGGAGCCGACCGCCGCGTCCTGCCGCAGCGTCACGCTGCCGTTCCCGGTGATCGACAACGACGAGCTGGCCAAGCTGATACACATCAACGCCGACGGCGACATGCCGGGCATGAAGGCGGCCACGCTCTCCGGGCTCTACCGGGTCGCCGACGGCGCCGAGGCCCTCGCGGTACGGATCGAGCGGATCTGCGCCGAGGTCGACGCCGCCATCGCGGACGGTGCCCGTCTCGTCGTCCTGTCCGACCGGCACTCCGACGCCGAGCACGCGCCGATCCCGTCGCTGCTGCTCACCTCGGCCGTCCACCACCACCTCATCCGCACCAAGCAGCGCACCCAGGTGGGGCTGCTGGTCGAGGCGGGGGACGTGCGCGAGGTCCACCACGTCGCGCTGCTGATCGGCTACGGGGCCGCCGCCGTCAACCCGTACCTGGCGATGGAGTCCGTCGAGGACCTGGTCCGCGCCGGTACGTTCATCGAGGGCATCGAGCCCGAGAAGGCCATCCGCAACCTGATCCACGCGCTCGGCAAGGGCGTCCTGAAGGTCATGTCCAAGATGGGCATCTCCACGGTCGCCTCCTACCGGGGCGCCCAGGTCTTCGAGGCCGTCGGCCTGGACGAGGACTTCGTCTCGAAGTACTTCGCCGGCACCGCCACCAAGATCGGCGGCGCGGGCCTCGACGTCGTCGCCCGTGAGGTCGCCGCCCGCCACGCCAAGGCGTACCCCGCCTCCGGCATCTCCCCCTCGCACCGCGCGCTGGAGATCGGCGGCGAGTACCAGTGGCGCCGCGAGGGCGAACCGCACCTGTTCGACCCGGAGACCGTCTTCCGCCTCCAGCACGCCACCCGCACCAAGCGCTACGACATCTTCAAGAAGTACACCGACCGCGTGAACGAGCAGTCCGAGCGCCTGATGACGCTCCGCGGCCTGTTCGCCTTCGCCTCGGACCGCGCGCCGGTCCCCGTCGACGAGGTCGAGCCCGTCTCCGAGATCGTCAAGCGCTTCTCCACCGGCGCCATGTCGTACGGCTCGATCTCCCGCGAGGCCCACGAGACCCTCGCCATCGCCATGAACCGGCTGGGCGGCAAGTCCAACACCGGCGAGGGCGGCGAGGACCCCGAGCGCCTCCACGACCCGGAGCGCCGCTCGTCCATCAAGCAGGTCGCCTCCGGCCGCTTCGGTGTGACCAGCGAGTACCTGGTCAACGCGGACGACATCCAGATCAAGATGGCCCAGGGGGCCAAGCCCGGCGAGGGCGGCCAGCTGCCCGGCCACAAGGTCTACCCCTGGGTCGCGAAGACCCGGCACTCGACCCCGGGAGTCGGCCTGATCTCCCCGCCGCCGCACCACGACATCTACTCCATCGAGGACCTGGCCCAGCTGATCCACGACCTCAAGAACGCCAACCCGGCGGCCCGCATCCACGTGAAGCTGGTCTCCGAGGTCGGCGTCGGCACGGTCGCCGCCGGTGTCTCCAAGGCGCACGCGGACGTCGTCCTGATCTCCGGCCACGACGGCGGAACGGGCGCCTCCCCGCTCACCTCGCTGAAGCACGCGGGCGGCCCCTGGGAACTGGGCCTGGCCGAGACCCAGCAGACCCTGCTGCTCAACGGCCTGCGCGACCGGATCGTCGTGCAGACCGACGGCCAGCTGAAGACCGGCCGCGACGTCGTCATCGCCGCGCTGCTGGGCGCCGAGGAGTTCGGTTTCGCGACCGCGCCGCTCGTCGTCTCCGGCTGCGTCATGATGCGCGTCTGCCACCTGGACACCTGCCCGGTCGGCATCGCCACCCAGAACCCGGTGCTGCGCGACCGCTTCTCGGGCAAGGCCGAGTACGTCGTCAACTTCTTCGAGTTCATCGCCCAGGAGGTCCGCGAACTCCTCGCCGAGCTGGGCTTCCGCTCGATCGAGGAGGCCGTCGGCCACGCCGGAGTCCTCGACACCGACCGCGCGGTCTCGCACTGGAAGGCACAGGGCCTCGACCTGGCCCCTCTCTTCCACGTCCCCGACCTGCCCGAGGGCGCCGCCCGCCACCGGCGCGTCGAGCAGGACCACGGCCTCGCCAAGGCCCTGGACAACGAGCTGATCAGGCTGGCCGCCGACGCCCTCGACGCGGACCGCGCCGAGAACGCCCGGCCGGTCCGGGCCCAGCTCCCGATCCGCAACATCAACCGCACCGTCGGCACCATGCTCGGCCACGAGGTGACGAAGAAGTTCGGCGGCGCAGGACTGCCCGAGAACACCATCGACCTCACCTTCACCGGTTCGGCCGGCCAGTCCTTCGGAGCGTTCCTGCCCGGCGGCGTGACCCTGCGCCTGGAGGGCGACGCCAACGACTACGTCGGCAAGGGCCTCTCCGGCGGCCGGATCGTCGTCCGCCCGGACCGGGGCGCCGATCATCTCGCCGAGTACTCCACCATCGCGGGCAACACCCTCGCCTATGGCGCCACCGCCGGCGAGATGTTCCTGCGCGGCCGGACCGGCGAGCGGTTCTGTGTCCGCAACTCGGGAGCCACCGTCGTCTCGGAGGGCGTGGGCGACCACGGCTGCGAGTACATGACCGGCGGCCACGCCGTGGTCCTCGGCGAGACCGGACGCAACTTCGCCGCGGGCATGTCGGGCGGCGTCGCCTACGTCGTCGACCTCGACCGCGACCACGTCAACGCCGGCAACCACGACGCGATCGAGGAACTCTCCGACACCGACCGGCAGTGGCTGCACGACGTGGTGCGCCGCCACCACGAGGAGACCGGCTCCACCGTCGCCGAGAAGTTGCTCGCCGACTGGGACGGCGCCGACGGCGGCGCCTCCCGCTTCAGCAAGATCATCCCGTCCACCTACAAGGCCGTGCTCGCCGCCAAGGACGCCGCTGAGCTCGCCGGTCTCTCCGAGCAGGAGACCAACGAGAAGATGATGGAGGCGGCGATTCATGGCTGACCCCAAGGGCTTTTTGACCACCGGGCGCGAGGTCGCCGAGACCCGCCCCGTGGCCGAGCGCCTCAAGGACTGGAACGAGGTCCACGTCCCCGGCTCGCTGCTCCCGGTCATCAGCAAGCAGGCCGGACGCTGCATGGACTGCGGCATCCCGTTCTGCCACAACGGCTGCCCGCTCGGAAACCTCATCCCCGAGTGGAACGACTACGCCTACCGCGAGGACTGGACGGCCGCGTCCGAGCGCCTGCACGCCACGAACAACTTCCCGGAGTTCACCGGGCGGCTCTGCCCGGCGCCGTGCGAGTCCGCCTGCGTGCTCGGCATCAACCAGCCGGCCGTCACCATCAAGAACGTCGAGGTCTCCATCATCGACAAGGCATGGGGCAACGGCGACGTCACCCCGCAGCCGCCCGAGCGGCTCTCCGGCAAGACCGTCGCCGTGATCGGCTCGGGCCCGGCGGGTCTCGCCGCCGCCCAGCAGCTCACCCGGGCCGGACACACCGTCGCCGTCTACGAACGCGCGGACCGCATCGGGGGGCTCCTGCGCTACGGCATCCCCGAGTTCAAGATGGAGAAGTCGCACATCAACCGTCGCGTCGAGCAGATGCGCGCCGAGGGCACCAAGTTCCGCACGGAGGTGGAGATCGGCCGCGACATCGACGCGGCCGAGCTCCGCCGCCGCTACGACGCGGTCGTCATCGCCGCGGGTGCCACCGTCTCCCGCGACCTGCCCGTGCCGGGCCGTGAGCTGAACGGTGTGCACTTCGCGATGGAGTACCTCCCGCTCGCGAACAAGGTGCAGGAGGGCGACCTGACGGTCTCCCCGATCAGTGCCGAGGGCAAGCACGTCGTCGTCATCGGCGGCGGCGACACCGGTGCCGACTGCGTCGGCACCGCCCACCGCCAGGGCGCGCTCTCCGTCACCCAGTTGGAGATCATGCCGAGGCCGGGCGAGGAGCGGAACGCCAACCAGCCCTGGCCGACGTTCCCGATGCTCTACAAGGTCACCTCCGCGCACGAGGAGGGTGGCGAGAGGGTGTACTCCGTCTCCACCACCCACTTCGAGGGCTCCGCTCCCGAAGAGGGACAGACCGTCGGCCATGTGCAGGCCCTGCACCTGGTCGAGGTGGAGTTCAAGGACGGCAGGCCGGAGCCGAAGCCCGGCACCGAGCGGCGGATCCCCGCCCAGCTGGTCACCCTGGCCATGGGCTTCACCGGCACGGACCGGTCCAACGGCCTGGTCCAGCAGTTCGGCGTGGAGCTCGACGAGCGCGGCAACATCGCGCGCGACGCGGACTTCGCCACCAGCGTCGAGGGCGTCTTCGTCGCCGGTGACGCGGGTCGCGGCCAGTCCCTCATCGTGTGGGCCATCGCCGAGGGCCGTTCCGCGGCGCGCGGTGTGGACCGCTACCTGACCGGTGCCAGCGCCCTGCCGGCCCCGATCCGCCCGACGGACCGCGCCCTGGCGGTCTGATCACCCCGAGGATGTCCCGTACAACGGCGTACGGAACTGAACGCGGCGCCTGCCCGTCCCCGACCCGGACCATCGGCAGGCGCCGCGGCATGCCCGGGGCGGCCGAGGCCATGTGTCCGGTGTGCCCGGAGGGCGGCGGGACCAGGTGTGCCCCGGGGACGGCGGGACGCGATAGGCCGACGCGCGCGGGGGCGGGTGACGCGGTACGTGGCAGGCGCCGCGGCATGCCCGGGAACGCCGCCGTCGTGGGCCGCCGCCGCGAACGGGCCGCGGCCCGGCATCACTCCAGCAGCGCGGACGTCTTGAGCACCACCAGCAGCGCCAGCACGGCGAGCAGCACCACGCACGCGGCGGCCTGGACCGCCATACGGCCCTTCACCGGGGCGTACGCGTACGCGACCGTGACGACACCACCGGTCAGCAGGCCGCCCAAGTGCCCCTGCCACGAGGTGAATCCGGCCGAGATCAGCATCCAGACCAGGAACCCGGCCATGAACCGGTTGACCGCCCGCATGTCGCGCCCCAGGCGCCGATTGATGACGTAGAACGCCGCCCCGAGACCGAAGACCGCGCCCGAGGCCCCCACCGTGCCGTCGAACGGCGCGATCAGATACACCAGGACCGAACCGCCCAGCGCCGACAGCAGATACAACGCCAGATACCGGGCCCGGCCCAACTGCTCCTCGACGACACGGCCCAGGTTCCACAGCGCGTACATGTTGAAAACGATGTGCAGGATCCCGAACGGCAGCGCGCCGAACGACGCCCCGGTCGGCGGGAGGTGCAGGAACGCCCCGGTCAGCAGCCGGTACCACTCGCCGTCCACCACCCCGATCACGTCGAAGCCGGTGAAGTCACCGTTCTCGTAGACGTACTGGCTCCCGTCGGGCGCGGTCAGCCCGGCGCCCAGCATCGCGAACCGGTCGACGAGCTCCGGGCGGACCAACTCGCCCAGGTACGCGAGGACGTTGAGGCCGATCAGCACATACGTGACGAGCGGCGCCGCGGTCCTCGCCACCACGCCGCCGAACACCGTACGGGCCTGCCGGATCGACCGCTGTCCCTCCTTCACGCACTCCACGCACTGGTGGCCGACGGCCGCCTCCCGCATGCAGTCGGGGCAGATGAACCGTTCGCAGCGGACGCAGCTCACATACGTCTCGTAGGACGGGTGGCGGAAGCAGGTGGTGGCCTCTGCATCCACGGCGGGCTCCTCACGGTGGGCGGACTTGAAGCGGCCGGTGGGGCGGCGGCGATCAAAATAGCGAACGGATGCCGACAGAGGCGCGAGTGGGTGTCCCAACGGGCTGGGGCCGGGATGTCCCCGGGAAACCGGACAGGAGATGTCGGGTTTCCCGGGTTCCATGTCCCCATGACAACGAGTTCGTCGAGTTCTTCGAGTTCTTCGCGTTCCTGGGAAGCGTTCCGGTCGGCCCACCAGGACTTCGCCGACACCGTCCGGGCCCGCTTCGGGCTGTACCGGCACCACGTCCTGGCCACCCTCCGCAAGGACGGTTCGCCCCGGGTCACCGGCCTGGAGGTGGACTTCCGCTTCGGCGAACTGCTGCTCGGTATGATGCCCGACTCACGCAAGGCACTGGACCTGCTGCGCGATCCGCGCTTCGCCGTACAGGCCAACCCGGGGCCGGACGCCGAAATGGCGGACGGCGACGTCCGGATCTCCGGCCGGGCGGTGGAGGTGACCGACCCCGCGTTCCTGGCCCGCTTCACCGAGGAGGCGAAACCGCCGGAGCCGTTCCAGCTCTTCCGCGGGGAACTGGACGAGGTGCTCCTGACCACCCTCGGCTCCGACGCGATGGTGCTGCGTCTGTGGCGGCCGGGGGCGCCGGTGCGCACCATCCACCGGCCCGCCGACGGCACCCCGTACGAAGCCTGACGGCACGCACCGCCCCGGGCACGTCCTTTCCGGGTTCCTCCGGAGAGGACGCATCCGGGGAGGGACTACTTCGGCCCCGCAGACCCCGCCAGCACCCGCGCCCGGCAGTCTCCCGGCGTCCCCCACGCGTCCCGCAACGGACGCGCCTTCCGCAGCCACAGCGACAGGTCCAGCTCCTCCGTGTAGCCCACCGCTCCGTGCAGTTGCAGCGCCGCGCGCGCCGCCGCGTACCCCGCCTCGCCCGCCGTCACCTTGGCCGCCGCCACCTGCGCACCGGCGTCCGGCGCCTCCTCGGCGAGCGCGAGCGCCGCCCCGTACAGCAGCGGACGGGCGAACTCCAGGCCGGTCAGCGCATCCGCGAGCCGGTGCTTGACCGCCTGGAAGGACCCGATGGCCGCGCCGAACTGGGAACGCCGCTTCACGTGATCGACCGTGGTCCGCAACAGCGCCTCGCCCGTGCCGAGCGCCTGCGCCGCCGTCGCGAATGCCGCCCAGTGCGCGGCGCGCGCCGCCGCCCGCACCACCCCGGGCCCGGACGCCAGCGGTTCCCCGCCCGGCGGGGGACGCAGCAGCCGCCGGGCCGGATCCGAGGACGGTGCGAGCGTCCCGTGCCCCGGTGCCGACCGCAACGTGTCACCGGCCACCGTGAACACGGCGTCCACCGCGTCCGCGTCCAGCGCGTACGGCCCGTACCCGTCCATCCGCAGCGTCGCCGACGCCGTGCCGGACGCCAGACGCGGCAGCCACTCCTTCGCCGCGGCGCCGCCCACGCCCGCCAGCAGCACCCCGGCCGCGACCGTCTCCACCACCGGCCCCGGTACCGCGTGCCGCCCCAGCTCGGTGAACGCGACCGCCAGCTCGACCGGGAGCGGCCCCACGCCCCCGTACTCCTCCGGCGCGGCGAGGGCGAACACCCCCGCCTCCGCCAGGCGTGCCCACAGCGTCCGGCCCGGCCCGAAGTCCCCCGCGGCCCAGGCCCGTACCACCGACGGGGTGCCGGCCGCCGTCAGCATCGCGTCCAGCGAGCGGGCGAAGTCCCGTTGCTCGTCGTCGAGCAGGAAACGCATCAGCGCCGTCCCTTCGGCAGGCCCAGCAGACGCTCGGCGATGATGTCGCGCTGGATCTCGTTCGTGCCCGCGTAGATGGGGCCCGCGAGGGAGAAGACATACCCCTCGGCCCACGCGGAGTCCGCCCGTTCCGCGTCCGGTCCCAGCAGATCGAGGGCCGTCTCGTGCAGCGCGATGTCGTACTCCGACCAGAACACCTTGTTGAGACTCGACTCGGCGCCGACGGCCGACCCGGCCGCGAACCGTGACGCGGCGGCGCAGGTGAACAGCTGGTACGCGCGCGCCCCGATGACCGCGTCCGCCACCCGGTCGCGCAGCGCGGTGTCCGACGGGTCGCCCCGGTCGCGCCAGAGCGCGGCCAGCCGGTCCGCGGCGGCCAGGAAGCGGCCGGGGGAGCGCAGCGTCAGCCCCCGCTCGGCGCCCGTCGCCGCCATGGCGATGCGCCATCCCTGTCCCGGCTCCCCGATGACGTCCTCGTCCGGCACGAACACCTCGTCCAGGAACAGTTCGGCGAAGGCGGGCTTGCCGTCCAGCCGTCCGATCGGCCGCACGGTCACCCCCGGCGCCGAGAGGTCGAACATCAGATACGTCAGCCCGTGGTGCGGCTTCGCGGCCCCCGGGTCCGTACGGAAGATGCCGAACGCCCGGTCCGCGAACGCCGCCCGCGACGACCACGTCTTCTGCCCCGACAACAGCCAGCCGCCCTGCGTGCGCACCGCCCGCGACCGCAGCGACGCCAGGTCCGAACCCGCCTCGGGCTCGGACCACGCCTGCGCCCAGATCACCTCGCCGCTCGCCATCGGCGGCAGGACGCGGGCCCGCTGCTCCTCGGTGGCGTGGTCGAAGAGGGTCGGGGCGAGGAGGTTGATGCCGTTCTGCGAGACCCGGCCGGGCGCGCCCGCCGCGTAGTACTCCTCCTCGAAGACCAGCCAGTGGAAGAGACCGAGGCCCCGCCCGCCGTAGGCACGCGGCCAGGAGACGACCGACCAGCGGTCCTCGTGCAGCCGCGCCTCCCACGCCCGGTGCGCGGCGAAGCCCTCGGCAGTCTCCAGGGACGGCAGCGGCTCGGCGGGCACGTTGTCCCGCAGCCAGGCCCGCGCCTCGGCCCGGAACGCCTCCTCCTCGGCGGTGCAGGACAGATCCATCAGCCGCCCACCTGCCCTGTCGTCTCCGCCTGTCCCGCCGTCTGCTTCGGTCCCGTCATGCCCGGATGCCTCGTCGTGTCCGCCGGCCCTGGAGTGTCGGCCGACCTCGTCGTGTCCGGCCGCTTCGTGGTCTCCGCCCGCTTCATCGAGGCGACGTCCATGCCGCCGAGCGGGTCCGCCGCCGTCTCCGCGTTGTGCGCGTGCGCGAGATGGTGCAGCCCGAAGACCGAGTCGAGGCCGGTGTGCAGGCCCTGGAGATCTTCGGCCTGGTTGACCGCGCGCTTGGTGAGCGCCAGGCCCATGCGCGGCATCCGCGCGATCCGAAGGGCCAGTTCCTCGGTGGCTGCGGCGAGTCGGTCGCGCGCCACCACCTTGTTCACCATGCCGACCTCGTGGGCGCGGCGGGCGCTCATCCGGTCGCCGGTGTACAGGAACTCCTTCGCGATCCGGGGCGGCATCACCCACGGGTGTGCGAAGTACTCGACGCCGGGGATGCCCATCCGGACCACCGGATCGGCGAAGAAGGCGTCCTCGCTCGCCACGATCAGATCGCAGACCCAGGCGAGCATCAGCCCGCCCGCCACGCATGCCCCGTGGACGGCGGCGACGACCGGCTTCGGCAGTTCGCGCCAGCGCCTGCACATGCCGAGATAGACCTCCGACTCACGGGCGAAGCGGCTCTCCGCGCCCGCCTTGTCGCAGTGGTCCCACCACAGCCCCGCCCGGCGCTCGAACGGCAGATGGGCGTCGCGCCCGGGGGAGCCGATGTCGTGGCCCGCCGAGAAGTGGTCCCCGGCGCCGCCCAGCACGACGACCTTCACCTCGGAGTCCTCGGCGGCCCGGTAGAACGCGGCGTCCAGGGCGTAGGTCATCGCCGAGTTCTGCGCGTTGCGGTAGCGCGGGCGGTTCAGCGTCACGTACGCGACGGGCCCCCGGCGCTCGTACAGCACGACCTCGGCGCCGGTGAGGGTTCCGCCGGCGGCGTCGGCGCCACCGTCGGTGCCGGTGCGGGTGTCGGGACGACCGGCGGACGTGGCGTGGGCATCGGGCATCGGCTCATCCTTCCCTAACAAGTGTTTGGTAGGTTAACGTACGGGCTGAGCGCCGTCGAGAACACCGGGACCGGGACCGAGGAGGCACGGGCGTGAGCGCACCGCAGTACGAACCCGGACACGGGCTGCTGGCCGGCCGCGGCGCCGTCGTCACCGCCGCGGCGGGCACCGGAATCGGTGGCGCCACCGCCCGCAGATTCCTGGAGGAGGGAGCCCGCGTCGTCATCGGGGACGCGCACGCCCGCCGCCTGGGGGAGACCGAGGGCGCCCTCGCCGAGGAGTTCGGCGCGGACCGCGTCGCCGCACTGCCCTGCGACGTCACCGACGAGGCGCAGGTCCAGGCCCTTTTCGCGCTCGCCGAACGTGCTCACGGCGGCCTCGACATCGTCGTCAACAACGCCGGCCTCGGTGGCACCGCACCGCTCACGGAGATGACCGACGAGCAGTGGACCAAGGTCCTCGACGTCACCCTGAACGGCACCTTCCGCTGCACCCGGGCCGCCCTGCGCTCACTTCGGGAGGCCGGGCGGGGCGGCGTCGTCGTCAACAACGCCTCCGTCGTCGGCTGGCGCGCGCAGAGCGGCCAGGCCCATTACGCGGCGGCCAAGGCGGGCGTCATGGCGCTCACCCGGTGCGCCGCGATCGAGGCCGCCGAGTACGGCGTACGCGTCAACGCCGTCGCCCCCAGTCTCGCCATGCACCCGCACCTGGTGAAGGTCACCTCCGCCGAACTGCTCGACGAACTGACCGCGAAGGAGGCGTTCGGCCGGTACGCCGAACCCTGGGAGGTCGCCAACGTCATCGTCTTCCTCGCCAGCGGCTACTCCTCGTACATGACGGGCGAGGTCGTCGCGGTCAGCAGTCAGCGTGCCTGAGCGGACGGCGCCCGGCGTGTCCGGGCGAAGGGTCGCCGCCGCGCCCGCGACGTCCGGGGGAGGGGCCCGTGGGCGGAGAATGGGCGGGTGCCTACCAAGAAGAAGCCCCAGGTGACCCCCTCGCCCGAGCGCCGACGCGAACTGCTCGACACCGCTGCCGAGGTGTTCGCCGCGCAGGGATACAACGCCACCACCGTCCGCAAGATCGCGGACGCGGCGGGGATGCTCGCGGGCAGCCTCTACTACCACTTCGACTCCAAGGAGTCGATGATCGACGAGATCCTCTCGACCTTCCTCACCGAGCTCTGGGAGGGGTACGACGCGGTGCTCGCCGCCGGACTCGGCCCCCGGGAGACCATCGAGGCCCTCGTCACCGAGTCCTTCCGGGAGATCGACCGGCATCGCGCCGCCGTCGCCATCTACCAGAAGGAGTCCAAGCACCTGGCGACCCAGCCGCGCTTCCGGTACCTCGTCGACTCCCAGCGGAACTTCGAGCAGGCGTGGCTCGGCACGCTGGAGCGCGGCGTCGCCGACAAGACCTTCCGCGCCGACCTCGACATCCGCCTCACCTACCGGTTCGTCCGCGACACCGTCTGGGTCGCCGCCTCCTGGTACCGGCCCGGCGGACAGCACAGCCCCGACGAGATCGCCCGCCAGTACCTCTCGATGGTCCTGGACGGCATCGCCCTGGACCACCTGGGCCCTGAGAAAGCCCCGTGAACCCGTGAACCCGTGAACCCGTGAACTCGTGAGCCCTTGAGCTCAGTGAAGGAGTGGCAGTCATGGCCGAGGCATACATGGTCGAAGCGGTACGCACCCCGGTCGGCAGGCGCGGGGGCGGACTCGGACGGATCCACCCCGCCGACCTCGGCGCTCATGTACTCAAGGCCCTCGTCGAGCGGGCCGGGATCGACCCGGCGGCCGTCGACGACGTGGTCTTCGGCTGCCTCGACGCCGTGGGGCCGCAGGCCGGCGACATCGCCCGCACCTGCTGGCTGGCGGCCGGACTGCCCGAGGAGGTCCCCGGCGTCACCGTCGACCGCCAGTGCGGCTCCTCCCAGCAGGCCGTGCACTTCGCCGCCCAGGGCGTGCTCTCCGGCACGCAGGACCTGGTCGTCGCGGGCGGTGTCCAGAGCATGACGCAGATCCCGATCGCCTTCGCCTCCCGCCAGGCCGCCGCGCCGCTCGGACTGACGGAAGGACCGTACGCGGGCAGCGAGGGCTGGCGCGCCCGGTACGGCGACGCGCCGGTCAACCAGTTCCACGGCGCCCAGCTCATCGCCGAGAAGTGGGGCATCAGTCGCCTCGACATGGAGGAGTTCGCCCTGCGTTCCCACCGGCGCGCGCTCCGCGCCATCGACGAGGGCCGCTTCGCGCGCGAGACCGTCACCGTGGGCGACGTCACCACCGACGAGGGGCCGCGCCGCGACACCGGCCTGGAGAAGATGGCCGCGCTGAAACCGGTCATGGAGGGCGGCACGATCACCGCGGCCTGTTCCTCACAGGTCTCCGACGGGGCCGCCGCCGTGCTGCTGGCCTCCGAACGCGCCGTGGCCGAGCACGGCCTCACCCCGCGTGCCCGCGTCCACCACCTCTCCGTACGCGGCGAGGACCCGATCCGCATGCTGTCGGCCCCGATCCCGGCCACCGCCCGCGCGCTGGCGAAGACCGGCATGACCATCGACGACATGGACCTGGTCGAGATCAACGAGGCGTTCGCCCCGGTGGTCCTGGCCTGGCTGAAGGAGACCGGCGCCGACCCGGACCGGGTGAACGTCAACGGCGGCGCGATCGCCCTGGGTCACCCGCTCGGCGCAACCGGTGCGAAATTGTTGACGACGCTGCTCCACGAATTGGAGCGCACCGGGGGCCGCTACGGGCTCCAGACCATGTGCGAGGGCGGCGGCCAGGCGAACGTGACCATCATCGAACGGCTCTGATCTCCTCCGGTCCGGCCCAAAATCCGCCGCTCGCGGCGCGGCGCGTCCCCGCCGCGGCCGGCGGAACGTGCTACGGTTGCCTCGTTGCAGTTTTGGTACCCATGAACATGATGTGCGCCTGACGGGAATGCTTCGTCGGGCGCATTATTGTTTTCCGGCTTTCTCCGGATGGGGCTCAATGCGGCGACTTGGAATTCGTGAAGTGCGGATTTCCAGCACTGCACCTGTTGAGGAGAATGACATGGCCACCGGAACCGTGAAGTGGTTCAACTCGGAAAAGGGCTTCGGCTTCATCGAGCAGGACGGCGGCGGCGCCGACGTCTTCGCCCACTACTCCAACATCAGCGCCACCGGCTTCCGTGAGCTCCAGGAGGGCCAGAAGGTCACGTTCGACGTGACGCAGGGCCAGAAGGGCCCGCAGGCGGAGAACATCGTCCCGGCCTGACCGTCGGACGCGCAACCCGCAGCCGGGGCCCGCACCGTCGAGGTGCGGGTCCCGGCTTGTGCTGTCCCCGAGGCATCGAGGCACCGAGGCACCGAGCACCAAGCATCGAGCCCCGGGACCCGGCCCGGAGGGTTCCCCGCAGCCCCGTTGTTCCGCGTTACCCGCGGTCCATGTGGTTCCTGCGGCCCCGATGGTCCCCCAGTCCGGTAGGCCCGTGGTCCCGTAGCGCCGTGGTCCCGTAGCGCCGTTGTCCCGTATTTCCGTAGTCCCGTATTTCCGTAAGTCCCGTGATGATGCAGTCCCAGCGGTCCCCGGCGATTCCCCGGGGGGTCCTGGGAGATCTCAGGAATCCCCAGGAGGGCAATTCCGTATGACCCGCTTCGAACGCCAGGACCGACCTGCCCGCAACCGCCCGTCGAGGGGGCGCGGCACGGCCCCGGCGAAGGCGGCCGCCAAGGGGTCCGGCAAGGGCCCCGGCAAGGCGTCGTCCCGTCGCAGGGCCGCGCCGCCGCAGGGAGAGTTCGCCCTGCCCGAGACTCTGACCCCCGCACTGCCCGCCGTCGAGGCGTTCGCCGAACTGGACATGCCGACGGCCCTGCTGAAGACCCTGGCCGCGCAGGGGGTCACCGACCCCTTCCCGATCCAGGGCGCCACTCTGCCGAACTCGCTCGTCGGCCGGGACATCCTCGGCCGGGGCCGCACCGGGTCCGGCAAGACCCTCGCCTTCGGCCTCGCACTGCTGGCCCGTACCGCCGGGCGGCGCGCCGAGCCGCGGGCGCCTCTCGCGCTGGTCCTCGTCCCGACCCGCGAGCTCGCCCAGCAGGTCACCGACGCGCTGACGCCGTACGCCACTTCCGTCCATCTGCGCCTGGCCACTGTCGTCGGCGGCATGTCGATCAACCGGCAGTCCCTCGCGCTGCGACGGGGCGCCGAGGTGCTCGTCGCCACCCCGGGCCGGCTGAAGGACCTCATCGAACGCGGGGACTGCCGCCTCGACCAGGTCGCCGTCACCGTTCTCGACGAGGCCGACCAGATGGCCGACATGGGCTTCATGCCGCAGGTCGTGGCGCTGCTCAAGCAGGTTCAGCCGGGCGGCCAGCGGATGCTGTTCTCCGCGACGCTCGACGCGAACATCGACCGGCTGGTCAGGATGTTCCTCACCGACCCCGTCGTGCACTCGGTCGATCCGTCGGCGGGCGCGGTCACGACGATGGAGCACCATGTGCTGCACGTGGCCGACGAGACGGACAAGAAGGCCGTCGCCATCCGGATCGCCGCCCGCGACGGCCGGGTGATCATGTTCGTGGACACCAAGCGGTCCGCCGACCGTTTCGCCAAGCGGCTGCTCGCCAACGGGGTACGGGCCGCGGCCCTGCACGGCGGGCGTTCGCAGCCACAGCGCAACCGGACGCTGGACCAGTTCAAGAACGGTCAGGTCACCGCGCTCGTCGCGACGAACGTGGCGGCACGCGGCATCCACGTCGACGACCTCGACCTGGTCGTGAACGTGGACCCGCCGACCGACCACAAGGACTACCTCCACCGAGGCGGGCGCACGGCGCGGGCCGGTGAGTCCGGCAGCGTCGTCACCCTGGTGCTGCCCGAGGAGAAGCGGGAGATGAACCGGCTGATGGCCGACGCGGGCATCTCCCCGCGTACCACCCGCGTCCGTTCCGGCGACGAGGAACTGGTCCGGATCACCGGGGCCCGGGAACCGTCCGGTGTCGCGGTCGTCATCGAGGTCCCGCAGCCGGTCACCCCGCCGAAGCAGCGCACCCGGTCCGGCGGGGCCGAGTCGGACGGTCCCGGCACCGCTCCGGGCGGGCGCCGTCGCCGACGCGGCGGCACCGGTCGTGGCGCCGACGGTACGGGCCGGGGCCCCGGAGGCGGTGAGCGCCGGGGCGCCGGGGGCGAGCGCCGGGGCTCGGACGGCTCCACGAGCGGCGGTTCCTCCCGCGCGGCGGGTACCGGGCGCTCCCGGACCCGGGCCGGGTCAGGATCCGGGGCCGGACGCGGTGGTGACGAGCGGACGGGACGTGGCCGCCGGGCCGCGTAGCCGTACTTCGGTCACCCGTCACCCGTCACCCGTCACCCGTCTCCCGTCACCTGTCACCTGTCACCCGTCTCCCGTCACCTCCCGTACGCGTGGGGCACGCGACATGGGCGGGGACACGGAGCACGCGCGGGGACGCGACGGAGCACGCGTGGACGAGGCGCGGTGACCGTGACCACGGCCGTGACCGGAGTGCGTCCGGTCACGGCCCGGCCGTCGTCATGGTCACCGCGCCGCCGTTCCGTCGTCCGGCGGCGGGGGCGGTGCCTTTGAGAGCGGTGCTGCGAGCGGGTCCAGGGCGCGTGACACCGTGCCCAGGGCCGCGTGGGCCTCCGCCATCACCCGTTCCACCAGCTCCGCACAACTGGGCAGATCCTCGATCAGCCCGGCCACCTGCCCCGACGCCATCACGCCGAGATCGGTGCGGCCGTCGACCATGGACGCCTTCAGCAGCATGGGGGTGTTGGCGGCGAGCAGGACCTGGCTCCAGGAGAGGTCCTTGCCGTGCCTCATCGCGAGACCGTCGCGGACCATCCGCGACCAGCCGAGGCCGGAGATCCGTCGGAAGCCCGCGGCCCGTCGCACCGCCTGCGCCAACGCCCGCACGCGGCCCGCGTGTTCCAGCGCGGCGACCATCTCCGTACGCAGCATCCGGTGCGGCAGTCCGTCCACCGCCGTGGTGACCGTGATGTCCTTGACGCCCGCCGCCAGGTAGCGGGCCTTCACCGCGTCCGGCACCGGCGAGTCCGACGTCAGCAGGAACCGCGTGCCCATCGCGATGCCCGCCGCCCCGTAGGCCAGCGCCGCGACCAGGCCACGACCGTCGTGGAAGCCGCCCGCCGCGATCACCGGGATGTCCACGGCGTCGACCACCTGCGGCAGCAGCACCGTGGTCGCGACATCGCCGGTGTGGCCACCGCCCTCGCCGCCCTGCACGACCACCGCGTCCGCGCCCCACGCCGCGACCTTCTCCGCATGGCGCCGGGCACCGATCGACGGGATGACGACCACCCCCGCGTCCTTCAGCTCGGCGATGAGGTCCTTCGAGGGGGCCAGCGCGAAGGACGCCACCTTCACGCCCTCGTCGATGATGATCCGCACCCGCTCGCGCGCGTCCCCGGCGTCGGCCCGCAGATTGACCCCGAACGGCTCGTCCGTACGGGACTTGACCTCGCGCACCGCCGCCCGCAGCCGCTCCGTCGTCATCGTCGCGGACGCCAGGATGCCGAGCGCCCCGGCGCGGGCGGTGGCGGAGACCAGCCGGGGGCCCGCGACCCAGCCCATGCCGGTCTGCACGACGGGGTGGCGGACACCGACGAGATCGGTGAGCGCGGTCCGCATCAGACCCGCACCTCGCGGTCCCGTGTCCCCGCGGGGTCGATGACCTCGCGGATCAGGCGCAGCTCCGCGGGGGTGGGTTCCCGGGTGGGCGGGACGCCGTCATCCGCGACGGCGAGCGCGAAGCCGGTGGCCTCGCGGACCCGCTCGACGGTGACGCCCGGGTGCAGCGAGACCAGGCGCATCGAGTGGTCCGGGGTCGCGAAGTCGAGGACGGCGAGATCGGTGACGACGCGCCGGACGCGGTGGTGGCGCCGCGCCGAGGGGCCGGCCGCGGCAGCGCTGTCGTACCCGACGCCGCAGATCATGTCGACGCGCTCGACGAAGACCCTGGGGGAGTGCTTGGGAACCCAGTAACTCACCGGATTGTTAAGGGTGTTGACGGGAGCGCCGCGCACCCCGAGCAGCTGCCGGTCGGGCCGGTGCCAGTCCCCGATGCAGGAGATGTTCTGGTTGCCGAACCGGTCGAGCTGACTCGCCCCCATCATCACGTGACGCCTGCCGCCCGTCACCATGGTGAGGTGCTGACGGTAGGGCAGCCAGCCCTCCGTCGTGCCGTCCGGGCCCACGATCAGCGCCTCGCCGTCGGTGAGCAGCAGATCCGGGGCGAAGGTGAGCCGGGCGAGCCGCGCGCCGATGGACGGGACGACACCCATAGGGCTGGCCAGCACCTCGCCGTCGCCCCGCCAGGCGTCGGCGCAGGCGATCACGCAGTACTCGGCCCGGGTGGCGGGGGGCCGCGGTGCGCCGGTGACGGTAGTGGTACGGTCCGCCGCGTCCTGCGTGACACGGTCCGTCGCTTCGGCCGTGGTGCGGGCTTCGACCGTGGTGCGGCCCGTCGCTTCGACCGGGATGTGGTCCGTGGTGCGATCCGTGGTCACTGCTGCTCCTCGTGCCAGGTCCGGACGGCCGCCTGATAGCTGTTCTCGTCGCCGTGCGCGGGCAGGAAGCGGTCGCCGAACTCCGCCCAGGCGGCGGGGTCGGCGGCGGCGATGGCGTACGCCCTCTGGAACGCCTCGTCGCGGGGGTGGTCGGGGGCGCAGGAGGTGAAGTGCGCGCCGTTCGGTGTCTCGACGACCCCGGTGACGTAGTGCCGTTTGACCAGGAGGGTCTGCGGGGCGGCCTTCTCCGTCAACTCCGAGGTTTCCACGAGGCGTTCACAGGAGACATACGCCGCGTCCGCGGCCTCGCAGAACAGGTCGTCGAAGTATGGGTCGGGGCCCAGGTACTGGCCGTTGCCGAACCGGTCGGCACGGTTCATGTGGACCAGCGCCGCGTCCATCCGCAGGGCGGGCATCGCGACGAACTCCTCGCCGTCGGCGTACGGTGAAGTGACTGTCCGCAGAACGGGGTTGACCCGCATCACGTCCGAACCGATCCCGGCGCGGACAGGGAGGAACGGCAGTCGGTTCGCTGCGGCGTGCAGTCCCCACATGAGCATGGCCTCGTCGAGCTCCATCAGTTCGAATGCGCCGCGCTGTCGGGCCGCTCTGAAGTGCGGTTCGAGCGGAATCGAGTCGAGCGTGACGAAGGCCGCGACCAGCTTGCGGATCCTGCCGGCGGCGGCGAGCAGGCCGACATCGGGGCCACCGTAGGAGACCACGGTGAGATCGGTGACGTCGGAGCGCAGCAACTCCCTCACGAGCGCCATTGGTTTGCGACGCGAGCCCCAACCGCCGATGCCGATCGTCATCCCGCTGGAGAGACGGGAGACCACCTCGCGGGCGGTCATGCTCTTGTCGGTCCTCGCGTCCGGAGCGGTGCCGGCCCCGGTCCCGGTCCCGGCTCCGGTCCCGGCTTCGGGTTCGGTCCGGGGTCCGGGTTCCTGTCCGGTCCCGGCCCCTGTTCCGGTTCCGGTCCTGGGGCCGGTTTCAGTGCCGGGTCCGGGTTCGGTCCCGGGTTCGGGCGAGGTCCCGGTCTTGGTGTCGGTCACGGTCGTGCCTCCCTGCCGAAGGTGTCGCGGACCCGGTCGGCCACACCGCTGAGCCCGGCCTCGAACGTGAAGCCCTGCTCGAAGCGGTAGCTGCGGTGGACGTCGACCGGGTCGATGCCGTTGATGGCGGCCTTGGCCAGCCGGATCAGATATCCGTCCTTGCGCGCGATCTCGCCCGCCAACTCCGTGGCGGCGTCGAGGAGTTCGCTGCGCGGGACGACCTTCCAGACCGAACCGTGGGCGTGCAGCTCGGCGGCGGTGGCGGTGCGCGAGGTGTAGTACAGCGCGCGCATCAGGTGCTGCGGCACGAGCCGGGCGAGATGGGTCGCCGCGCCCAGCGCGCCCCGGTCCAGTTCGGGCAGGCCGAACGTGGCATCCTCGCTCGCCACGATCGCGTCCGCGTTGCCGACGAGCCCGATACCGCCGCCGAGGCAGAAGCCGTGCACCGCGGCGATGACCGGCACCTCGCACGCGTACACCGCCGAGAACGCCTCGTAGCAGCCGCGGTTGGCGCCGATCAGGGCGTCGTGCCCGGTGTCGCGCTGCATCTCCTTGATGTCGACGCCCGCGTTGAAACCGCGTCCCGCGGAGGCCAGGACGACACAGCGGACCTCCGGGTCGCGCCCGGCCGCGCGCAGGGCGTCGGCGAGGTCGTACCAGCCCCGCACGGGGAGCGCGTTGACGGGCGGGTAGTCGACCGTGACCAGGCGGACGCCCTTGTCCGGGCTTGTGGTGGAGACACCCATGAGCGCATCAGCTACCTTTCCACCAAACATTTGTTAGGTGTGGAAGGTAGCAGTCTGCCCCCGCATCGCCAACAGGGGAGAGGTGTGATGGCCACGAGCAGGGACGGACATGGCGCGGCAGGACTGGGGCGGGTGGCGGAGACCGCCGGGGGACTGTGTGCCGGGCGTGTGGTGGTCGTGACCGGAGCCGGTCGCGGGCTCGGCCGGGCGCACGCGCTCGCCTTCGCCGCCGAGGGGGCGCGGGTCGTGGTCAACGACCTCGGTGTCGGCGCCGACGGGGCCGGGGGATCGGACGGCCCGGCCCGGCAGGTGGCCGACGAGATCACGGCGGCGGGCGGCGAGGCGGTCGCCCACACCGGCGACATCGCCACCACGGAAGGGGCCGCGTCACTGGTCACGACCGCGCTGGAGACCTTCGGACGGCTGGACACCCTGGTCAACAACGCCGGGTTCCTGCGCGACCGGATGCTGGTGAACCTGGACGAGGACGGCTGGGACGCGGTGATGCGCGTCCACCTGAAAGGGCACTTCCTGCCGCTGCGTCAGGCCGCCGCGCACTGGCGGAGCGAGGCCAAGGCGGGTCGTCCACCGGTCGCCCGGGTCGTCAACACCAGCTCCGGCGCGGGGCTGCTCGGGAGCGTCGGCCAGGGCAACTACTCCGCCGCGAAGGCCGGCATCGTGGGCCTGACCCTGGTCGCCGCCGCGGAGCTGGGGCGGTACGGGGTCCAGGTCAACGCGATCGCCCCGGCGGCCCGGACCCGGATGACCGAGCGGACGTTCGCCGAGACGATGGCGGCGCCGGGGGAGGGGGAGTTCGACGCGATGGCCCCCGAGAACGTGTCCCCGCTGGTGGTGTGGCTCGGCTCGGCCGCGAGCGACGGGGTGACCGGGCGCGTCTTCGAGGCGGAGGCCGGGCGCATCACGGTCATGGAGGGCTGGCGTCCCGGACCCACCGCGGACCGCGGGGCCCGGTGGGCCCCGGCCGAGGCGGGGGCGACGGCCCGAAAGCTGCTCGCCCGGGCGCAGACGCCGCGGCCGGTGTACGGGGCGGAGTAGGGCGGGGCGGTGCACGGGGCCGGGTTACGGCGGTGTACGGGGTCGGCTCGTTCCTCAGCCGCCGCATCGACCACCGCGCGACGGGCCACGCCCTGCCGTTCCCCGGACTTTCACGCCCCGCCGTTCTTCTGCGGTCAGGTTCCCCGCGGCCCGGCCCGGCGGGGAACGGCCGCACGGCGGTTCGGCTCAGGTGTCGCAGTCCAGGACCGTCCGGCACAGTCCGCACCGGGCCCGCATCCGGCCGCGCACCGGAACGCGCAGGCGTTGGTGGCAGGCGGGGCAGGGGAAGGAGACCCGGAGCCCCTGCGGGCCGTTGTCGAAGGCGTACGAGACATCGGGGGCCGGGTGCGCGGACGCGCCGCGAACCTCCTGGGCGGCGCGCCGGTCCCTGGCGTAGCGGTGCCGGGACGCCCAGCCGGCGGCGGCGAGCGGAGGCTGCCGGGTGTCACGCAGGGCCTGCGCACGTCCCTTCGTGTAAGCCGTGTACGCCTGCGGGCTGGTGAACCAGGGGGCGGGGTCCTCGTCGAAGGCGAACGCCCGCTTGGCGAGGACGTATCCGAACTCCTCCGGGGTGAGGTAGCCGAGCTTCTGGCTGGAGACGGCGTCCTGGCGGAAGGCGTCCAGCAGCAGCCAGCCGGCGCCGAGGTAGGTCGTCACGGTGTCGGTGAGGATCTCGTTGTCCCGCGTCCCGGGGAACTCCAGGCCGAGCCGGTGCAGCAGCACATGCGTGATCTCGTGCGCGAGAGCGGCGCCGACATCCCTGCGGTGGGTGCGGAACCGGTCGTTGAGTTCGATGAAGTACTCCGGCCCCGCGGTGAGTTCGACCGTGGCGGCATGCTCCATCGTCCGGAAGGCGATGATCGTCCGGGCGTCCGGCAGGCGCAGGTGCTGCACCACGGCCCGGGCCACCCGCTGTGCCCCGAGGTGCGGGTCGTCGTGGTCGAAGAAAGCGACATCGGCCGGGGCGAGGCTCGTGGCGTAACCGCGCACCCCGTCGTACGACAACGTCCGGTACAGCGCCGTGATCGCGGAACGGACGGTGTCGAGATGAGGGAAACCGTGGACGACCGGGCCACCACCGGCACGGTTGCCGCCCCGACCGCTGCCCGCCACGTGCCCACCCCCGTCCGCGACGTCCGACCGGCCTCCACTGTATCGACCTGGGGCCACAGAGAGCGGGCTCGCGCCGACCTGCGACTCCGCTTGCCGCGTTGCCGTCGGTCTTCCCCAAGGTCTTGGCTTCGCCCGACCTGGGGCAGACCCCCTCCGCGCCGCATCGACTCCCTCCTCCGCCTTGCCGTCGAAGCCGCATGACGGCGCTTTCTGATCCACTCCCTGTCGGCCCCCAGGTCGTCACCGTGAGGGCGTCGGTGATCTTGGCTGAAAAGCCGACCTTGTGGAGGTTGTGAGCGCGTCCCGATAATCCCAAGCACGCCTTTGTCGGGAGCATGACCACTCGGGTGTTCCTGCCCGCGTGCCGGGCCCCGGGCGAGGGCGGGTACACCCCGCGAGATCCAGGGAGATCCCTCACGAGATCTCCAACGAGAACGCCACAAGCACCCCCCACAAGCACCCCCCACAGGCACCCCCCACGAGAGAAGGCAGTCTCTTGAAGCAGCTTCTGCGCGCCCTGAAGAGATGTTCCGTCATGGCCGCCGTGGTCCTCGCGGCCGTCAGTCTCCAGCCTGCCGGAGCCTTTGCCGCCCCCGCGCCCGTTGTCGGCGGCACCCCGGCCGCCCAGGGCGAATTCCCGTTCATGGTCCGGCTGTCGATGGGCTGCGGCGGCGCCCTCTACGCCAAGGACATCGTGCTCACCGCCGCGCACTGCGTGGACGGATCGGGCAACAACACCTCCATCACCGCCACGGCCGGCGTCGTCGACCTGCAGTCCTCCAGTGCCATCAAGGTCAAGTCCACCAAGGTCCTGCAGGCCCCCGGCTACAACGGCACGGGCAAGGACTGGGCGCTGATCAAGCTGGCCAAGCCGATCGACCTGCCCACCCTCAAGATCGCCACCAGCACCGCGTACAACAACGGCACCTTCACCATCGCCGGTTGGGGCGCGGCCACCGAGGGCGGCTCACAGCAGCGCTACCTGCTCAAGGCCACCGTGCCGTTCGTCTCCGACGCCGAGTGCCAGGCCGCGTACGGCGACCTCGTCCCCGGCGAAGAGATCTGCGCCGGTCTGATCGACACCGGCGGCGTGGACACCTGCCAGGGCGACTCCGGCGGCCCCATGTTCCGCAAGGACGACTCCGGGGCCTGGATACAGGTCGGCATCGTCAGCTGGGGCAAGGGCTGCGCCAGGCCCGACTACCCGGGCGTGTACACCGAGGTCTCGACCTTCGCGTCCAGCATCGCCTCGGCCGCGTCCACGCTCTGATCCGCAACCCGTGGCCATGAGCCCGTGCCGTAAACCTGTCCGAAGTTCGTGAGCCCGGACCCCGGATTCCGGAGCCAGGCCGGACCCGCAGCCCGGGGTCCGGAACGCGTAACCCGGAACCGGTGCTCCGGCACGGGCCACGGGCCACGGGCCACGGGCCCGGCACCGGCCCGGCCCCGGCGATCCGCCGGGGCCGGGTTCCGGGCCCGCACCGGGGCGGCCAGCGGCACGGGCTGCGGCGGGCCGCCCGCCGTGGCAACCCCCTGCTGGAGGTCGAGACCGGCGCCGCCGTCCACGAACTCCTCGTCGCCCTGCGCCGGGCGCGCGCCGACGCCGGCCCCCGATGGCGACCCCGCCCTCCAGGCCCTCGCCCGTGACGCCTTCCAGCCGCTGTCCGTCGCCGAGCACGCCGCCCGGCCCGACTGTCCGTCGCCGAGCACGCCGCCCGGCCCGACATGACGTCCGCCGAACCGCGCACGGCGGTACGGCGCGGCGCGGGCTGCAGCCCAAGGACTACCTCCCCGGCATCCGCCTCCGCCGCGCCAAGGAACTCCTCGTCGCCACGGATCTGCCGGTCGCCGTCGTCGCCCGGCGCGTGGGCTACGACGACCCGGCGTACTTCTCCTTCGGCTCTTCGCCCGCCGCGTCGGCTCGGCACCGGTCCGGTTCCGCGAACAGCAGGGCCGCAACGTCCCGGGCGGCTGGAACGACGAGGTGCCGGACCCGGAGCACCCGCCGACGACCGCCCCGTTCGGGCCCGGCGCTCCGATCCCGGTCGTATCCTCGCGGCGACCCGGCCGAATCCCCGCGGCGATCCCGGTCGGCTTCTCGCGGCTGTCTCTACAGGCTTCTCGCGGCGCGGTGCCGCTGTGCCGCGGTGCCGAGCCGGAGCGCCGAGCCGCGGCGCCCCGCCCGCGGCGGCCGGGCTAAGCTCGCTGACCATGACCACGAAGGACATCGACGAGTCCGTGAGCGCGGAACTGAACCGGCTGCGCGAGAGCATCGACAACATCGACGCGGCCGTCGTCCACATGCTCGCCGAGCGCTTCAAGTGCACCCAGCAGGTCGGCCACCTCAAGGCCGCCCACCACCTGCCCCCGGCCGACCCGGCCCGGGAGAGCCGGCAGATCGCCCGGCTGAGGCAACTGGCGGAGAGCGCGCATCTCGACCCGGCCTTCGCGGAGAAGCTGCTGAACTTCATCGTCGCCGAGGTCATCCGCCACCACGAGCGGATCGCGGAGGAGTCGACGACCGGCCGGGACGCCTGAGCGCTCCGGACCGGGCCTGGGCCTCCGGCCGTACGACGGCCGGTCCGACGACAGCCCCCTCCCCGCCCCGAGACCACCACCCGCACGCGGTCCGTCACACCGCGGTCGCAACCGGTCGGACCGCAGTCCTCCGGCCGACGCATCGAGGCGTCGGCCCACGGCAACAGCAACGGCAACGGCAACCGCAACGCCGACACGCTCACGGCGAGCCGAACTCCACCCCTTCAACCTACCGTCCAACGCGTCCAGCGCGTCGACCGCGATCTCGCGCGGGTAACCCGACCATCCCGGTCCCCACACGCCACCGGGACGCACCGAGGGCGGTCACCGGTCCCACCGCGCGGCCTCCCGCAGGCCCCGACGCATCCCGTGCCCCGACGTGACCCCGCGGGGCCCCGTCGTATCCCCAGCCCTGCGAGAACCCGCCTGCGCCGTGCCCGGACCGTACGGCAGCATGGACCGCATGTCCGTACTGACGCGCGATGAAGCGCAGACCCGAGCCCAGTTCCTCGACGTACACCGGTACACGATCGACCTCGATCTGACCGCAGGCGAGGAGACCTTCGACTCCCGCACCGTCATCCAGTTCACCGCGGCAGCGGACGGAGACACATTCGTCGAACTCAAGCCGGCCACGCTGCGCTCGATCAGCCTCGACGGACAGCCCCTCGACCCCGCCCACCTCGTCGAGAACCGCTTCCCGCTCACCGGCCTCACCGCCGGAGCGCACGAACTGCGCGTCGACGCCGCCATGCGCTACTCCCGCACCGGCGAAGGCATGCACCGCTTCACCGACCCCACCGACGGCGAGACATACGTCTACACACAGCTCTTCATGGAGGACGTCCAGCGCGTCTTCACCGCGTTCGACCAACCGGACCTCAAGTCCGTCTTCGAACTCACCGTCACCGCACCGGAAGGCTGGACCGTCCTCGGCAACGGCATCGCCGAACACCACGGCGACGGCCGCTGGACCCTGGCCCCCACCCCCCTCATCTCCACCTACCTCGTCGCCGTCGCCGCCGGCCCCTGGCACTCCGTGACCACCGAACACGCCGGGCTGCCCTTCGGTATCCACTGCCGCCGCTCCCTGGCCCCCCACCTCGACGCGGACGCCGACGAGATCCTCGACATCACCCGCGCCTGCTTCGACCGCTTCCACGAGAAGTTCGACGAGCCCTACCCCTTCGACTCCTACGACCAGGCATTCGTCCCCGAATTCAACGCGGGCGCCATGGAGAACCCCGGACTCGTCACCTTCCGCGACGAGTTCGTCTACCGCTCCGCCGTCACCGACACCGAACGCCAGACCCGCGGCATGGTCATCGCCCACGAAATGGCCCACATGTGGTTCGGCGACCTCGTCACCCTCGCCTGGTGGGACGACATCTGGCTCAACGAGTCCTTCGCCGAGTACATGGGCTACCAGACCCTCGCCGAAGCCACCCGCTTCACCGACACCTGGGTCGACTTCGGCGTCGCACGCAAGGGCTGGGGATACGACGCCGACCAGCGCCCCTCCACCCACCCCGTCGCCCCCGACCCCGACGCCGTCCCCGACACCGCGTCCGCGATGCTCAACTTCGACGGCATCTCCTACGCCAAGGGGGCCTCCGCCCTGCGCCAACTCGTCGCCTGGCTCGGCGAGAAGGACTTCCTGGCCGGCATCAACACCCACTTCGCCCGCCACAAGTTCGCCAACGCCACACTCGCCGACTTCATCGACAGCCTCGCATCGGCCACCGACCGCGACGTCCACGCCTGGGCCGAGGCATGGCTGCGCACCATCGGAGTCGACACCCTCACCTCCCGCGTCCAGGAGTCCAACGGCACGTGGTCCGTCGCCGTCGCCCACGACGGCGGCCGTCCCCACCGCATCGCCGTCGGCGCCTACGACCACGCCCCCGACTTCTCCGGAACCGCCGCCCGCACCGGATCCGGCCGTCTCGTCCTGCGCGACCGCTTCCAGATCGACGTCCCCGGCAACGGTCCGGCCGACCCGCTGCCCGGCCGCCGCCCCGCCCTCGTCGTCCTCAACGACAACGACCTCAGCTACGCCAAGGTCCGCCTCGACGACACCTCCTGGGACACCGTCCTCCACCATCTGTCCGGCATCCCCGACGCACTGACCCGCGCCGTCATCTGGAACACCGCCCGCGACATGGTCCGCGACGGCGAACTCGCCCCCACCACCTACCTCGACACCGCCCGCACCCACCTCCCGCACGAGACCGACCTCGCCCTCGCACAGGGCGTACTCGCCTTCGCGGGCACCCACATCGCCGGCCACTACCTCACCCCCGAGAACCGGCCCGCCGCCCTCGCCACCATCACCGCCCTCTGCCGCGACCTCATCCGCCGCACCGAGGACGGCCACAACCCCGGCCTCCGCCTCATCGCCGTACGCCACCTCATCGACGCCGCCACCCAACCCGACGCCCTCCAAGACTGGCTCACCAACGGCACCGTCCCCGGCGGACCCGAACTCGACCCCGCACTGCGCTGGCGCATCCTCACCCGCCTCGCCGTCCTGGGCGCCACCGACGAGGCCCACATCGCCGCCGAACTCGAACAGGACCCCAGCGCCACCGGACAGGAAGGCGCCGCACGCTGCCGCGCCGCCCTCCCCACCCCCGAGGCCAAAGCAACCGCCTGGCACACCCTCTTCAACGACGACACCCTCTCCAACTACCTGTTCACCGCCACCGCCCAAGGCTTCTGGCAGCCCGAACAGACCGACCTCGTACGGGACTACGTGCCCCGCTACTACCCCGAGGCCACCCGTCTCGCCGCCCGACGCGGCCCCGCCATCGCCGAAGCAGCAGGCCGCTACGCGTTCCCCGGGTACGCCGTCGACACCGACAACCTCCACCTCGGCGAACAGACCCTGAACGACAAGGACCTCATCCCGGCCCTGCGCCGCAAACTCATCGACCAGCTCGACGACCTCCGCCGCGCCCTCGCCGTACGCGAAGCCCACTGACCCGCACCAACGCACCACCGGCGTCGGCTGGTCGGCGCGGACCCACCACGGGCGCCGACCAGCCGGAGCCGGCCCACCACCGGCACTCGCCGAACCACCCACTGACCCGCACCGGCCCGTCTACCCGCACCGGCCTCGCGGCCGTCGTCGACGCGTTCGGCGCTGACGCGCTGACCGCCGGGGGCGCCACACCCCACACCCCACACAGCACACCCCGCATCACACACGGCCCCGCAGCCACCCGTGCCCGGCGTATCCCACCACCCAGGGATGCGCCGGGCACACCCATGACCGCCAACGCCCATCACACTGACCGACAACGCCTGTCACCACTCACCGACAACGCCTGTCACCACTGACCGACCCCCCTCACCACTGACCGACAACGCCTGTCACCACTGACCGACACCCCCCATCGCCACCCCAACCCCCATTACCACTCCAACCCGCCACACCAGCCCCACACGCACCACGCATCCCCCATTCGAGTTCAGATCCCCACGCTCCACAGCCGCGCCCTTCAAATCCCGGACAAGCTGGCATGTCCACCCATGCCCACGCACCACACCCGAAGGGCCCCGCCGTCATGCCCACCCCACCCCTCGCCGGCTCCGCCACCGGCCCCGACGCACTCCGCCCCCTCCTCGACACCGTCCTCACCGCACTCCGGGACGGCGCTCACCGGCGCGACGGCCCCCTCCCCACCGGCGGACCCGACACCGTCACCCACCGCACCCGCACCACCACCCACCCCCTCATCCCCGACCACGGCACCGGCCCCCACGAAGCCCTCCGCACCCTCGTCACCGCCCTCGCCGAAGGCGCAGCAGACCCCGCACACCCGCTCTGCGCCGCACACCTCCACACCCCACCCCTCGCCCTCGCCACCGCCGCCGACCTCGCCGCCTCCGCCCTCAACCCCTCCATGGACTCCTGGGACCAGGCACCCGCCGCCTCCACCCTCGAAGCCGACACCACCGCCGCCCTCGCCGCCGAGATCTACCCCCACCACCCCTCACCCGACGCGCTCATCACCACCGGCGGCACCGAAGCCAACCAACTCGCCCTGCTCCTCGCCCGCGAACGCAACGGCCCCGTCCAGACGATCCACGCCGCCAACGCCCACCACAGCATCACCCGCGCCGCCTGGCTCCTCGGCCTTCCCGAACCCGTCGTCATCCCCGCCCCCACCGGCGTCATGGACCTCGCCGCACTCCAAGAAGCCCTCACCCGACACCACCACCGCCCCCTCCTCGTCACCGCCACCGCGGGCACCACCGACACCGGCCGGATCGACCCCCTCACCGACATCGCCGACCTCTGCACCACCCACGGCGCCGAACTCCACATCGACGCCGCCTACGGCGGACCCCTCCTCCTCAGCCCCACCCACCGCGGCAAACTCCACGGCCTCGACCGCGCCCACAGCGTCACCCTCGACCTCCACAAACTCGGCTGGCAACCCGCACCCGCGGGCATCCTCGCCGTCCCCCACCGCACCCACCTCCACCCCCTCCACCACCACGCCCCCTACCTCAACGCCGACGACGACACCGAAGCCGGCCTCCCCGACCTCCTCGGCCGCTCCCTGCGCACCACCCGCCGCCCCGACACCCTCAAGATCGCCGTCACCCTCAAGGCTCTCGGCCGCGACGGACTCGCCGACCTCATCGACCGCACCGTCACCACCGCCCACCACCTCGCCGACCTCATCACCAAAACACCCACCCTCGACCTCTACGACCGCCCCACCATCACCACCGTCCTCTTCCGCCCCACCGACGCCGACGACCACACCGTCGCAACCATCCGCCGCACCCTCCTCACCCGAGGCCACGCCGTCCTCGGCCGCGCCCACACCGGCAACCGCCTCTGGCTCAAAGCCACCCTGCTCAACCCCCACACCACCCCCGACGACCTCCACACCCTCCTCGACCTCGTCAACGACCTCACCCACGAACTCACGAAAGGCAACACCCCCCGATGACCGACCGACCCACCCCCCGAACCGACCAGCCACACGACCTCGTCGGCATCGGCATCGGCCCTTTCAACCTCTCCCTCGCCGCACTCGCCCACCGCACCCCCACCACCACTCGCCCCCTCACCACCGCCTTCTACGAACAACGCCCCGCCTTCCACTGGCACCCCGGCCTCCTCATCGACGGAGCCAGCCTCCAAGTCCCCTTCCTCGCCGACCTCGTCACCCTCGCCGACCCCACCAGCCCCTGGACCTTCCTCAACTACCTCCGCACCCGCGACCGGCTCTTCCCCTTCTACTTCGCCGAACGCTTCCACATCCAACGCGCCGAATACGACGCCTACTGCCGCTGGGTCACCCACCAACTCCCCGCACTCCACTTCAACCACCAGGTCGACGCCATCCGCTGGAACGACCGACACGATTGCTTCGAAGTCGACTACACCCGACTCGACGCCGACGGAGAAGCCGAAGCACTCGGCCGCACCCACACCCGCAACATCGTCCTCGGCATCGGCACCCAACCCCACATCCCCGAACCCCTCAAACCCCTCGCCGAGGCCCCCTCGGTCCCCGTCATCCACTCCGGCGACTACCTCCACCACCGCCAGGCACTCCTCGACGCCGAACACATCACCATCATCGGCTCCGGACAATCCGGCGCCGAGATCTTCCTCGATCTCATCCGCGCCCGCCCCACCGGCCGCGAAAACCTCCACTGGCTCGCCCGCACCCCCGCCTTCGCCCCGATGGAATACTCCAAACTCGGCCTCGAACACTTCACCCCCGACTACAGCCACTACTTCCACGCCCTCCCCGAAGCCGTACGCGACGAACTCGTCCCCCACCAATGGCAGCTCTACAAAGGCATCGACGCCGACACCATCGCCGCCATCCACGACGAGCTCTACCGCCGCACCCTCCACGGCGGCTGGCCCCACACCACCCTCACCCCGGGCGTCACCGTACGCACCGCAACACGCACCGCCGGCACCCGCATCGAACTCCACCTCGAACACACCCAGCAAAACACCCGCACCACCCTCACCACCGACGCCGTCATCCTCGCCACCGGCTACCACGAACGCCCCCTCGACCACCTCCTCACCGGCCTCGAACACCACCTCCACCGCGACGACTCCGCCCGCCCCCGCGTCGACCACCACTTCCGCCTCGTCCTCGACCCCACCATCACCGGAAACATCTACGTACAGAACGCCGGACGCCACGCCCACGGCGTCGGCACGCCCGACCTCGGACTCGCCGCCTGGCGCAGCGCCACCATCCTCAACCACCTCACCGGCACCAACCCCTACCCACTCCCACAACGCACCGCCTTCACCACCTTCGGCCTCGCCCCCGCCACCCTGCCCCTCCCCACCCAGACCTCCGACCGCGTCCCACTCACCCACAACAACCACTGACCCCACACCACGCCGAACAAGGCGGCCGCCCCTCCCCTGAAGAAGACGGGCGCCCCGCACCGACCGACCGAAGGACACCCCTGGACCGAACACCTGCCCCGAACCGGGGCCGGGGCTGCTGCCAGTCGCCCACCCGCCCCCACGGGCTCACCCCCGGGCCCCTCCCACGACCGGCCAGAGACCGCAACCGCCGGCCGGCCGCAGGGGGGCGTGTCAATCGCCCCGCCAGACGTTGTCGAAGGCGGCCTGCTCGATGGTCCGCCGCAGCCGCATGGCCTCCAGACGCGTCAACGCATCGTGGACAGCGGCGAGCACGGTGTCCACGGCGTCGTCGTCCGTACCCGGAGAATCGGCAGAGCCGACGGCATCCACCCCCTCCTCGCCACGGATTCCCAGAGCCGCCGCGAGGGAGACCAGGACAGGCTCCTTCGACGCCCAGCGGCTCGCCGCGTCACGGCGATCCGGCGAATCGACCGGCACAAGCCGGCCCGCCCCGAACGGCACACCACGACGATGCCGCCGACCGACGCTCCCCTCCGCCTCAAGCACCGCCAGATACGCCGCGAACAGCCCCCGACCCCTGCGCCACAGCCAGTCACCCACCGACTCGTACGGCGCCTCACGGACGAGCGCCGACGCGGCCCGCTCCAGCAGAGGATCGGCCAAGGACACGAGGTCGCCCGGCACGATGCGATCGCCGTCCAGGCCGACGACCTCGGCACCGAGCAGGTCGATCACCTCGGCCCCCGCGAGAGCGAGCGACAGCCCACCCTCCTCCACACCACCACCGGACCCCTGGTCCAGGCTGGTGAACAACACATCGCGTGACGTAGTCATGGCACCCAGCAGACGTGTCAGCGGACGGCGAGCACCATCCGGAAACGAGCGGCACCCGAGAGCATCCTCTGAAACCCCTCCGCAGCCCGGCTCAACGGCACGACCTCGACCATCGGACGAATACCGTACAGAGCACTGAACGCCATGGCCTCCTGCACATCCTGCGCGGTACCGGACGGATGACCCCGCACCACCCTGCCACTCATGATCAGCTGGACCGGACTGATCCCCAACGGCTCCGGACTCACACCGATCACCACCAGCTCCCCCCGGTGGGCCAGCCCGTCCACGGTCGCCGCGATGGCATCGGCATTCGCAGCGGTGGCCAGCACGACCTTGGCACCACCCAGAGCCCGCAACGCCTCCGCGACACCAGTACTCCCCGTGCTGTCGATGTAATGGTGCGCGCCAAGCCGCTCGGCGAAATCGGCCTTGTCGGCCCCCCGGGCGATCGCCACGGTCTCGAAACCCATCGCAACCGCGTACTTCACCCCCAGATGGCCAAGACCGCCGATACCGAGGACGGCGACGAGATCGCCCGGCCGCGCGGAGCTGCGCCGCAGCCCGTTGTACGTGGTCACCCCCGCGCACGCCATGGGCGCCGCGTCGGTCGCCGCCAACGCGTCGGGGATCCGGGCCAAGGCATCGATCGGCGCGATCACGGTCTCGGCGAAACCCCCGTCGTACGCCCACCCGGGAACCTTCAGGTTCTCGCACACGACGAAATCGCCCTGCCGGCAAGGTGTGCAATGGCCGCAGCTGCCGCCGAACCAGCCGACCGCCACCCGATCACCGACCCGCCAACCGCTGTCCTGCACCGCTTCCCCCAACGCCTCGACGCGGCCGGCGATCTCATGCCCGGGCACCAGCGGAAACCGTACGCCGGGCACCCCTGCATCCACGAAAAGAGCGTCGCTGTGACAGATCCCGCAGGCATCCACGGCAATCCGCACATGACAGGGCCCCGGCTGCGGCACCTCACGCTCGACGAGCTCGAACGGCCCGCCCGCCGCGGCCACCTGGGCGACTCGATACGTACTCATCCGGACCACTCCCGAAAAGCGCGCGGACGCCCCTGCTCTCCAGCAGATCAGCTCCGGCCCGATCGCGCGCGCCGAACGGCCGGCCCGCCCCGACCGCCCGAGCCCGGGCCATACCCACGGACCGGGCACATCCGCCGCCCAGCCCGCCCGGTGGCCCGACCACCCGCCCCGATGGGAAGCTGACAGCAGAGCCACACCACCCGACCACCCACACCCGCTCACGCTGCGGAGCACGACGCGATGCCGACAAGGATCCTGCTGGAAGGACGCCCCGGCAGCGGAAAGACCACCGCGATCCGCCGACTGGCGGCACTGCTGCACACCCGGCAGGCCACCGGCTTCACCACCCAGGAGATCCGCGAAGACGGCGCACGGGTGGGCTTCGCCCTGGAGACACTGACCGGCCGACGGGCCGTACTCGCCCACGTCGACCTTCCGGGGCCGCCACGGGTCGGCCGCTACGGCGTCGACCTGGAAGTCATGGAACGACTGGCGCTGCCGTCCCTGTCGTGGCCACCCCCGGCCCCCACGGCCACGCCGACACCCGGACGTCTCGTCCTCGTCGACGAGCTCGGAAAGATGGAACTGGCGTACCGCCCGTTCCAGGACGCCGTCCGGGCACTGTTCGCAGCCGACATCGATGTCGTCGCCACCGTCCAGGCGCAGCACAACCCGCTCACCGACACACTCAAACACCGCGCCGACATCGAACTTCTCCAGGTGACCCCGGCCAACCGCGACACCCTCCCGCAGCGGCTGGCGGCACGCCTGGAGAGGCGGTAGCCGCCACAGGCTTGCGATCCGGTGACCAGCCGCTGTCGTACCCGCATGCCACAGTGGAACCATGACCGACACCCCGGCCCCCTACGGCACCCCCGAGCACCCCCGCGTCGCCGTCCGGGGCGAAGCCCGCCTCGAAGTCGACCCCGAAATCGCCCACTTGGGCATCACCGTCACCGCCCGAGGCAAGGACCGCCGCACCGCCCTCGAAGACCTCACCCGCCGCAACGGAGCCGTCCTCGAACACATACGCTCCTACGGCCCGGCGGTCGAGAAACTCGAAACCGGCGCCCTCTCCATCAACCCCGAACTCGCCGAAAAAGGCCGCGACGAAAAGGTCCGCGCCTACCACGGGCGCGTCCACATCACCGCCGTCCTCAACGACTTCACCGCCCTCGGCGAACTGATCACCCGTGTGGCCGACCTCGACATGACCCGCGTCAACGGCCCCTGGTGGGCCCTGCGCCCCGACTCACCCGCCCACGCGAACGCCCGCCGCCAAGCCGTACGCGAAGCCGTCCAACGAGCCCGCGAATACGCCGACGCCCTCGGTTCCCACCTCACGGCACTCGTCGAACTCGCCGACCTCGGCGCCGAGAACGCCGCCCCGGCCGCCCTGCCCACCCCGCCCGGCTTCCGGGGAAGCGCCGGCTACGGCGCCCCGGCCGCCCCGGCCCCCACCCTCGACCTCGAACCACGACGCCAGACCGTCCAGGCCCAGGTGAACGCCCGCTTCATCATGTCGCCGCCCGAACTGTGAGGAACAACCATCGAACAAGGAATACCGGAACGGAGGAATGCTCATCCGAGCACACCGGCGCCCAATTCAACACTTGTCAACAACCCTTCATTCAAAGGTCGTTGGGTAGTCACGCACAGCCAATTACCTACCCGTAGGTAAGGTCTAGGGTCGAACCATGCGCCGAGCCAAAATCGTCTGCACCCTGGGCCCCGCCACCACCTCGTACGAACAGATCAAGGCACTCGTCGAGGCAGGAATGGACATCGCCCGCCTCAACCTCAGCCACGGCACCTACAACGACCACGAACAGCGGTACCGCCACGTACGCAAGGCGTCCGACGAGACCGGACGCAGCGTCGGCATCCTCGCGGACCTTCAAGGCCCGAAGATCCGACTCGGACGCTTCCGCGAAGGACCCGTACTCCTTGAACGCGGCGACACCTTCACCATCACCGTCGAACCCATGGAGGGCGACCGCCACACCTGCGGCACCACCTACCACGGCCTCGCCACCGACGTCACCCCCGGCGAACGCATCCTCGTCGACGACGGCCGCGTCACCCTCCAAGTCACCGAAGTCGACGGCCCCCGCGTCCACACCACCGTCCTCGAAGGCGGCATGGTCTCCGACCACAAGGGCCTCAACCTCCCCGGCGTCGCCGTCTCCGTACCCGCACTCTCCGACAAGGACATCGAGGACCTCCGCTGGGCCCTGCGCACCGGCGCCGACGTCATCGCCCTCTCCTTCGTGCGCAGCGGACGCGACATCGAGGACGTCCACCGCATCATGGACGAGGAAGGCCGCCGCCTCCCGGTCATCGCCAAGATCGAGAAGCCCCAGGCCGTCGAGAACATCGACAGCATCGTCGCCGCCTTCGACGGGATCATGGTCGCCCGCGGCGACCTCGGCGTCGAAATGCCCCTGGAACAGGTGCCGATCGTCCAGAAGCGCGCCATCAACCTGGCCAAGCGCAACGCCAAGCCGGTCATCGTCGCCACCCAGATGCTCGACTCGATGATCGAGAACTCCCGCCCCACCCGCGCCGAGGCGTCCGACGTCGCCAACGCCGTCATCGACGGCACCGACGCGGTGATGCTGTCCGGCGAGACCAGCGTCGGACGGTACGCCGTCGAGACGGTCCGCACGATGGCCCGCATCGTCGAAGCCGCCGAGGAGGACGTCCTCGCCAAGGGCCTGAGGCCCCTCACCGACCACAACAAGCCCCGCACCCAGGGCGGCGCGGTGGCCCGCGCGGCGGCCGAGATGGGCGACTTCCTGGGCGCCAAGTTCCTCGTCGCCTTCACCCAGAGCGGCGACACCGTCAGGCGCCTCTCCCGCTATCGCTCGCCCATCCCGCTCCTGGCCTTCACCCCGGACCCGGCGACCCGTTCCCAGCTCAACCTGACCTGGGGTGTCGAGACCTTCCTCGGCCCGCACGTCGACTCGACGGACGCGATGGTGGCCCAGGTCGACGAGGAACTGCTGAAGATCGGCCGCTGCGAGGAGGGCGACGTCGTCGTGATCACCGCAGGCTCCCCGCCGGGGGTCCCGGGCTCGACGAACCTGGTCCGGGTGCACCGCATCGGCGAGGACGACGGAGGCAAGTAGGCCGGTCGTTCAGTGCTTCGGCCCGACGTGGGCGTCCATGAGAGCGACGGACGCCCGTCGGGCGACGGAGATGTTGTACGCCTTGCCCGCGCGGGTGCAGTGTGTCCACTCGACGCCAAGCCTGTCGAGGGTGTCGGTGTAGAGGCGTCGGATGTCGTCCGAGACGTTGGTGAAGAAGTAGCGGGGGTACTCGTAGCGCTTCCGCTCTCCGGCGATGGTGCGGGTCGTCCAGTTGATGACGCGGCATCCGTCGGAGTGGACCAGGCCGCGGACGAAGTCCCACGGGTGTGTGTTCACGATCTCCTGCTGCCAGGAGACGAGGGCGATCCGGCGCTCGTGCTTCCTGCCGCTCCCGTGCTGCGGGAAGAGGCAGGGCCAGTGCTTCGTAAAGGACTTGACCTCGACGCAGCCGCCTCTGCGGCGGCGAGTCACGCGGGGAGAGGGCATCACCCCTCGCATAGCCGACTCCGCTTCGTTGATCAGTCCTGGCCATGTGTTGTCGCAGAAGATTGACAAGTGGTGCTGCTTCGGCTTCGAGATGATGTGGCCGTCGCCCAGGTAGAGGCCCAGGAGGTATACGTAAGCGACCTGATCGAACTCCCTACCCGTACACATCGGGCAGTCGGTGGGCTGCTCATATCGGACTCCGCGCTGCTTGCGATCCTGGTGCAGCCACCAGCCGACGGTTCCGCGAGGAACGTTGAGGAGTTCTGCAACCGCGCGATTGCTGGAGCCGCTTCGCAGGAGGGCGAGCGCTTCGTCCCGTAACGAAGGACTGTGTTGTTCCATACGGGGGAGTCTTGTGCGATCTTCGTCGGTATGTGCTGGATTCGAAGGAGCGTTCACCAGCAGGAGTGAAGATCACCAAGACTCAATTTGACCTTGGAATCAAAGGGGAAGTGCCCTGGGTGGGATTCGAACCCACGCTGTCGGTGGTTTGAGCACCGTGTCTCTTCCGCTGGACTACCAGGGCTGGCCTTAACATCAAAGGTTAGCGCAGGACCGCTGTGCCTCAAACATACAGGAGCTAGGTAGGCTCGGGTAGCAGCACCTGTCTTGAAAAAGAGGAGCCACGTGACCACCCCCGAGTCGCCCCAGCCCACCGACGACGACAAGTCGCACGTTCCGCCGCTGACGACCCGTGTCGTCATTGCCGAGGACGAGGCGCTGATCCGTCTCGACCTCAAAGAGATGCTGGAGGAAGAGGGCTACGCAGTCGTCGGCGAGGCCGGGGACGGGCAGCGGGCGGTCGAGCTGGCTCGGGAGCACCGGCCCGATCTGGTCATCCTCGATGTGAAGATGCCGGTCCTGGACGGGATCTCCGCCGCGGAGAAGATCGCGGAGGAGTCCATCGCGCCCGTTCTGATGCTGACCGCGTTCTCGCAGCGTGATCTCGTCGAGCGGGCCCGGGACGCCGGGGCGATGGCGTATCTGGTGAAGCCGTTCAGCAAGAGCGACGTGGTGCCGGCGATCGAGATGGCGGTGTCGCGGTTCGCGGAGCTGAAGGCGCTGGAGAGCGAGGTCGCGGATCTCGCGCAGCGGCTGGAGACGCGCAAGCTGGTGGACCGGGCGAAGAGCATTCTGCAGACGGATTACGGTCTGTCGGAGCCTGCCGCGTTCCGGTGGATTCAGAAGACGTCGATGGACCGGCGGATGTCGATGCAGCAGCTCGCCGAGGCGTTGATCGCGGATGCGGCGGAGAAGAAGGCCGCTGAGAAGCAGGCCGCCGAGGAGAAGAAGACGGGCGAGTAGGCGGCGTACGCGTACGGGGGAGGCCCGCACCGGTTCGACCGGGTGCGGGCCTCGTCCGTTCGTGGCTCAGGTGCCGTCGCGGGGTCCCTGCGCGGCGCCGGTGGGGTCAGTCCTCGCCGAGGTAGGCCTTGCGGACGGACTCGTCGTGCAGGAGGTCCGCGCCGGTGCCGGAGAGGACGATCCTGCCGACCTCCATGACGTGGCCCTGGTCGGCGAGGGAGAGTGCTGCCTGGGCGTTCTGTTCGACGAGCAGGATGGTGGTGCCCTGGGCCTTGAGTTCGGCGATGGTCTCCATGATCTTCTGCATCATGATCGGGGAGAGGCCCATGGAGGGTTCGTCGAGCATCAGGAGCTTGGGCCGGCACATGAGGGCCCTGCCCATGGCGAGCATCTGCTGTTCGCCGCCCGAGAGGGTTCCGGCGGCTTGTTTGCGGCGTTCCCCGAGGATGGGGAAGAGGTCGTAGGCGCGCTGGATGTCCTGTTCGATGCCTGCCTTGTCGTTGCGGAGGTAGGCGCCGAGCTGGAGGTTCTCGGTGATCGTCAGCCGGGGGAAGATGTGGCGTCCCTCGGGGGAGTGGGCGAGGCCCAGGGAGACGATCTTGTGGGCGGGGGTGTTGCCGAGGGGCTGTCCGTCGAAGACGATGCTGCCGCCGGCGGGTTTGAGCAGCCCGGAGAGGGTGCGCAGGGTGGTGGTCTTGCCGGCGCCGTTGGTGCCGATGAGGGTGACGATCTGGCCGGCTTGGACGGTGAAGGAGATGCCCTTGACGGCTTCGATCTTGCCGTAGGCGACGCGGAGGTCCTGGACTTCCAGCAGGGTGGTCATCGGGGGTCCTCCTCGGTGCCGTCGGCGCCGGTGGTGCTGGTCGTGCCGGTGGTGCCGGCGGTGTCGGCCGTGGCGGTGGTGTCGGCGGTGCCGGTGTCGGTCGTCCTGTGGGCCTCGGCCTCGGCGGCTTCGACCTCGGCGGCTTCTTCGGCGCCGGGGGCGCCTTCGAAGGGGGTGCCGAGGTAGGCGGCGACGACGCGTTCGTCGCTCTGGACGACGTCGGCGGTGCCTTCGACGAGTTTCTCGCCCTGGACGAGGACGGCGACGCGGTCGCAGAGGTTGAAGATGAACCGCATGTCGTGCTCGATGACGAGGACGGCGATGCCCTGGTCGCGGATGGCGAAGATGAGTTCTTCGGTGACGCGGGTTTCCTGCGGGTTCATGCCGGCGGTGGGCTCGTCGAGGAGCAGGAGGCCGGGTTCGCTGGCCAGTGCGCGGGCGATCTCCAGTTTGCGCTGGTCTCCGTAGGGGAGGTTGCGCGCGAGGTGGTCGGCCTTGTCCGCCAGGCCGATGAACTCCAGGAGTTCCATGGCGCGTTCGCGGCTGGCGTTCTCGGCCCTGGTGAAGCCGGGAAGGCGCAGGAGGGCGGACCAGAGTCCTTCCTTGGTCCGGGTGTGGCGTCCGACGAGGACGTTTTCCAGGACGGTCATGTTGGCGAAGAGCCGGATGTTCTGGAAGGTGCGGGCGATGCCTGCCTGGGTGACGAGGTGGGGTTTGGGCGGCAGGACGGTGCCCTTGTAGCTGACCTTGCCCTCGGTGGGGACGTAGAGGCCGGTGAGGCAGTTGAAGAAGGTGGTCTTGCCGGCGCCGTTGGGGCCGATGAGGCCGACGATCTCGCCGGTGTTGACGGTGAGGTCGACTCCGCGTACGGCGGTGAGGCCGCCGAAGCGCATGGTGACCCCGTTGGCGTCGAGGACGGTGGTGGCGTTGTTCGTGGTGGGGGTTTTGGTGGTGGTCATGGTGGTCACGCCCCCGCCTTGGCGATGTTGGCGCCGGTTTCGTCGGACTGCCGCGGTTCCGGTACGTCGGGCTGGTCGGACTCGTGGAATTCGAGCTGCTTCCTGCGGTCGGCGACCAGGCCCTCGGGGCGCAGGCGCATGAGGAGGATGAGTGCGACGCCGAAGAGGAAGAGCTGGTAGTCCTGCATGAATTGCAGCTTGGCCGGGATGAGGTAGAGGAGTGCGGCGCCGACGAGGGGTCCGCTGAGGGTTCCCATGCCGCCGAGGATGACGGCGGCGAGGAGGAAGGCGGAGTTGGGGGGTACGGAGCCGGCGAACTGGTACTGCTCGGGGGTCACGGTGTAGTTGACGTGTGCCTGGACGGTTCCGGCGAGTCCGGCGAGGGTCGCGCCGAGGGCGAAGGCGAGCAGTTTGAGGCGGAAGGCGTTGATGCCCATGGCGGTGGCGGCGGTCTCGTCCTCGCGGATGGCGACCCAGGCGCGGCCGATGCGGGATTCTCCGGAGCGGCGGAAGACGAGGACGACGACGGCGGTGAAGAGGAGCATGAGCAGGTAGTAGTTGGCGGACCTGCCGAGGCTGAAGCCGAGGACGTCGTGCTTGGTTCCGAAGTCGAAACCGAAGAAGTTGAGGTCGGGGATGCTGGGGATGCCTTGGGAGCCGTTGGTGAGGTCGGGGCCGCTGTTGCCGTTGAGGTTGTTGACGGTGAGGCGGAAGATTTCACCGAATCCGAGGGTGACGATGGCGAGGTAGTCGCCGCGCAGCCGTAGCGTCGGTGCGCCGATGAGGACGCCGAAGACGAGTGAGGCGGCGGCGCCGGTGAGTACGGCGGCCCAGAAGGGGAATTCGACGCCGATGGCCGACATGGTGGAGCCGGAGACGAGGGCGGCGGCGTAGGCGCCGACGCCGAGGAAGGCGACGTATCCGAGGTCGAGGAGGCCGGCGAGGCCGACGACGACGTTGAGGCCGAGCGCGACGGTGCCGAAGATGAGGATGTTGGCGCCGATGAGCGCGTATTCCTCTTTCTGCTGGGTGAAGGGGAAGCAGACGGCTGCGACGAGGGCGGCGGTGAGGGTGATGTTGCGGTGCTTCGCGGTCAGCGCGGTGAGGCGGGAGACGAGTCCGGCGCGATGGAGTGCGGTGAAGGCGAAGCCGGTGGTGATGAGGAAGCCGATGAAGAGTTCGGTGTAGTCGGTGTCGATGCCGTAGCTGAAGACGTGGAGGCCGATGCCGAACGCGATGACGATGATGAGGATTTCGGCCCAGTCGGGGAGTGCTTTGGCCCGGGGTGCGGACGGGGCGCGGAGGCTGTCGCGGAAGCGTTCCCAGGCGGTGGTGGTGCCGGTGCCGGTGGGGGGCTGGTCGGTGGGGAGTCCGAGTGCGGCGATGGCGGCGATGAGTGCGCCGATGCCGCTGACCCAGGCGCCGGGTTCCAGGTTGATGAGGCCGCCGAGGGCGTAGGAGATGGCGCCGAGGGTGTAGCCGGTGGTGCCGAGGGTGCCGAGGGCGAGGAGGCGGACGGGGCTGTTGGTGCCGCCGGGGGTGAGCCAACGGAGGCCGCGGATGCCGTATCCGGAGAGTGTGAGGAGGAGGGTGAGTGCGGCGCTGATGAGGGTGAGGATCTGGAGGCCGCCGGGGTAGCCGGTGACGGTGAGGTCGCCGGGGAATTCCTTGGTCCAGGTCCAGGCGAGGAAGGTGCCGGCGAGTGCGAGTGCGGCGCCTGTGAGGGTGGCGATGCGGGCTGCTGCGGGGGGGATGGGGAGGAGGGGTGCGGTGTGCGGTGTGGTGGTGTGGTTGGTGGTCATCCGTATCACGCCCGATCCGCGACGCGTTCGCCGAGCAGGCCCTGGGGTCGGAGCAGCAGGACGATGATGAGGAGGACGAAGGCCCATACGTCCTTCCAGGCGCCGCCGCCGAAGAGTTCCATGCCGGGGACGTTGCTCATGTAGCCGGTGGCGAGGGATTCGGCGATGCCGAGGACGACGCCGCCGAGCATGGCGCCGTAGATGTTGCCGATGCCGCCGAGTACGGCTGCGGTGAAGGCTTTGAGGCCCATGATGAAGCCCATTTTGAAGCCGATCTGGCCGTTTTTGAGTCCGTAGGCGACGGCGGCGACGGCGGCGAACGCGGCACCGATGGCGAAGGCCATGACGATGATGCGGTCGGTGTTGATGCCCATGAGCTTGGCGGTGTCGGGGTCCTGGCTGGTGGCTTGCATGCCGCGGCCGGCGCGGGTCTTGGAGACGAAGAGGCCGAGGGCGATCATGCAGATGGGGGCGGTGATGAGGACGAAGAGGTCACCGCGTTGGATGTGGGCGCCGAGGATGTCGAAGGCGTCGCCCTTGAACTGGGGGAAGGAGCGGTCCTTCTTGGCGTCGGGGTACCACTTCCAGATGGCTTGCTGGAGTGCGAGGGAGAGTCCGATCGCGGTGATGAGGGGGGCGAGTCGGGGGGCGCCTCGCAGGGGCCGGTAGGCGAAGCGTTCGGCGGCTGTGCCGACGGCGACGGAGCACAGGACGCCGCCGATGATCATGAGTGGGATGATCGCGAGGAGGGAGACGCCGGCCGGCATCCAGAGGTACACGGTGAGAGCTCCGAAGCCTCCGATCATGAAGATCTCGCCGTGGGCGAAGTTGATGAGCTGGATGATTCCGTAGACCATCGTGTAGCCGATCGCGATGAGTCCGTACATCGCGCCGAGGATGAGTCCATTGGCCAGCTGTTGCGGCAGTTCGTTCACCGCAGGGCCTCCGTGGAGTGGTTCGGATATGGCACCGCGCGGGGCGCTGGTGGCGCTCCCGCGCGGTCTGGGTCACTTCGGGTTGCCCGGGAGGGCGGCGGTGGTCAGGGCTTGTAGACCTCGCTGATCTTGGAGGTCCACTTGCCGCCGTCGACCTGGTAGGCGGTCATCATGGTGTTGGTGGTGTCGCCGTATTCGTCGAAGGAGACGGGGCCGGTGACGCCGTCGAACTTGACCTTGGCCATGGCTTCGAGGACCTTGGCGCGCAGATCGTCGGGGGCCTTGCCGTTGTTGTCGGCGACGGCGATCTTGACGGCTTCGATGATGGACCAGGTGGCGTCGTAGGTGCCGCCGCCGTATGCCTCGTAGGCGTCCTTGTATCCGGCGGTCTTGTAGTCGGCGATGAACTTCTTGGCGGAGTCGAGTTCTTCGACGGGCTTGCCGACGGAGGTGGCGATGTCGCCCTGGGCCTTCTTGTTGAGCTTGATGAAGTCGGCGCTGTACATGCCGTCGCCGCCCATGAGGGGGATCTGGACGCTGTCCTTGAGCTGCTGGCTCAGGGGGGCGCCGGCGGGGTATTCGCCGCCGTAGTAGACGGCCTTGGCGCCGGACTTCTTGACCTTGGTGACGACGGCGTTGAAGTCGCGGTCGTCGGGGTTGACGTGGTCGTTGCCGACGATCTTGCCGCCGAGGGAGGTGAAGGTGTTCTTGAAGGAGGCGGCGAGGCCGGCGCCGTAGGGCTTCTGGTCGTCGATGAGGTAGACCTGCTTGATCTTCGCGTTGTTGTAGAGGTACTTCGCGGCGAAGGCGCCCTGGATCTGGTCCGTGGTGGCGGTGCGGAAGTAGGTCTTGTAGGGGCGCTTCTTGTCGCCGGTCTTCCAGTTCTCGCCCTGGGTGAGTTCGGTGCCGGTGTTGGCGGGGGAGACCTGGGTGAGGCCGGCGTCGTTGAGGGGCTTTTGCATCGACTGGGAGACGCCGGAGTTGAGCGGTCCGACGACGCCGACGACGGTGTCGTCGTCGATGAACTTCTGGGCGTTCTGCTGGCCGACGGAGGGCTGTGCCTGGTCGTCGAGGGGCTTGACCTCGAACGTGATGCCGGGGACGGTCTTTTCCTTGTTGGCCGTCTTGGCGGCGAGGTCGGCGGAGTTCTTGATGCCGAGGCCGAGGGCGGAGAGGTCGCCGGTGATGGGTGCGTCGACGCCGATGACGACGGTCTTGGTGCCGCTGTCGCCGCCGCCGGTGTTGCTGTCGTCGCGCGACCCGCAGGCGGTGAGTGTCAGTGCTCCTGTGGTGAGGACTGCGGTGAGGATGAGCGAGGAACGGTGTCGCACGAAAGGTCCTTTCCCTGGCGCGGCCTCCTCTGCTTGAGGTGCCGTGTCGTTCGCCGGGCCGTACGGGTGGTACAGGGCCGTGCTGGTTGACGCGCCCGGCGGCGCGGTGACTGGCCGTGACTCTAGGCGCAGGTGCGGTGGTGGGGGATGGGTCCGCCGCAGGATGTGACTTTCTTGTTATGCCCTTGAGCAAGGCTTGAGGTGGCTGTGCGGACATGTACGTCTTTTTACCGGCCGGTGAAAGTGGCCGAATGGTGAGAACTCGCAGCTCTGCTAAGGGGCTTGAGTAGATCTTGGTGCTGTCGCCCGGTGTGGGCGAGTGGGGTGCGGGCGGGCCTGCGGGTGTGGTGTCGGGGTGTTCGCGGGGCCGGATACGGGTGTTGTGTGCGTGGCCTGCACACACCGTCCGTCGATTACTCAGCGTGATGCATGTGGTGGTGTGGTTGACGCGGTGTTGTGTGTGCGGGCGGTGCGCTTGGGTGTGATTCGGGTGTCGGGTGGGTCTATCAACGTACGGTGACGCCAAGGTTGTTGATCACAGAGATGGTCAACTTGGCTTTGCTTCACGTGAGTTGTGCGGGAAATGAGAATGCCCGGCCGGATCTCGGTCCGGCCGGGCGATGGTGCCGGCGTGTGGCGCGCGGCGGTGGTGCGTGGTGTGCGGTTGGGTTGTGCGATGGGGTGTGTTTCGGTCAGCGGTGCGGGGCGCGGGGGTCGGGCGGCGCCGGGGCGGGCTGCCGGGATTCGGTCAGGCCGCGTCGGGGCGCGGTGCGTCGCGGAGCAGGCAGGTGAGGCGGGCGGTGCAGACCCGCTTGTCGTGCTCGTCGGTGATGACGATCTCGTAGGTGGCGGTGGAGCGGCCGCGGTGCACGGGGGTGGCGATGCCCGTGACGAGTCCGCTGCGCACGCCGCGGTGGTGGGTGCAGTTGAGGTCCACGCCGACGGCGACCTTCGTGGCGCCGCCGTGGAGCATGGATCCGACCGAGCCGAGGGTCTCGGCGAGTACGGCGGAGGCGCCGCCGTGGAGCAGTCCGTACGGCTGGGTGTTGCCCTCGACGGGCATGGTGCCGACGACGCGGTCGGCGGATGCCTCGACGATCGTGACGCCCATGCGTTCGCCGAGGTGGCCGGCGGAGAAGAGGGCGGGGAGGTCGACGCCGAGTGCGGCGTATTCGTCGATGATCTCCTGGGGGAACGTGGGAGTGGTGTGCTCGCCCATGCTGGCCTGCTCCGATCGTCTGCGATCCCTGGGGGCTTCGGTCTGTCTGCGTCGTTCATATCAGACGACTGAGCGGTCGCTTAGGTCGTGTGATGTACGGGACAGTCCGGCGCGGGCGCGGCCCGTTGGGCGGTCCGGCCCGTTGGGCGGTCCGGCTCGTCGGGTGGGTCGCTCCCGGGGCCGGGGCGGGGTGACGCCCCGGGGACGCCCGGGTCGAGGGCGCCGCTCCGGGCGGGGCCTCGTCCCCGGTCACCGCTGGCCGTTCCGGGCCGTCCCCGGGTGCCCCCGGTCATCCCCGGGCGCCCCCGGTCACCCGCGGCTTTTGCCGGTCAACCCCGGATGTCCCCGACACGGACGTTCTCGAAACGCACGACGACGGACTTGCTCGCGGGGGTGTTGCTGGTGTCGGCGGTGGAGTCGAGGGGGACCAGCACATTGGTCTCCGGGTAGTAGGCGGCGGCGCAGCCGCGGGCGGTCGGGTAGTGCACGACGCGGAAGCCGGGGGCGCGCCGTTCCACGCTGTCCTTCCACTCGCTGACGAGGTCGGTGTACGCGCCGTCGGGCAGGTCGAGGTCGTGTGCGTCGTCGGGGTTGACCAGGACGACGCGTCGGCCGCCCTTGATGCCGCGGTAGCGGTCGTCGAGGCCGTAGATCGTGGTGTTGTACTGGTCGTGCGAGCGCAGGGTCTGCAACAGCAGTCTGCCGTCGGGGAGTTCGGGGTGTTCGACGGGTGCGGCGGTGAAGTTGGCCCGGCCGGTCGCGGTGGGGAAGCGGCGTTCGTCGCGAGGGGCGTGGGGGAGGGTGAAGCCGCCGGGGTGTGCGATGCGGGCGTTGAAGTCCTCGAAGCCGGGGACGACGCGGGAGATGCGGTCGCGGACGGTCGCGTAGTCCTTCTCGAACTCCTCCCAGGGGGTGGCCGATCCGGGGCCGAGGACGGCGCGGGCGAGGCGGGCGATGATGGCGGGTTCGGAGAGCAGGTGCGGGCTCGCGGGGGTGAGGTTGCCGCGGGAGGCGTGGACCATGCTCATGGAGTCCTCGACCGTGACGAACTGCCTGCCGCTCGCCTGGACGTCCTTGTCGGTGCGGCCCAGGGTGGGCAGGATCAGGGCCCGGGTGCCGGTCACCGCGTGGGAGCGGTTGAGTTTGGTGGAGACGTGGACGGTGAGGCGGGCCCGTCGCATCGCGGCCTCGGTGACCTCGGTGTCCGGGGTGGCGGCGACGAAGTTGCCGCCCATGGCGAAGAAGACCTTGGCGTCGCCGTCGCGCAGGGCACGGATGGAGCGCACGACGTCGTATCCGTGGTGGCGCGGCGAGGTGATCGAGAATTCCTTGTCGAGGGCGTCGAGGAACGCGGCCGGGGGCCGTTCGAAGATGCCCATGGTGCGGTCGCCCTGGACGTTGGAGTGTCCGCGCACGGGGCAGACGCCGGCGCCGGGGCGGCCTATGTTTCCGCGCAGGAGGAGGAAGTTGACGATCTCGCGGATGGTCGGCACGGAGTGCTTGTGCTGGGTGAGGCCCATGGCCCAGCACACGATGGTGCGTTTCGAGGCGAGGACCATGGCGAGGGCTTCTTCGATGGCGGCGCGGTCGAGGCCGGTGGCGGCGAGGGTCCGGTCCCAGTCGGCCTCGCGGGCCGTGGCGGCGAATTCCTCGTAGCCGTGGGTGTGTTCCCGGACGAAGGCTTCGTCGACGGCGCCGTCGGTCTGGAGGACGAGCTTGTTGAGGAGGCGGAAGAGGGCCTGGTCGCCGCCGATGCGGATCTGCAGGAAGAGGTCGGTGAGCGGGGTTCCCCTGAGCATGCCGTACGGGGTCTGGGGGTTCTTGAACCGTTCCAGTCCGGCCTCGGGCAGCGGGTTGACCGAGATGATCCTGGCCCCGGCGGACTTGGCCTTCTCCAGGGCGGAGAGCATGCGGGGGTGGTTGGTGCCGGGGTTCTGTCCGGCGATGATGATCAGGTCGGCGTGGTGGAGGTCCTCCAGGGAGACGCTGCCCTTGCCGATGCCTATGGTCTCCGTGAGTGCCGAGCCGGAGGACTCGTGGCACATGTTGGAGCAGTCGGGGAGGTTGTTGGTGCCGAATTCGCGGGCGAACAGCTGGAGGAGGAACGCGGCCTCGTTGCTGGTGCGGCCCGAGGTGTAGAAGACGGCCTCGTCGGGGGAGGAGAGCGCGCGTAGTTCCTCGGCGATGATGTCGAAGGCGCGGTCCCAGGTCACCGGCTCGTAGTGGTCGGCGCCCTCGGGGAGGTACATGGGGTGGGTGATCCGTCCCTGCTGGCCGAGCCAGTATCCGCTGCGGGCGGCGAGGACGGGCAGGGGGTGTGCGGCGAAGAACTCGGGGGTGACGCGGCGCAGCGTCGCTTCCTCGGCGACGGCCTTGGCGCCGTTCTCGCAGAATTCCGCGGTGTGCCGGTGGTCGCCCTCGGGCCAGGCGCAGCCGGGGCAGTCGAAGCCGTTCTTCTGGTTGACCTTGAGGAGGGTCTGGGCGGTGCGCCGGATGCCCATCTGCTGCCGGGCGGCGCTCAGGCTGTGGGCGACGGCGGGCAGGCCGGCGGCGGTGTGCCGGACCGGTCCGACCTGGGGCGCGTCCTGGACCGGGTCACCTGCGGGGGGCTTCGTGGCCATGGTGCGGTTCCTTTCGGGCCGGGTGCGGACCGTGTCGTGCCGTGCGTGCTGCGTGCCGTGTGCGTCGTGCGGAGGCTGTTCTCCCCAGTTCTTTGCTCGATCCTGTCACGCGGGGGCGGCGGGCGGGACGGCCGTGCGTCGACGAATGCGGCCGAGCGACGCCCGGTCGGGCATTGTCGGTGGTCCGTGGCAGGATCGGGGGCGTGGCTGAGACGGCATCGAAGAAGACGGCAGACAACCGACCGCGCCTGCTCCTGATGGACGGGCATTCCCTGGCGTACCGGGCGTTCTTTGCGCTGCCCGCCGAGAATTTCACGACGGGGTCGGGGCAGACGACCAACGCGGTGTACGGCTTCGCGTCGATGCTGGCGAACACGTTGCGTGATGAGGCGCCCACGCATTTCGCGGTGGCGTTCGACGTCTCCCGCAAGACGTGGCGCTCGGAGGAGTTCCCGGAGTACAAGGCGAACCGTTCGACGACCCCGGACGAGTTCAAGGGGCAGGTCGAGCTGATCGGTGAGCTGCTCGACGCGATGCGCGCGGACCGTTTCGCGGTCGACGGCTTCGAGGCGGACGACGTCATCGCCACGCTGGCGACGCAGGCCGAGGCGGCCGGTTTCGAGGTGCTGATCGTCACCGGTGACCGGGACTCGTTCCAGCTGATCACCGACAACATCACGGTGCTGTATCCGACGAAGGGCGTGTCGGAGCTCACGCGGTTCACCCCGGAGAAGGTCGAGGAGAAGTACGGGCTCTCGCCGCGGCAGTATCCGGACTTCGCGGCGCTGCGCGGTGACCCGTCGGACAACCTTCCGGGTATCCCGGGCGTCGGGGAGAAGACCGCCGCGAAGTGGATCAAGCAGTTCGGTTCGTTCGCCGAGCTGGTGGAGCGCGCGGAGGAGGTCAAGGGCAAGGCCGGGCAGAATTTCCGGGACCACCTGGACGCGGTGCGGATGAACCGTCGGCTGACGGAGATGGTCCGTGACGTGGAGCTGGCGAAGACCCCGCAGGACCTGGAGCGCGCGCCGTACGACCGCACGGCGGTGACGGGTGTGCTGGACGTCCTGGAGATCCGTAACCCGAGCCTGCGTGAGCGGCTGATGGCCGTCGATCCGGGCGCGGCCGAGGACGAGGGCCCGGTGCCCGCGGCGGGCGTCGAGCTGGACGGCGCGGTGCTGGGCGCGGGCGAGCTGGCGCCGTGGCTGGCGGAGCACGGCGGGGAGCCGCTGGGTGTCGCCACGGTCGACACCTGGGCGCTCGGTACGGGCGCGGTCACCGAGGTCGCGCTGGCCGCGGCGGGGGGTGCGGCGGCCTGGTTCGATCCCGCGGAGCTCGACGAGGTCGACGAGCGGGCGTTCGCCGCATGGATCGCCGACGAGGCGCGGCCGAAGGTGATGCACAACGCGAAGAGCGCCATGCGGGTCTTCCCGGAGCACGGCTGGCGGGTCGAGGGCGTCGCGATGGACACGGCGCTGGCCGCCTACCTGGTCAAGCCGGGCCGCCGTTCCTTCGCGCTCGACGCGCTGGCGGTGGAGTACCTGGGCCGGGAGCTGGCGCCCGCGGCGGCGCCCGACGGGCAGTTGGCCTTCGGTGCGGACGACCGGGCGGAGGCGGACGCGTTGATGGCGCAGGCCCGCGCGGTCCTGGACCTGGGCGAGGCGTTCGGCGCCCGGCTGGCGGAGGTCGGTGCGGCGGAGCTGCTGCACGACATGGAGCTGCCGACGTCCGCGCTGCTGGCCCGTCTGGAGCGGCACGGCATCGCGGCCGACCGGGACCATCTGGAGGGCATGGAGGAGCAGTTCGCCGGTGCGGTGCAGCAGGCGGTGAAGGAGGCGCACGCGGCGGTCGGCCGGGAGTTCAACCTCGGTTCGCCCAAGCAGCTCCAGGAAGTCCTCTTCGGCGAGCTGGGGCTGCCCAGGACGAAGAAGACGAAGACCGGGTACACGACGGACGCCGACGCCCTGGCGTGGCTGGCCGCGCAGACGGAGCACGAGCTGCCGGTGATCATGCTGCGCCACCGGGAGCAGGCGAAGCTGCGGGTCACGGTCGAGGGCCTGATCAAGACGATCGCGGCGGACGGCCGTATCCACACCACGTTCAACCAGACGGTGGCGGCGACGGGCCGGCTCTCCTCGACCGACCCCAATCTGCAGAACATCCCGGTGCGTACGGACGAGGGCCGGGCCATCCGCCGGGGCTTCGTCGTCGGCGAGGGCTTCGAGTCGCTGATGACGGCCGACTACAGCCAGATCGAGCTGCGGGTGATGGCTCATCTCTCGGAGGACGCGGGCCTGATCGAGGCGTTCACCTCCGGTGAGGATCTGCACACGACGGTCGCCTCGCAGGTGTTCGGCGTCGACAAGTCGGCCGTCGACCCGGAGATGCGCCGCAAGATCAAGGCCATGAGCTACGGGCTGGCGTACGGGCTCTCCGCGTTCGGTCTCTCCCAGCAGCTGAACATCGAGGCGGGTGAGGCACGCGGTCTGATGGACACCTACTTCGAGCGGTTCGGCGGGGTGCGCGACTATCTGCACCGTGTGGTGGAGGAGGCCAGGGCCACCGGATACACGGAGACGGTCTTCGGCCGCCGCCGTTATCTCCCGGACCTCAACAGCGACAACCGCCAGCGGCGTGAGATGGCCGAGCGCATGGCGCTCAACGCGCCGATCCAGGGCACGGCGGCGGACATCGTCAAGGTCGCCATGCTCAAGGTGGACCGGGCGCTGACCGAGGCGGCGCTGAAGTCGCGGATGCTCCTTCAGGTCCATGACGAGATCGTCCTGGAGATCGCGGCGGGGGAGCGTGCGCGGGTGGAGGAGATCGTGCGACACGAGATGGCCACGGCCGTGCGGTTGCGCGCCCCCCTGGACGTGTCGGTCGGTGTGGGCACGGACTGGGAGTCGGCGGCCCACTGACCCGGGTACGGTCCGCCGGTCCGCGGGTATGGCCCATCGACCGGTGGGCGTGGCCCACGGGGCCGGCGGTGTCGGACGGGCCGCCCGGGGTCTTCGGACATCCAGGGCACCCGGGGCCTCGGGCCGCCCCGGGACCGTCGGGCCACCACGCCTCGGGGCCGCGGGTGGCGACGGGGTGCGGTTTTGCTGTCCCGGGCCCGTCGGGTCAGCCGGGTGACCCGGGCCGTCCCGCTGCGGAGGGGGACGCGGGTGCGGGTGGGCGCGATCGCCGCAGCCGCATCCACACTCCGTACAGCACCAGGCCCGCCGCCAGCCCCGCCCCGGCGCCGAAGCAGGCCGTCGGGACGATGTCCAGCGGGTCGCCGACGCGGCCGAAGTACGCGTACCAGCGTGCGCACCGGTGCGCGACGCCGAGCAGGACGCAGACACCCAGCAGCGCCCCCGCCGCCCACCGGCCCCGGCGGTTCAGCACCGGCACGCCCGGTGGGACCGGCCGCGCCCCGGTCCGCCGCAGCCCCGACACCGCGAACCATGCGAGCACGGCCAGGGCCACCGCCGAACTGCCGTACTGCACCAGTTGGAACACGGGACGTCCCCCGAGGCTTCCGTCGAGCCCCGGGACCAGCCGCACGCCCCAGCGGTCGTGATGGGTGAAGGCATCCCAGACGACGTGGGTGGCGGCCCCGACGACCGCCGACACCGCGAACCACGCGCCGTCCCGGACACGCCGCGGCCCGCGCCCGGCCGCGGGCCTGCCCCGCAGGAACGCGTGTGTCCGCCCCTGCCAGGCCCCGGGCAGCAGCGCCACCAGCGGATCGCGCAGAACCTGCCACAGCGCCACCGCCGCCGCGGTGATCAGCACATCGACCGTGAGCACACCCCGCACCGAGTGGGTGACCGCCCCGAACTCCATGGCGCCGGGGACCACGCTGTCCGCGAAGTACGTCAGGTCGGGGGCGAACGAACCCGCGACGAGGGCCGAGGCGACGAATGGGCCGCGCGCCGTGCCGTCGCGCCGTATGCCCGGCAGCACGGCAGCGGCGTGACTGAGTGTGAACGGCATGGCGGCAAGTATGCGTGAGTCGTCCTCACCCCTCGGACAGCCGCCGTACAACTTGTAGGCCGGAATGTGAAAAACAGGTAATAATCGGTCAGTAGACGCTGTGTCAGTCGCATGTGTTGCCGTAGGGTCGCCTGAGTCCTGGCGCCAGGGAGCGCGGGCAGCCGACGACGGGAGGGGCCACGGTATGGCAGCGCAGTTCGGTCGCCGACTTCGCAAGGGGGCGACCACCACGGCCGTGGCCGCCGTCGCCGTGGCGGCGCTCTCCGCCTCGGGTGCTCCGGGCACGCCACTGGCCGATGCGAGCGGCGACGCGCAGGCCACGGGTGCGGCGCCGCAGCCCGACGAGGGCGCGGCCACCGGGAACTCGCCCTATTACACGGAACTGCCGCCGCTGAACACGCCCCACAAGCCGGGCACCACCACCGAGTCGCCCCTCACCGGCGGCGGTTCGCAATCCGGCATACCGGCCTCGGTCCTGGCCGCGTACAAGAAGGCCGAAGGGACCGTCGCCGACAGTGATGCCGCCTGCCGGCTGCCGTGGCAACTGCTCGCCGCGATCGGCAAGGTGGAGTCCGGCCACGCCCGTGGCGGACGGGTCGACGCGGAAGGCACCACCTTCGCCCCGATCCTCGGCCCGGTCCTCGACGGCCGGGGCTTCGCCCTGATCAAGGACACCGACAACGGGGCGTACGACGGGGACGCGACGCACGACCGGGCCGTCGGGCCGATGCAGTTCATCCCGTCCACCTGGGCGACGTGGGGCCAGGACGGCAACGGTGACGGCCGCAAGGACCCCAACAACGTCTACGACGCCGCACTCGCCGCCGCGCGCTACCTCTGCGCGGGCTCGCGCGATCTGGCCGTCGCCGCCGATCTCGACCGGGCGGTCCTGAGTTACAACCACTCGGACGTCTATCTCCGTACGGTCCGCTCCTGGTTCGCGTACTACAAGCGCGGCACCCACGAGATCCCCGACGGCTCGGGCACCGTTTTGCCCGACCTCGGCGCAGGCACGGGCTCGGACTCCGCGACGGACCCCGGCACCACGGGCCCCTCTCCCACGCCGCCTGGGAAGACCGGGCCGAAGCCCGGTTCCAAGCCCAAGCCGAAGCCGCCCTCGTCGAAGCCGGGCACCGATCCGTCGAAGCCCGGCGGCCCGACACCGACGCCTACCCCGACCCCCAAGCCGCCTCGGACCCTCGCACGGGTGGAGAACGCCGGGACCGGCCCGCTGACCGCCACCGCGGGCAGCGCGTTCGCCGAGCGGATCAAGGTGCGGGCCGTGGACACGCTCGGCGGCCCGATGGCCGGGGTGTCCGTCACCTTCACCGTCACCGGCGACACGGACGCCGTCTTCGCCGGCGGGAAGCCCGAGGTCACCGTCTCCACCAAGGCCGACGGCACCGTCACCGCCCCGGTGCTGAAGGCGGGCGAGCGGACGGGGCAGTTCAGGGTGCGGGCCGTCGCCTCCGGCCGTGCGCTGCCCGGCGTCGGTTACACCGCCACCGTCACCGCCCGGCAGGCCGACGAGATCACCAGGATCGGTGACAAGGCCCTGGTGGCCGCGCCCGGCACGGAGTTCGCCGACACCGTCGAGATCGAGGCCACCTACAAGGACGCGATCGCCGCCGGTGTCGCCGTGACCGCCACCCTGATCGACGACGAGGCCGAGCCGTCCGAGAACGACAAGGGCCCGTACTTCAAGGGCGAGAACAACGAGGCGGTCCGTACGCTCACGGGCCTGAGGACGGGCGCGGACGGCAGGCTGGAGCTCCCGAGGCTCTACGCGGACGGCACCACGGGCACGTTCAAGCTGCGCCTCACCACCGAGGGTGGCGCCACGCTCGTCATCGACCTCGTGATCGAGGCCCCCGCGACCTGACCCCTCCGCCCGACCGGCAGCCCGAACGTCCGACAGCCCCTCCGCCATCGCCCGGCGGAGGGGCTGTTCCACGTGTTCCCCTCTCGCGCCCGTGTTGCTACGGTGCCCCAACCCTGACGGCCTGTCAGGTCCGTTGCCGTCGGAACCGTGCTCACCGGGAGGACCGGCATGCGTGCCCTCGTCGCCGCCGCCATCGGACTTGCCGCGGCCCTCGCGCTCGTGCTCACCGTCTGCGCCATCGGGGCCCCGCCCGGACAGACCTCGCCCGAACCCTTGCTGACCACCGTCCCGGGACCCAAGAAGCAGTGATCTCCCGGGAACCGAGAACCACCTGAAGCAACCGCTCGACAAGCAGCCGCGCCACACGAAACGTCCAGCGCAAGCAGCCGCGCAAGCTGAGGGAGGGCACCACCATGCACCGCCGAGCCGGCCTCGTACTCCTGGCCCTCGCCGTCTTCTTCGCCGCCTTGGCGCCCCTGCTGCGCTGGTACGCCTTCCCGAGGCTGGCGAAGATCCCGCCCAGCCAGTACCAGGAGGTGGTGCTGGAGGCGAAGCCCGCCACTCTCCTCGACTACAACGACGGCATGAAGGTCAAACAGGTCCCGAAGGTCACCATCGTGCAGACCCTCAAGGGCAACGTGGAGGAATCCGAGCGGATCGAACGCGACGCCGGCCGCGACGTCGTCGTCTGGGACGCCCTCAGCTTCGTCGCCGGTCCCGACGGGAAAATGGTCTCCGAGATCCCCGAGCGCTACATCTTCGACGCGCACAGCCAGGCGCCCGTCCACGCCACCGGCGAAATGGTCGACGGCGACCCGGTCAGGCGCGAGGGCATCGAGTTCAAGTGGCCCTTCCTCACCGAGAAACGCGACTACGAGTACTTCGACGCCCAGTCCCGCACCAGCTCGCCCATCCACTACAAGGGCACCCGCACCTTCCGCGGCATGGACGTCTACTACTTCGAACAGACCGTCCCGTGGACCAAGGTCCCGATGCCGAAGAAGATGCCCATCCAGGGCGTCTCCCCGGAACAGATCGCGAAGACGGGCATGACCCGCTGGTACACCACCAAGCGGATGTTCTGGGTCGACCCGGTCACCGGGGCACCCGTCAACGGCGAGGAGATCCACAAGGAGGAACTGCGCAACGCCAAGGCCATGGGCCTGCCGCAGGACACCGTCACCGTGTTCGCCGGACACGTGAAGATGCGCGAGGACTACATCGAGTCGACCGTCGCCCTGGTCGCCTCGCAGCGCCTGCTGATCCTGCTGCTCACCTCGTACCTGCCCTGGGCTTTCCTGGGCCTGGGCGCCGCGCTGCTCGCCCTCGCGCTGTGGCTGGAGGCACGCTCCCGGCGCCCGGACGACGGACGACCCGCCGGCGCGGCGACGCCCGACGCGGCTCCCGGCCCTACGCCCGCTGCCTGAGCCGGGCGTTGGTGAGCCGCGTCGCTGTCGCCGTCGCGGGGTCCTCCGGCCACGGATGCTTGGGATAACGGCCCCGCAGCTCCGCGCGCACCGCCCGGTAGCCGTCCCGCCAGAACGACGCCAGATCCGCCGTGACCGCCGCGGGCCGCCCGGCGGGGGACAGGAGGTGGACCAGCACGGGCACCCCGGCCACCGTCGGGGTCCGAGCCAGCCCGAACAACTCCTGGAGCTTCACCGCGAGCACGGGCCGCTCCCCGCCGTACTCCACCCTGACCCGGGACCCGCTCGGCACCTCGATCCGTTCCGGCGCCAGCTCGTCCAGCCGGGCCGCCTCACCGGTCGCCCACGGCAGGAGCCGCAGCAGCGCCTGCCCCGCGTCGATCCGCCCCAGGTCGCAGCGGCGCCGGGCCCGAGACAGCTCCGGCTCCAGCCAGTCCCCGGCACGTGCCGACAACGCCTCGTCCGCCACGTCCGGCCAGGGCGCCCCCACCGTCCGGTGCACAAACGCGAGCCGTTCCCGCAACCGCCCGGCCTCCCGCGTCCAGCGCAGCAACCCGAGCCCCTCGCGCCGCAGGCCCTCGACCAGCGCCTCCCGCACGACCGCGGGTTCGGGCTCGGCCAACGGGCGCACCGACAGCTCGACGGCGCCCAGCCGCTCCACCCGGCGGGCCACCACGTCGCCGCCCGCCCAGCGCACCTCCTCGCCCGCGAACCGCAGGTGCCCCGCGGCGGCCCGCGCCGTGGACTCGTCGATCACGGCGGCGAGCCGCACCCGTGCGGACGCCGCGTGCGCGGGCCGGTCGGCGACCGCGACCGCCAACCACGGCGCGCCCCGCAGCCCCGAATCCTCGCGCGTCCGCGCACCCGTCCCCGACACCATCAGGAACGCGCCCTCGCCCCGCGCCCGCGCCACCCGCTCCGGGAACGCCAGCGCGGCCACCAGACCGACGGCGGCGTCGTCCGGGACCGATCCGCCCGCGGCCCCCTCGACCGCGCAGGAGAGCCGCCGGGTCTCCTGCCGCCACCGTGCCGCATACCCGTCCCCGCCCCGTCTGGCGGCCCGCAGCGCCGCCGCCAGGTCGTCCCCGTACTCCCGGGGCGGTTCCTCGCTCAGCAGCGCCACCACCTCGGCGGCCCGTCGCCCGCCGACCTCGGCGGCGCCGTCCAGCAGCGCCCGCGCCAGCCGGGGGTGCACACCCAGCCGGGACATCCGCACGCCCCGGTCGGTGACCCGCCCGCGCGCGTCCACCGCGCCGACCGCCGTCAGCACCTCGCGCGCCGCGCCCATCGCGCCCGGGGGCGGCGGATCGAGCAGCGCCAGGCGCGACGCGTCCGGATCGCCCCAGCAGGCGGCCTGCAACGCGAACGCCGTCAGATCGGCCACCGCGATCTCCGGGGACGGGAATCGCGCGAGCCGCCCGTCCTCCGCCTGCTCCCAGCACCGGTACACCACCCCGGGCGCCTCACGGCCGGCCCGGCCCGCCCGCTGCCGTCCCGTCGCCTGAGAGGCGCGTACGGTCGTCAGCGCGCTCAGCCCCCGCGCGTGATCGGTACGGGGCTCTCTGGCCAGCCCCGAGTCGACCACGACCCGTACCCCGGGCACCGTCAGCGACGACTCCGCGACCGAGGTCGCCAGCACCACCCGCCGGCCGCCGGGCGACCCGGCCAGCACCGCGTCCTGCACCGCCGCCGGCGCCCGCCCGTGCACCTGGAGCACCTCGGCGTCCGTCCCGGCGAGCTGTCCCGCCACCCGGCCGATCTCGCCGACACCGGGCAGGAAGCACAGCACGTCGCCGTCCCGTTCGGCGAGCGCACGGCGCACCGTCGCGGCGACATGCGCCAGCAGCGCCGGATCGACCCTCGTGCCGTGCGGCGGGCGCACCGCCCCGGCGGGTGGTGCCCACACCACCTCCACCGGATGCGAGACGCCCCGCGCCTCCACCACCGGGGCATCGCCCAGCAGCCGCGCCCAGCCCGACGCGTCGGTGGTCGCGGACGCGGCGACCAGTCGCAGATCGGGGCGGAGCGTCTCCCGCACATCGAGGAGGAACGCGGCGACCGTGTCCGCGTCCAGATGCCGCTCGTGGCACTCGTCGACGATCACCACGTCGACCCCGGCCAGTTCCTGGTCGCGCTGGAGCCGCTGGAGCAGCACCCCGGTGGTCACCACCTCCACCACGGTGTCGCGCCCCGCCACCCGCTCCCCGCGGACCGTGAACCCGACCCGCCCGCCGACCCGCTCCCCGAGGAGCCAGGCCATCCGCCGTGCCGCCGCCCGGGCCGCGATCCGGCGCGGCTCGGCGACCACCACCCGGCGCACCGGCCCTTCGCCGGTCAGACCGGCCAGGACCAGCGGCACCAGGGTCGTCTTGCCGGTGCCGGGGGGTGCGCACAACACCGCGGCGCCGCGGTCGTCGAGCGCTCGCTCCAGGACGGGCACGGCGGTGCGAACGGGCAGCTGCTCCAGGGCATCGGTGCGGATCACGCCCCCAGTGTCGTACGAGGACGCGCGGCGGCCTCGATCCGGGACCGCCCCCGGCTCCGCGCGGCGGTCGCGGTCCGGGACCGGACGCGGCCCCCTTGGCGGACGGCGACGTGGTCCCGGACCGGGGCTCAGGCCCGTTCGCAGACGAAGATCGCCGTGCCCGGGATCAGGTTGCCGCGCAGCGGGGACCAGCCGCCCCACTCCTGGTGGTTCCAGGCGGGCCACTCGGGTTCGACCAGGTCGACCAGTCGGAACCCGCCGGCCACCACGTCCCGTACCCGGTCGCCCAGCGTCCGGTGGTGCTCGACGTACACGGCCTCGCCGCGCTCGTCCTGCTCCACGTAGGGCGTGCGGTCGAAGTAGGAGGACGCGACCGACAGTCCCTCGGGCCCCGGCTCGTCCGGGAACGCCCAGCGCACCGGATGCGTCACCGAGAACACCCAGCGCCCGCCGGGCCGCAGCACCCGGTGCACCTCGCGGAACACCCGCACGGGGTCGGCGACGAACGGCACCGCGCCATAGGCCGAGCACGCCAGGTCGAACGCGCCGTCACGGAACGGCAGCACCCCGGCGTCGGCCTCCACCAGCGGCACCTCGCCGCCGATCCGCAGCGCGTGCTGCAACTGCCGGTGCGACAGGTCCAGAGCGACGGGGCGGGCCCCCTGCGCGGCCAGCCAGCGCGAGCACTGCGCGGCGCCGGCGCCGATCTCCAGGACGTCGAGTCCCTTCAGCGAGCCGGCCGGACCCAGCAGACCGGCCTCGGCCTCGTCGAGCCCCTCGGGGCCCCAGACGAAGCGGTCGTCGCCGAGGAACGCGCCGTGGTCGGTCTGGTAGTCGTCGGCGTTCCGGTCCCACCAGCCGCGACTGGCCCGGCTGCTCTCGGTCTCCGAGGCGGCGCGGCGGGTCGCCTCCGGCTCGGGCAGGTGCATCTCTTGGCTCATCGTGTCCGTCGTTGTAGTTTGCCTTCACCCTGTCGCACGCGAGAGGTACGCAGGGGCCGTCCGGCAACGGCCCCCGCACCGAGGGAGCGTGCCCTGCGGCGACGCGGCCTCGCGGAACACGAAATGTGCCGGAATTGGGCCGATGCGTCGCGGGTGTGCGCCTTCGTGCATTGACCGTGCCCGGCTGCCCCCGTATGCTACAAGTTGCGCTGCGAGCCTGCGCGCCTCAGACCTAGCAGGTCGCGCTCGCATCTGTTGTATGTCCCCTCGGTTCACGAGGCGCCTCCCGTACGGCGGGTCCGGTGCTTCCCGGGCTGTCCGGCTTCTGCAGAGGCGATACGGGCTTCCGGCGTAGCAGTACCTACGACTTACTGTCCGTACCGGAGCCCTTTCCCACATGACGAGCAGCACCGAGACCACCGCCACCACCCCGCAGGTAGCGGTCAACGACATCGGTAACGAGGAAGCCTTCCTCGCCGCGATCGACGAGACGATCAAGTACTTCAACGACGGCGACATCGTCGACGGCGTCATCGTGAAGGTCGACCGGGACGAGGTCCTGCTCGACATCGGTTACAAGACCGAAGGCGTCATCCCCTCCCGCGAGCTCTCGATCAAGCACGACGTCGACCCCAACGAGGTCGTCAAGGTCGGTGACGAGATCGAGGCCCTGGTTCTCCAGAAGGAGGACAAGGAAGGTCGCCTCATCCTGTCCAAGAAGCGCGCTCAGTACGAGCGTGCCTGGGGCACGATCGAGAAGATCAAGGAAGAGGACGGCATCGTCACCGGTACCGTCATCGAGGTCGTCAAGGGTGGTCTCATCCTCGACATCGGCCTCCGCGGCTTCCTGCCGGCCTCCCTCGTCGAGATGCGTCGTGTCCGTGACCTCCAGCCCTACGTGGGCAAGGAGCTCGAGGCCAAGATCATCGAGCTGGACAAGAACCGCAACAACGTGGTCCTGTCCCGCCGTGCCTGGCTGGAGCAGACCCAGAGCGAGGTCCGCCAGACGTTCCTCACGACCCTGCAGAAGGGTCAGGTCCGCTCCGGCGTCGTCTCCTCGATCGTCAACTTCGGTGCGTTCGTGGACCTCGGCGGCGTCGACGGTCTCGTGCACGTCTCCGAGCTGTCCTGGAAGCACATCGACCACCCCTCCGAGGTCGTCGAGGTCGGCCAGGAGGTCACGGTCGAGGTCCTCGACGTCGACATGGACCGCGAGCGCGTCTCCCTGTCGCTCAAGGCGACGCAGGAGGACCCGTGGCAGCAGTTCGCCCGTACGCACCAGATCGGGCAGGTCGTTCCCGGTAAGGTCACCAAGCTCGTTCCGTTCGGTGCGTTCGTGCGCGTCGACGAGGGCATCGAGGGCCTGGTCCACATCTCCGAGCTGGCCGAGCGCCACGTCGAGATCCCGGAGCAGGTCGTCCAGGTCAACGACGAGATCTTCGTCAAGGTCATCGACATCGACCTGGAGCGCCGCCGCATCAGCCTCTCGCTGAAGCAGGCCAACGAGTCCTTCGGTGCCGACCCGGCGTCGGTCGAGTTCGACCCGACCCTGTACGGCATGGCCGCGTCCTACGACGACCAGGGCAACTACATCTACCCCGAGGGCTTCGACCCCGAGACCAACGACTGGCTCGAGGGCTACGAGGCTCAGCGCGAGGCGTGGGAGACGCAGTACGCCGAGGCGCAGCAGCGCTTCGAGCAGCACCAGGCCCAGGTCATCAAGTCCCGCGAGGCCGACGAGGCCGCCGCTGCCGAGGGCGCTGCCGCCCCGGCCGGTGGTGCCCCGGCCGCCTCCGGCGGCAGCGGTGGCTCGTACTCCTCGGAGTCGGCGGACAACTCCGGCGCCCTGGCGTCGGACGAGGCCCTGGCCGCTCTGCGCGAGAAGCTGGCGGGTGGCCAGAGCTGACGCTCTGCGCCTTCGCCCCTCCGGTCGGTGAATGACCGGGACGGCTGACGGTGAGGCCCGTTCCCTTCGGGGGACGGGCCTCACGTGTGTTCAGGGGCGGAGTCGCGCGTCTGTTTCCAGGGCGGGTCCGCGCGGGCGGTTCATTTCCGCAGAGGTGGCTCGTGGGGGCGCTTCTACGGGGTGACGGTGATGCCCCGGACGGTCGAGTAGGACGCGCCGTTGAGGTGCAGCCCGTAGCCGCCACCGGCGGTGAGGACCCCCTTGGCCGAGCCGGTGAGGGTGATCCGGGCGGAGGCGGTGCCGGGGATGGTCGCCTTGAAGTTGCCCTTGTACGTGCCGTCGGCTAGGCGGATCGTGTCGCCGGGGGCGGCGGCGGTGAGAGCGGACGTGAGCTGGGCGGCGGTGCTCACGTCGATGACCGCGGCCGTGCCGGCCGTGTCCGCTCGGCGGGGGCGACGGCCGCGGTGGCGGGGGTGAGGGAGAGGCCGCCGGTGGTGAGTGCGCAGGCCAGCAGGGCGGGGAGCAGGACGCGGGTGCGCATGGGGGGTGCCTTCCCGTCGGAGGGTCCCTGAACCGACGCGCGAGGGACGCGGTCCGGGAATGCCCATGTCCCGTCGGATGTTCTTGCCGGGGAACACGAGGAGGAGCGGTAACCGTGCCTGATCCGCAGAGTTTGTACGAATGGGAGCCGAAGGGGCTGGCCGTCGTCGACATGGCGCTCGCCCAGGAATCGGCCGGTCTGGTCATGCTCTACCACTTCGACGGGTACATCGACGCGGGTGAGACCGGCGAGCAGATCGTCGACGGCCTGCTCGCAACGCTGCCGCACCAGGTCGTCGCCCGCTTCGACCACGACCGGCTCGTCGACTACCGCGCGCGTCGGCCGCTGCTGACCTTCCGGCGCGATCGGTGGGCGGGCTACGAGGCCCCGGTGCTGGAGGTCCGCGTCGTGCAGGACGCCACCGGGGCGCCGTTCCTGCTGCTCTCCGGGCCCGAGCCCGACGCGGAGTGGGAGCGCTTCGCCGCTGCCGTCGAGCAGATCGTCGAGCGCCTCGGCGTCCGCCTCGCGGTCAACTTCCACGGGATTCCGATGGGCGTCCCGCACACCCGCCCCGTCGGCATCACCCCGCACGGGAACCGCACGGACCTGATGCCCGGCCATCGCAGCCCGTTCGACGAGGCGCAGGTCCCGGGCTCGGCCGAAGCGCTGGTGGAGTACCGGCTGATGGAGGCCGGGCACGACGTCCTCGGCGTCGCGGCCCATGTGCCGCACTACGTGGCCCGCTCCGCCTACCCGGACGCGGCGCTCACCGCCCTGGAGTCGATCACGGCCGCGACGGGGCTGGTCCTGCCGTCCGTCGCCCATGCCCTGCGCACGGAGGCGCACCGCACCCAGACCGAGATCGAGCGGCAGATCGGCCAGGGGGACGAAGAACTCGTCTCGCTCGTCGAGGGCCTTGAGCACCAGTACGACGCGGTCGCGGGTGCCGAGACCCGGGGCAACCTGGTCGCCGAGCCGGTCGAGCTTCCCTCCGCCGACGAGATCGGCCGCGAATTCGAGCGCTTCCTCGCGGAGCGTGAAGGGGATGCCTGACCGTTCGCCCAGGACCGCCCCCATAGGGGCGCCAGCCGGGGCACTGCGACTGGGGCGCCCTAGTTGTAGTGCCCCTCCCGGCAACGTTTGCCCGTCGCGCCGCCCGGCACCTCCCCGAGCTCTCGGCTTCGTTCGAGCAGGGGAGACCCCCTTGCTCGCGGCGTTGGCCAAAAGCCCCCGTAGGCCGCTACCAGGGCTTCCGGCCGCCTTGCGATCGCACGCACCGGACGACGCCCCTTCGGGGCAAACATCGCCGGTCATGGCACTAGGCTGCCCGGCATGCTGAAAGTGGGCCTGACCGGCGGGATCGGCGCCGGCAAGAGTGAAGTGTCGCGGCTGCTCGTCGGCTACGGGGCGGTACTGATCGACGCGGACCGGATCGCGCGCGAGGTCGTCGAGCCGGGGACTCCCGGCCTCGCGGCCGTCGTCGACGCGTTCGGCGCGCACGTGCTGACCGCCGAGGGCGCCCTCGACCGCCCGAAGCTCGGCTCGATCGTGTTCTCCGACGCCGACCGGCTCGCCACGCTCAATGCGATCGTCCACCCGCTGGTCGGCGCCCGTTCCGCCGAGCTGGAACGGGCGGCGGGCCCCGACGCGATCGTCGTCCACGACGTCCCTCTCCTCACCGAGAACGGCCTCGCCCCGCTCTACGACATGGTCGTCGTCGTGGACGCCGGTCCCCAGACCCAGCTCGACCGGCTCGTACGGCTGCGCGGGATGAGCGAGTCCGAGGCCCGCGCCCGGATGTCCGCGCAGGCCACCCGGGAGCAGCGGCGTGCCGTGGCCGACCTGGTCATCGACAACGACGGACCGTTGGCGGAACTGGAACCGCAGGTCCGTGCGGTGTGGGCCGAGCTGACCCGGCGGGCCGCGGCCAAGGGCTGAGACCGGCGGCCCGTACCCCGCCGCACGCCGGGCCCCGGTCTTCCGCGCCCAGGCCCCGCGGGTGTCCGTGTCCCCGGTGCCCCGGCGCGGGTGCGGTCTCCCGGAGCGTAGGGCGGCGGGCGAGGACGCCCGCCGTCCTGCGGCCGGCCGGGTCAGTGGCCGTACCGCCCCCGTCCGCCGTGGTCGGGTTCGTACGGAGGGATGTTCCGGCCCGGCTGGTAGTGCGGGCCCTGGTGGATGTGGTGGATGATCACCGCGATGTCCGCGAGGACCAGCAGAAGCAGCAGGCCGCAGGCGGCGGCCCAGGCCGGACGGTCGGCCAGCGTGAAGGCGGTCAGGCCGAAGACGGTCCAGGCCAGCCCCCATAGACTCAGGCACAGCCGCAGTCGCAGAGGACTACGGGCAGTCGTCGGTTCATTGCCGGTACGCATGGTGATCACCTCTCTTACCAGGATGGACCCGCGACGGTTGCTTTGGGGACATGTCGACACCGACAGGGTCGGCACCGAGTCGAGGGGATCGTGCGTGAACGGCGCATCATGGGGGGACCGCGCGGGTCGCAGGGCGCGGGTACGGGGCTGTCTGCTGGGCGGGGCGATCGGGGACGCGCTGGGAAACCCGGTGGAGTTCCTCTCCCTCGCCGGTATCCGGCGCGCGCACGGTGAGCACGGGGTGCGGGGGCTCCTCGCGGACGAGGAGGGCGTCGTCGGCCGGGTCACGGACGACACCCAGATGACCCTGTTCACGGCCGAGGGGCTGATCAGGGCCCATGGCCGGGCGACGGCGAAGGGCATCGGGGGTGCCGAGACCGCGATCGTGCGAAACGCCTATCTGCGCTGGCTGGACACCCAGAACCATCCCGCCCCGCCGACCGGGGGCGGCGACGACCCGGTGCGGACCGGACGGCTCAGGCTGGAGCCGTGGCTGTACGCGCGCCGGGCCCCGGGCAATGCCTGCCTGACCGGTCTCGCCACCGGCCATGTGCCGGAGCCGATGGGGCGGCTCGGCGGGTCGGGCCCCGTGAACACCGGGTCCAAGGGGTGCGGCACCGTGATGCGGTCGGCCCCGTTCGGCCTGGTGGCGGCGGACGCCGAGGCGGGGTTCCGGCTCGCCTACTGGTGCGCGCAGATCACTCACGGCCATCCGACCGGCGGGTACGCGGCCGGGGCGCTCGCCGCGATCGTCACCCACCTCCTGGAGGGCGACTCGATGGCGGGCGCGGTGCTGCGGGCCATGGAACTGCTGGGCCGCCATCCGGGGCACGAGGAGACCACGGGGGCGCTGCGCGCGGCCGTGGACCTGGCCGCCGAGGGGCGGCCGACGGCCGAGAAGGTGGAGACCCTGGGAGCGGGCTGGGTCGCGGAGGAGGCCCTGGCCATCGCCGTGTACTGCGCCCTGGTGCTGCCGGGCGCCGAACAGGTGGCGCAGGCGCTGCTGCTCTCGGTCAACCACTCCGGCGACAGCGACTCCACCGGGGCGGTGTGCGGCAATCTGCTCGGCGCCCGCCACGGCGACGTGCATCTTCCGCCGTCCTGGCTGGTGGCGACGGAGGGGCGGACGGTGATCGGCGAACTGGCCGACGACCTGTGCCTGGAGTTCGAGCACGCGGTCGTGTGGCCCGCCGACCGCTATCCGATGTGCTGACGACCTCGTCCGTCGTTCGCCGCACACGCCCTGCCGGAGTCGGCGTGTGCGGCGTTCGGGAACGTCCTTTCGTCCGACGGCCGATGACGGTTGCTCAGTTGCTCAGCAGCTTGGCGCGCAGCGCGGCCACCGTCGCGTCGTCGATCTTCAGCCCTTCCCGTACGTAGGTGTCGAAGTCGCCGTAAAGGTCGTCCACCTGGGCGAAGGCCGCGCGCAGCCAGCCGAGTTCGACGGCCTTCGGGTTGCCGGTGTACTGGTTGCTGGCGAGGAAGTCCGCCTCGACGGTGCCGCGCGGGACGCCGAGCAGGGTGAGCAGGACGGCCGTGCCCCAGCCGGTGCGGTCCTTGCCCGCACTGCAGTGGAAGACGGTCGCGCCGGAGCCGTTCGTGGCGACGGCGGTGAGCAGGTCGTGGAACGCGTAGTCGGCGCTTTTCCTTGCACGGAGTGGCGTTCGGGTCGAGGGTGGTGCACTTCTGCGCGATGCCGACGAGCTCGGTGTCGTTGCCGCCGATGGTCAGTCGCCGGATCCGTACGGTCCTCGACCGCTTCGCCGGTACACCGGTGCTCACCGCCCTCGACGCGTCCGGCGGCACGGTGCTGCTGCCCGTCGCGGAGCCGCCGCAATGGCACGGTCCGGGCGGACTGTGCGCGCTGATCGACGAGACGGCCCGTGCGGCGGGGGTCCCCGTCACGGCCGCCGCGGAGACCGTGGAACCGGGGGCCGTTCCGGCCGCCGTGGCCCGTAACGCGGAGATCGTCGACCTGGTCGTCCGCACCGGCCGACCGTCCGGCCTGTACCGGCTCGCCGATGTCCTGCTGGAGTACCAGCTCAGCCGGCCCAGCGAAGCGCTGCCCGGACTGGCACGGCTGCTGGGACCGCTGGAGACCAAGCCCGAACTGCTGCACACCTTGGAGACATATCTCGAACTCGGGCTGGACCGGCGGACCACTGCGGCCGCCCTGCACATCCATCCCAACACCGTCGACTACCGCATCCGCCGCATCGACCGCCTGACCGGCCTCTCCCCGTCGCGCCCGGCCGACCTCCAGCACATCAGCGCGGCGTTGGTGGCACGCCGCTCGGTCTGACGGAACGCCGGAAGGGGGGCGAGGGGAGCAAGGGGACCGAAGTGAAGGGGGCGGAGTAAAGGGCGGGGCGAGAGGGGGAACCGACGGAGGCGAAGCATGCGGCGCGGATCAGTGAATCGTACGGAAGCTGCGCCACGGAAGCGCGCCGCTGCCGTTGACGTCGGTGAACGTGGTCGCGAGGTAGGTCGCGCCCGGCCCGGTGCAGTCGGGTGTGCGGTACAGGACGATGTCGACGAGGGTGCCATTGGTCACCGCTTTGGCACCCGCGGGGTCGAGTCGGTGGCACCCCCTCACCGGCGGGCTCTGCAACGTGACCTCGGCATCCCGTTCGGTCGTGTACGTGACCGGTCCGACCGCGGTCCGGCCGAGACCGGAGCAGCCCGTGATGATGAGCGCCAGGAGCGCGGTCACGGCTGCGATGCCGGGATGGCGGCGTCGCTGATCGATCGCAGGCATGGGCGGAACCTCGTCTGTCTCGTCCGGTCATTCGTCGGCACCATCGGATTCGTCGGCACCATCGGATCCGTCGGCACCATCGGATCCGTCGGCACCATCGGATCCGTCGGTACCGGCGCGTGCCGATGCTGGCCACCCTGCCCGTCCCGCTGCTCCCCGGCATCCGGTGTGCGGCCGGGCGGGCGAAGGGTCCCCGTTCACCGGCTCCCGTGCACCCGGCTCCGCGTACCGACCCTTTCGGCGCCCGGTTCCGCGTACCGACCCCGTCGCGCCGCTCCGGTCGTCAGGGTGCCGCGTCGTAGGGATGCCACGCCGTGCGGACGCCCCGTCGTGGGTGCCGCCGCACCACACCTTCATATCGGTGGATATTGGGCATACCGTGGTATCAGGTGTTCCGGCTGTCAGGGGGCCCGTCATGGTCCAGGATCTCGTGATCGCGGTAGTGGTGGCGGCCTCGGCAGGTTTGCTGTACCTGGCCGCGGCTGCCAAGGTCGTCAAACAGTACGAGCGGGGCGTCGTTCTGAGGCTCGGCAGGCTGCGTGACGATGTGCGCGGGCCCGGATTCACCATGGTGGTCCCCGGTATCGACCGGCTGCGCAAGGTCAACATGCAGATCGTGACGATGCCGGTGCCGGCGCAGGACGGCATCACGCGGGACAACGTGACGGTGCGGGTGGACGCCGTCATCTACTTCAAGGTGGTCGACGCGGCGAGCGCGTTGATCCAGGTGGAGGACTACCGGTTCGCGGTGTCGCAGATGGCACAGACCTCGCTGCGGTCGATCATCGGCAAGAGCGATCTGGACGATCTGCTGTCCAACCGCGAGAAGCTGAACCAGGGCCTCGAATTGATGATCGACAGCCCGGCGGTCGGGTGGGGCGTGCAGATCGACCGGGTGGAGATCAAGGACGTCTCGCTTCCGGAGACGATGAAGCGCTCCATGGCGCGTCAGGCCGAGGCCGACCGTGAGCGTCGCGCCCGTGTGATCAACGCGGACGCCGAGCTCCAGGCGTCGAAGAAGCTCGCCGAGGCGGCGAGCGCGATGTCCTCCCAGCCCGCGGCTCTGCAGCTGCGACTGCTGCAGACGGTGGTGGCCGTCGCCGCCGAGAAGAACTCCACGCTGGTGCTGCCGTTCCCGGTGGAGCTGCTCCGCTTCCTGGAGCGAGCGCACCAGTCCGCACCCGACGGGGCGCCCGCGGCGCAGCAGGCCCCTCGTCCCGCCCAGCCCTCCGCGTCTCCCGCGCAGGCGCCGCGCCCCTCGCCGTCGCAGCGCACCGCGCAGGCGCAGACCCAGCGCACCGCGCAGACGCAGCAGGCGCACCCGAGGCCGCGCCCGCCGCAGCGCTCGCCGGCTCCTGCGCCTCCGGCGCCCGATTCCTCCGCGCAGAAGCCCCCGGCCGCGCCCGCCGAGCCCGCGCGGTCCCCTCGTCCCAAGCCGCTCGCCCCGCACTGATCCGAGTCCTTCGCTCTCCTCGACAGCGCCGCGCCCGGCGCTGTCGAGGAGAAATGGGTCGCATACCGCCTCCCCGCTGCGGGAACGCCATCGCGAAGCCGATTGTCATACCCCCCGCCTAGACTCGCAGGAGTCATGAGCATCAGGCGATCGGGACGACCGGAGCGGTAGAGCGGCAGGGGAGGGGACCGATGATCACGGCGCAACACCAGCCGCAGGCCGACGTCTCCGCCATCCGTCTCATCGGGTGCGCGGCCGTCTTCCTGCCCGCGCCGTTGCCGAGGGACGGACGCGTCGCCTTCTGGGATCCCGACGGCGGCGCGCTCCCGCTCACGGCCGCCGGGAACGCGGGCTCGGCCGACGGACCCGCGGACGCCCGCGCACACGGTGTCACCACCGCGGAGATCACTGTCGTCCGCAGACACGGACAGCGGGGCGGAGCGCGTCGGAGCGCCGTGCCGGCCGTCCTGCTGCCCGTGACCGACGCGCTGCCCCTGCTCGTGCGCGCCCGGCATCACGGGTGCGCGCATCCCGCCACCCGCTGCTGGGGAGCCGCCGCGCTCCAGGCGCTCAACCTGGTGGCGCGCGGCAGGCTGCTCCCCGGCCTGACGAGTGACGACCTCGACGCCTGGCGGGCCGGTCCGCGCGATGCCGAGGACATCGCACATCTGCGGGCGATCGCCGCCGCCATGCCGCCGGAGGGGTACGCGGTCCCGGTCCCGGACCGTGCGCCGCTCCGGCTGCCCGACCCGGAATGGCTGCTCGGCGCGTTCCTCGACGCCGTGGCCGACACCCTGCCCCGCACGCCCGCCGCCGCGTACGCGATGGGCGCGCCCTTCGCGGCCCGAGAAGCCCAGCACCTGCCAGGAGCCCGCGCCTGGGCCGTGGACGTCGCCGCCGGACTCGACGCGGGCGTACGTGTCTCGCTGCGCCTCGACCTGTCGGCGTACGAACTCTTCGACACGGCCGACGCGTACGAGACGACCAGCGCGGCCGGGAGGATCAGCGCGGCCGGGAGGATCAGCGGCACCGGGACGATCAATGTGGCCGACACGTCCGGCGCTCCGGAAACGGTGGGCGCGCATGAAACAGCCGACATGCACGCAACGGCCGACCCTCACGTCCCGGACGGTCCGCACGCCGACGACGCCTCTGACACAGCGGCGGGGGCCCGGACCGGTGCCGGTCGGCGCGGTGCCGCACGCCCCACCGGAACACGCCCCACCGGAACACGCCACGCAGCCGCGGCGATCACCCAGGTGCACAGCCTGGCCGACCCGACCTACGTCGTCGACGCCGGCACGCTGTGGCACGGCGGGGCGGGGGAGCCGTTCGGCCCGCGGGCCAGGATCGACGCCGTGCTCGCGCTGCGCCGGGCCGCTCGTGTCTGGTCACCGCTGGAGCGGCTGCTGGATCAGCCGGTGCCCGATGTGCTGGCGCTCGACGAGGACGAGCTGTACGAGTTGCTGGGCGACGCCGGGCCCCGACTGGCCGCGGCCGGGGTGGGTGTCCACTGGCCGAGGGAGCTCGTCCGTTCCCTGACCGCCACCGCCGTCGTGCGGCCCGCCCCGGGCTCGGCCACCGACGGCACATCGTTCTTCGAGGCCGAGCAACTCTTCTCCTTCAACTGGCAGTTGGCCCTGGGTGGCGAGCAGCTCACCGAGCAGGAGATGGACGTTCTCGCGGAGGCGCACCGGCCCGTGGTCCGCCTGCGCGACCAGTGGGTCGTGGTCGACCCCGCGCTCGTCCGCAAGGCACGCAAGCGGGAGCTCGGCCTGCTCGATCCGGTCGACGCCCTCTCCGTGGCACTCACCGGCAGCGCCGAGGTCGACGGCGAACAGGTCGAAGCGGTGCCCGTCGGGGCCCTGGCCGCACTCCGCGCCCGCATCACCGCGGACACCACCGTCATCGCCCCGCCGCCCGGCCTCGACGCCGTACTCCGCGACTACCAACTCCACGGTCTCGCCTGGCTGGACCGGATGACCTCACTCGGTCTCGGTGCCTGTCTCGCCGACGACATGGGGCTGGGCAAGACGATCACTCTCATCGCGCTCCATCTGCGCCGTGCCCACCCCGCGCCCACCCTCGTCGTCTGCCCCGCCTCCCTCCTGGGCAACTGGCACCGGGAGATCAACCGCTTCGCTCCCGGCGTCCCCGTCCGCCGCTTCCACGGCGCCGACCGCACACTCGCCGAGCCCGACGGCGGCTTCGTCCTCACCACGTACGGCACGATGCGTTCCAGCGCGGCGCGACTGGCCGACCACAGTTGGGGCATGATCGTCGCCGACGAGGCCCAGCACGTGAAGAATCCGCACTCCTCCACGGCGAAGGCGCTGCGTACCATCCCGGCCCCGGCCAGGGTCGCCCTCACCGGTACCCCCGTCGAGAACAACCTCTCCGAGCTGTGGGCCCTGCTCGACTGGACCACGCCCGGCCTGCTGGGCCCCCTCAAGGGCTTCCGGGCGCGCCACGCCCGTGCCGTCGAGAGCGCCGGGACGGCCGCCGGGCCCGCCGACGACGAGGCGGTCGAACGGCTCTCCCGCCTGGTCCGGCCGTTCCTCCTGCGCCGCAGGAAGTGCGACCCCGGCATTGCGCCCGAGCTGCCGTCCAAGACGGAGACCGACCACCCCGTCTTCCTCACCCGGGAGCAGGCGACGCTCTACGAGGCCGCGGTCCGCGAGACGATGGGGGCCATCGAGGCGTCGGAGGGCATCGCCCGGCGCGGCCTGATCATGAAGCTGCTGACCTCGCTCAAGCAGATCTGCAACCACCCGGCGCAGTATCTGCAGGAGGAGCCGACCCGCCTCGTCGGCCGGTCGGGAAAGCTCGCCCTGCTCGACGAGCTGCTCGACACCATCCTCGCCGAGGACGGATCCGTTCTCGTCTTCACCCAGTACGTGACGATGGCCCGGCTTCTTGCCGCCCACCTCACCGCGCGGGCCGTCCCCTCCCAGCTCCTGCACGGCGGTACGCCGGTGGCCGAGCGCGAACGGCTGGTGGACCGTTTCCAGTCGGGCGAGGTCCCGGTCTTCCTGCTCTCCCTGAAAGCGGCGGGCACCGGGCTGAACCTCACCCGGGCCGCCCACGTCGTCCACTACGACCGCTGGTGGAATCCCGCCGTCGAGGAACAGGCCACGGACCGGGCGTACCGCATCGGCCAGACGCAACCCGTGCAGGTGCACCGGCTGATCGCGGAAGGCACGGTCGAGGACCGGATCGGTGAGCTGCTGAGGGCCAAGAGGGATCTGGCCGACGCCGTCCTCGGCAGCGGCGAGACCGCGCTGACCGAGCTCAGTGACCGCGATCTGGCCGACCTCGTCTCACTCAGGAGGCCGACATGACTCCTCGCCCCGAGGTCCGCCCGCCCTCCGCCGACTCCCGCGCCGGGGTTCGTCGCCTCACCGCTGCCGACCCGCGTGCCGAGGTGCGCCGGCTCGTCGCCGCCGATTCCCGTGCCGACGTCCGTCGGCCCACCGCTGACTCCCGTGCCGAGGTCCACCGCCCCTCCGCCGATTCCCGGGCCGATGTCCGTCGGCCCACCGCCTCCGATTCCCGCCCCGGAGTTCGTCGCCCCACCGGTCCCGGTCCACGCCCCGAGGGCCGCGGGCCGACCGCCCCCGATTCCCGTGCCGAAGCCCGTCGGGGCGTCGGCGGCGACAGCCGTCCCGCCGTGCGCCCGCGTCCCGGCCCGGACGATCTGCGCCGCACCTTCGAGGCCGTGCCGCCCCGCACCTCCCAGGGCGACGAACCCTTCGCGGACAGTTGGTGGGGACGCGCCTGGGTGGACGCCCTGGAATCCCTGTCGATGGACGAGGCGCGGCTCGCCCGCGGCCGTACGTACGCCGACAGCGGCAAGGTCGCCGCGATCACCGTCACCCCCGGCCGGGTCGTCGCCTACGTCCACGGCAGCCGCCCCCGCCCCTACCGCACCGAACTGCGCCTGCGGGCGCTCACCGACCCCGACTGGGACACCTTTCTCGACGCGGTCGCCGCCCGCCCCGGCCACCTGGCGGCACTGCTCGACAAGGAGATGCCGCACTCGCTGGTCGACGCGGCGGCAGAGGCCGGTGTCGCGCTGCTGCCCGCCGCCGACGACCTCGACCCCGACTGCACCTGCCCCGACCGGGGCCGACCCTGCAAGCATGTCTCCGCGCTCTGCTACCAGATGGCCCGGCTTCTGGACACCGACCCGTTCGTCCTCCTGCTGCTGCGCGGCCGGGGCGAACGCGAACTCCTCGAAGAACTGGGCCGCCGCAACGCCGCGCACGAGGCCCGGGAACGCCCCGCTGCCCCCACGACCCCCTCGGTGCCCGCCCGCGAAGCCCTTGCCGACCACCGTCTCCCACCGCTTCCCGCACCACTCCCGCTCCCGCCGCACCCGGGGCAGCCGCCCGCGTACCCCGGCCTGCCCGGTGCCCGGGACCCGCTCGCCCTCGATCACCTCGCCACGGACGCCTCGGCACGCGCGCACACGCTCCTCGCCACCGGCGTCGACCCGCTCGCCCGCCTCACTCCATGGCAGGACGCGGTACGACTGGCCGCGTCCCGTCACACCGCCGGGCTCACCGCGACCACCCGCGCCCTCTACCGGGAACTCGCGTACGCCACCGGCCGTACCCCCACCGATCTGGCCCGAGCCGTCGCGGCCTGGCGCCAGGGCGGTGCCGAGGGGCTGGCCGTCCTCGAAACGCCCTGGGACCCTCCGGCCGGCCCCTTCGACCGGGCCCGTCCCGCGCTCGCGGCGGCCAACTTCCCCCGCTTCCACCCGTGGCGCAACCGCCTCACGCACCCCGACGGCACACTCCAGCTCCGCTTCGGCCACGACGGCCGCTGGTACGGCTACGAGTCCGAACCGGGCGAGGACGACTGGTGGCCCCGCGCCACCCCTGACTCCGACCCCGTCGGCACGCTCACGGCACTCGGCGGAGGCTGAGCGGAGGCTGACACGTGTCCCGAATCCGCCGCGTCCCGCAATCCGCCCCGTGTTGCGGAGCCGCGTCCGGACCCGAGTCCCGGCCCACCAGCCCCGAGGACGAGTCCGGACCCGCGGCCGGCACCCGTCCCCAAGCCGACGGCCCCGAAGCCGAACCGTACCTCTCGACGAGCACGTCGGCGGTCCGATGACACCCCGACGACGCCCCGACGACCCGACGGTGGTCCGACTGCGGCCCAGAGGGAAGGGAATTCATCGAACTGGGGTGCGGGAAACTGATGGCAGTCGTGACCTTGGCGCTGCTAGCTTTCTCGACGTGGCGAAACTCAATCAGATCATCGCAGTGGAGAAGGGCGTCAAGTCCAAGGCACACCAGGACCTGACGGCGGCGCATCACGGCCTTCAGAAAACCGGTCTGCTGGCCGGTATCTCCCGGACCTACCAGCCGAAGGACGAGGAGGGCGAGCAGTTGCCGCCCGAGTCGACCCTGGTGCAGGTCAAGGCCGAGGACGTGCTGAGGCAGACCGCGACGACGCTGACCCGCCTCTTCGATGTGACCGCCACGAAGGACTGGGCGAACTGCACTGCCCGTGCGGATGTGAAGGTCGACGGGCAGGTGCTCGTGAGCGACGTGCCGGTGTCGTATCTGCTCTTCCTGGAGAAGCAGTTGACGGACATCAACACGTTCGTGCGCAAGCTTCCGGTGCTCGACGCCGCCGAGGCGTGGATCCAGGACCCGTCGACGGACTCCTGGAAGACCGAGCCGGTGCGGACGCTCCGTACGAAGAAGGTTCCCCGCAACCACGTGAAGGCGGAGGCGACCGACAAGCACCCGGCGCAGGTCGAGGTGTACTACGAGGACGTTCCGATCGGTTACTGGACGACCGTGAAGTTCTCCGGTGCCCTCCCGGCGCGGCGCGTCAACGAACTGCTGGACCGGGTGGAGAAGCTCCAGCAGGCCGTGAAGTTCGCCCGTGAGGAGGCCAACGGCGTGGATGTCACCGACCAGCGGGTGGGTGATGCGATATTCGGTTACCTCTTCGGGTGACCGGTCATGGACTCCCCGGCCGTCCACTACGGCCGGGGTGCGCGAGGAGCGCAAGCTGAAACTGAGGCTTGTCGTGACGACGCGGTTCCAGTGGAGGTTCGAGTCCTCCCCCCGGCACTCGGTGCGCCCGTCGCACCAACGGGCCGGGGTGGCCCAACTGGCGGAGGCAGACCGCGATCAATCTCAGACTCTTGCTCCAGGCTCAGCATTCGCCACCCATCGCCGAATCGCTCGGGCCCGTGCCCATGGGCGTCGAAATGCCGGTTCGACTCCGGCTCGGAGAGCTTCGGTCTCCGATGGTCTAAAGGCAGGACGCGACGACATAAACCTGACGCGGGTTCTTAAAAGTGTCGGCGTGCCGCATGGGTGGCACTCTCAGGGCCCGGGGGCCGGCTACGCCTCCGGGCCCGCTCCCGTTCCTGATTACGTGCGCGGCGCGTCCCGCCGCACACGTACCGCCTCCGGCACACCGCACCCCGCCGACGGGGTGTCGCGTGCCACCAGCGACACACCGCGCCCCGCGAAGAAGCGCTCGAAGTCGGGCAGGGAAAGGTCCGCGGCGCGCGTCCCGGTCGTCGTGCCGGACGGGTTGTGGAAGTGGACGCCGGTGCCGTCGGCCGTGCGGGACGTCAGCAGCACCAGGTGCCCGCCCCGACCCGGAGGAGACAGTTCCGGCCTCCGGATGCCGTAGTGCACCGATGCCAGGACCGTGCGGCCGCCGTCCAGCAGGCCGAGGATCTCCCGCGACGACAAGTGACGGTGGACCGTGGCGTCGAGGCCGTGCACCTCCCGGACGTACTCCGCGAACGGGGCGTAGACCAGCCCCCGGATCACACCGTCCGCGTCCTGTGTGTACGCGCCGTACCGGACCGCCCCGTCGCGCAGCGCGAACAGGGACGGGGCACCGGCGCCGAGCGCCATGCGCAGGCAGGTCATACCGCACAGATGACCGGACCAGCGCGCGTACTCGGCCCGTGACGCGGCGCCCGAATCCGCCCAGGCCGGGTCCGTCGCCGGATCGACCCCGTCTTCGACGATCGGGCCGACGAGGTCGGGCGAGGCGAACTGGGTGAGGACGGGAACACGGCATGCGGAGCAGGTCACCCGGGGCATCCGATCACTGGCGGTATCCGGTCAGGAAGCGGCCGATGCGGCTGATGGCCGCGTCGAGGTCGTCAGCGTACGGCAGCGTCAGGATCCGGAAGTGGTCGGGCCGCGGCCAGTTGAAGCCCGTGCCCTGGACGACCTGGATCTTCTCCCGCAGCAGCAGGTCCAGGACGAATTTCTCGTCGTCGACGATCGGGTGCACCTGCGGGTCGATGCGAGGGAACGCGTACAGCGCGCCCTTCGGCTTCACGCACGACACACCGGGGATCTCGTTCAGCTTCTCCCAGGCCCGGTTCCGCTGCTCGTGCAGCCTGCCGCCGGGCGCCACCAGCTCCCGGATCGACTGCCGGCCACCGAGCGCCGCCTGAATGGCGTACTGCGCCGGCGCGTTGGGGCACAGACGCATGGAAGCGAGGGTGGTGAGCCCCTCCAGATAGCTGCGGGCGTGCTGCTGCGGGCCCGAGATCACCAGCCAGCCGGAGCGGAAGCCCGCGACGCGGTACGTCTTCGACAGGCCGCTGAACGTGAGGCAGAGCAGGTCGGGGGCGAGGGACGCCACGGTGTGGTGCTCGGCGTCGTCGTAGAGGATCTGGTCATAGATCTCGTCGGCGAACACCATCAGGCCGTGCCTGCGCGCCAGATCGAGGATGCCTTCGAGGATCTCGCGCGGATAGACGGCGCCGGTCGGGTTGTTCGGATTGATGATCACGACGGCCCTGGTGCGGTCGCCGATCTTCGAGGCCATGTCCTCCAGGTCGGGGTTCCAATCCGACGCCTCGTCGCATGTGTAGTGCACCGCCTTGCCGCCCGCGAGGGTCACCACCGCCGTCCACAACGGGTAGTCGGGAGACGGGATGAGCACTTCGTCGCCGTCCTCCAGCAGCGCCTGGACGGCCATGGAGATCAGCTCGGAGACGCCGTTGCCGAGGAAGACGTCGTCGACCCCCACGTCCGTCAGCCCCATCGCCTGGTAGCGCTGCACCACCGCTCGGCGCGCGGAGAGGATGCCGCGCGAGTCGGTGTAGCCGTGCGCCTGCGGAAGCATCCGGATCATGTCCTGGACGACTTCCTCGGGCGCCTCGAAGCCGAAGAGTGCGGGGTTGCCGGTGTTGAGGCGGAGCACGCTGTGGCCCGCCTCCTCCAGGGCGTTGGCGTGCTCGATGACCGGGCCCCGGATCTCGTAACAGACCTCGTCGAGCTTGCTGGACTGCCGGAATTCCATGCGGTGGCCTCCCCGACCTGGTTGCGATACTTGGTTTTACCAAGCTCAGGCTTGGAAAGTCCAACAACATGTCTAGACTGCGTCGCATGCCACGTCAGCAACAAGCCGCAACGCGCCCGTCCCGCCGCCGGAGTTACGACCAGTTCTGTGCCACCGCGCGCTCCCTCGACTCCGTGGGCGATCGGTGGACCTTGCTGATCGTCCGTGAACTGCTGGCGGGGCCGCGCCGGTACACGGACCTCCATGCGGACCTGCCGGGCGTCAGTACGGACGTCCTCGCCTCCCGGCTCAAGGACATGGAGCACAACGGTCTTGCCACCCGCCGCCGGCTTCCACCGCCCGCCGCGGCCTCGGTGTACGAACTGACGGAACGCGGCCGTGGGTTGCTGCCCGTACTCTCCGCGCTCGCCGAATGGGGGGCGCCCGCGCTCGACGAACGGCGGCCCACCGATGCCGTACGGGCGCACTGGTTCGCGCTGCCGTTGTTGCGCGTCCTGGACGGGACGACGCACGCGGGGGTCGTCGAAGTCCGCCTGGACGAGGGGGAGTTCCATGTGCGCGCCGGTGGCGGGACGCCCGAGGCGGGGCGCGGCGCGGGAGACGACGCCGCGGACGCGGGCGGTGGCGCGCGGGAGTCCCCGGTCGGCGCGGCGGTGTACGGGGACGGCCCGGCCGCCCATGCCGATGCCCGTATCGCGCTCGATGTCGAAGCGTGTCTCGCGCTCGGACGGGGTGAGTTGACCCTCGCGGAGGCGGTCAGGAACGGGCGCGCCGAAGTGACCGGCGACGGGCCGCTCGCCGCCGAGCTCCGTGGGGAGTGAACGGCGGGCCGGACATGGTGCGGTCCGGCGCGTTCCGGAAGGGGGACGGAGGGGCGGGCGCGCGGGCGGCGGGGCGAGGGTGGCCGCATGCGCGGCTTTGATGGGCGAGGAGGGCTCGGCGGGGCAACACGTCGGTAACGTGGGGGGCGTTCGAAGGATCCACGGCCCGTTGGACCTGAGCGTCCCTCTGCGGATGTCGCCGGGCGCGCTGCAGCGGCGCACCGGGGAGAGCGAGCGCTGGACCCTGCCCGCATTCGCGCGGTACGAGGAAGAAGCGGCGCCCGGCGATCGCGCGGACGCGGTCGTACGGGCCGACGACCCGCTGCCCCCCGCCTGGACCGGATGGCAGCGCAGCGGGCGGAACGCGTAGCGGGCGGAGCCCGTCCGGCGACGACGGGACATGTCGCGTCCCGGTCGGCATCCGCCGTCGGCCCGTTCGGCACCCGCCTGGATCGGCGGGCATCCGCCGTCGGCCCGGCCCGTTCGGCACCCGCCCGCCCAGGTCGGCGGGCATCCCTCACGGGCGCGGGCGGCCGCCCACCGTGGTGACCGCCTCGGCCCCCGAACGGCAGCCCGCCGCCACGGCCGAGGCGTCGTCCGCCCCCGACAGCAGCGCCGCGAGGAGGCCGCCGGTGAACGCGTCGCCCGCACCTGTCGAGTCCACGGCTCCCCGCACCGGAACGGCCGGAAAGCGTCCCGTCACCGTGCCCGACACGGCCAGCAGCGCGCCGCCCTCACCGAGCGTGACGACCACTCGGGGCACCCGGAGGCTCAACTCCGCGGCGGCGTCCGCCGGGTCCGGGGTTCCGGTGAGCAGGTGGGCCTCGTCCGTATTGGGGAGCAGCAGGTCCGCACCCTCCACCGCGGTCAGGAAGCGGTCCACGCCCAGTTCGGCGAGGAATCCGGCGGAGGCCGGGTCGACGCTCACCGTGATCCGCCGCCGTCGCGCCTCCCGCAGTGCGAGCAGAACGGTCGCCCTGCTCGTCGCGGCGAAGAGAAGGTACCCGGAGAGGTGGAGGTGGCCGACTCCGTCGAGCATCGACGCCGACCAGTCGTCCGGGGAGAGGCGCAGCACGGCGCCGCTGTCGGTGAGGAACGTGCGCTCGGCCGTGGAGTCGACGAGGGCGACGACGGTGGCGGTCGGCGCCTCGTCGTCCACGGCCAGCAGGCAGCGCACCCCCGCCCGGCTCAGCGCGTCACGGTGCCAGGCCGCGCTGTCGGTGCCGACCCGTGCCAGCAGCCGCACGTCCGGACAGCCCGAACGTGCCGCCCAGCAGGCGACGTTGGCGCCCGCGCCGCCCGGCAGGGTATGGATCCGGGCGGAGGTGTCCGTACCGCGGGACAGCTCCTTCGCATGCCGGGCCACCACGTCGGTGACCACGTCGCCGATGACGAGAAGCCCGCCGCGGGCCGTCGACCGGCTGTCGGGCGCCGACGCGACACCGTCCCCCCTGGGTTCCGGCACGGTACGGTTGCCCGCGCGTTCCGGGCCGGCTCCGGACCTCGCGCGTTGCGGACCGGTCCTGTTCACCGCGCACCGTCGCGCCGCGTTGTGTTCCGGTCGCCGCGGCGCTCCGCCGTGCCGCGTGCGCGGGCCGTCCACGCGGAGGCGACCCGGGCGGCGAGGGACACGTTTGCGCGTACGGCCGCCAGATTGGCCTCCAAGGAGGCCCCCTCGGTCCGTCGCATCAGCCGGTCCAGCAGGAAGGGGGTGACGGCCTGGCCCACGATGCCGCGATCCCGGCACGCGTCGAGGGCTTCTGCCAGCACACGGTCGTGAAGTCCGGGATCCAACTGGTCCCGCGCGGGTACGGGGTTGGCGACGATCAGCGCGGAGGCGGTGCCGTCCAGCGCGTCCTGGGCCCGCATCACCTCCGCGACCTCCTCGGGCGTCCGCACCGTCCAGTCGACCGGTTCGCCCGAGCTGTGCAGGTAGAAGCCGGGGAAGTGATCGGTGCCGTAGCCGAGGACCCCGATCCCCAGCGTTTCCAGGCGCTGCAGGGTGGCGGGGACGTCCAGGATCGACTTCACCCCCGCACACACCACCGTGATGCCGGTTCGCGCGAGGAGCCGCAGGTCCGCCGACTCGTCCTGGGTCCGTGTCCATTCCCGGTGCACGCCGCCGAGCCCGCCCGTCGCGAAGACGCGCAGTCCGGCGCGGGCGGCGAGGAACGCCGTCGCGGACACGGTCGTCGCCCCGCTGGCGCCCGTCGCAAGGGCCGGTGCGAGATCGCGGTGGCCCAGTTTCCGCATGGCCGGATCGGTGGCGACCCGTTCCAACGCGTCCTCGTCCAGGCCGATGCGGGCCTGTCCGTCGAGCACGGCGATCGTGGCAGGGACCGCGCCCGCGGCCCGCACCAGATCTTCGAGCTCCTCGGCGACCCGCAGATTGCGGGGGCGCGGCAGACCGTGGGCGATGATCGTCGATTCCAGGGCCACGACGGGGTGGTGCGTGGCGAGGGCCGTCCGTACCTCGGGGGAGAGGACGGGGGTGTAGGGATGCGCGCCGTCCGACGCAGTCGATGGCATGTCCACATCCCTGTCGCGGGTGTGCCGTCCTCAAACGTACGGCCGGGCCGGCCTCCCCGTGTGCGGGTCCCTTCGGTGTCCCCTCCGGTGTTCCTCCAGTGCCTCTCCCGTCCCGGTGCCGCAGTGCTTCCTGCCCTGACGGCGAATCGTCGCGAAGAGGACGCTATGGTGACCGGCCATGACCACACATGATCAGTCTCCGGCCTCGTTCGTCGTGCACATTCCGGACGCGGAACTCGAACCCGAACCGCTCGACCCCGCGCAGATCGTCTCCGGCGAACCGGTCGTGACGGGCAAGGTTCTGTGGGAATCGCCCGACGGCAAGCAAGTGCGCGGCATCTGGCAGATCACGCCCGGAGTCGTCACCGACACGGAGGCCGACGAACTGTTCGTGGTGGTCAGCGGCCGGGCCACCGTGGCGGTCGAGGGAGGGGCGACGCTGGAGATAGGCCCGGGGGACGCCTGCGTACTGCGTGAGGGCGACCGTACGACATGGACCGTGCACGAGACGCTGCGCAAGGCGTACCACATCTGCCTCTGACGGGTCGGCGATCACTGCTGGAGCTTCGGCCGAAGCTCCAGCAGTGATCGCCTTTGAAGTCAGTGATCGCCTCTGCGGCGTCAGCGATCGTCCCGGTGAGACATCAACAGCGATGAGCGTCCCCGTGCGACATCAGTGATCGGTGGCGGACGGTGCGGATGTCGCGGTTGCAGTCGTCGCCGCGGATGCCGGGGCGCCGTGCGCCGGAGCCCCGGGCGAGTCGGGTGCCGGCAGCGTCCCCCGTGCTTCGTGCGCGGAGGGCCGGGCGAGGGACCGGCGCAGTGCCGACGCAGCCAGTGGGAGCAGTAGGCATGCCGCCGCCACGTTCAGCCAGCCGTAGCCGACTTGGGCGACGATCAGCCCGGCGATGGCGCCGCCGACGCCCGCCGCCGTGTTCATGGTCAGGTCCGAAAGCCCCTGCACGGCGGCGCGGGCGGGCTGCGGCACGGAATCGGTGAGCAGCGCCGAACCGGCGACCAGCCCGGCCGACCAGCCCAGACCGAGCAGGAACAGGCCCGCCGCCGTCCGGCCGTGGCTGGGGCCCGCGGTGCCGGCAAGAAGCGCGGCGCAGGAGAGCAGCCCGATCGCCAGACCGATCACCGACAGCCGGCCGAACCGGTCGGACAGCCAGCCCATCACCGGGGAGAACGCGTACATCCCCGCGATGTGGCCGCTGATGACGAGCCCGATCAGTTGGAGTCCCGCGCCGTGGTGGCCCAGGTGCACGGGCGTCATCACCATGATCGACACCATGGCGGTGTGCGAGACGGCCACCGTCACCAGCGCCAGCCGCGCCTTCGCCGACCCCCGGACCGCCGCGAATCCGGCTCGCAGCGACCGGCTCGCGGGGGACATGTCACTCTGCGGAGCCAGGGCCCGCGCGGTCAGCAGCGGGTCCGGTCTCAACAGCACCGCGACGAGCAGGGCGGCGGACAGGAAGATCCCGGCCGCGAAGAAGAACGGGCCCGCATGCTCGGATATCGCCGTGCCGCGGAAGATCCGCCCCACCGGGGCCGCGATGTTCGGCCCGAGAACCGAGCCGATGGTCGTGGCCCAGATGACGGTGGAGATCGCCCGGCCCCGGCGGTCCGGCTCGACCAGATCAGCGGCGGCGAAACGGGCCTGCAGATTGGCCGAGGAACCGGCACCGAACGCGGCCATCCCGATCAGCAGCAGCGGAAAGTTTTCCACGATGGTGGCCAGGACCACGAGTCCCGCGCCGAGCGCACCGATCAGATACGCGAGCACGAGGCCGGGGCGTCGGCCGCGCGAGGTCATCACCGCCGCCAGCGGCAGCGACAGCAGCGCGGTACCGGCCACCGACGCCGTGGGGGCCAGCCCCGACCATGCCTCGGAGCCGCTCACCTCGGAGGCCAGGACCGGTGCCAGGGCGATACCGATGGGAACGCCGAGGCCGCCGAGTATCTGGCTGGCTATCAGTACGGCGGACGTTCTGCGTCGCAGTGCGGGAAGATCGTCCGCCGAGACCCGCTCGGCGGGCCGGACGGGCCGGGCGGACGTGTCAGGAGCATAGAGAGGGTTGGTCACTGACGCAGTGTGCCAGCTCGTACACAAGTGCGACATATGGTGGTCGGATGCGGGCCTGGAGCGGGGCATGGGCGGTCGGAGTCCGCGGTCGGATTCCGCGAACGACGTACGCCCGGGCATGTGCCGCTACGACCCGGCGCCCCCTCGTACGGGACCAGTCGTGCGTCGGACATCAGAACAGCGGCTGCGGCAGCACGCCTTCCAGCGCCAGCAGCTTCCGCTTGGTGTCGAGCCCACCGCCGAACCCGCCCAGTCCGCCGTCGCTCTCCACCACCCGGTGGCACGGCACCACCACCGGCAGGGGATTGGACCCCATGGCCACCCCCACCGCCTGCGCCGCCCCCGGCTGTCCCACGCGCGCGGCCAGGTCCCCGTAGCCGACGACCGTCCCGTACGGCACGCCCGCCGCCAGTTCGCGCAGCACTTGGCGGTTGAAGCCGGATGTCAGCGACCAGTCCAGTGCCAACGAGAACTCCCGCGCCGAACCCGCGAAATACGCCGCGAGCCCGCGGATCGGCCCGGCGAGCCGTGCGGAACCGGGATTCTCCACCGGTTCCGCACCCAGCCGCGCCCGCAACTGTCCGAGCGCCCTCTCCCGCACCTCGGGCCGGGCATGGAACACCACGTTCACCAGCCCCGTGCCGGTCGCGGCGAGCAGCAGCGGGCCGATGTCGCTCCCGACGACGGCCCACTCGACGGCCCCGTTGCTGTTCATGGGAACCACCGTACGTCCGACCACTGACACGGCCCCGGCCCGACGGACCCAGCCCGCGGACGGGCCGAGAGTGCCAGTGGTGCCCCGGAGGGCGACGGACGAAGGAAGGTCACGAGCCGAGGCCGTCGTCGGGACCGGACCGGGTCACGGGCCGATCTCCTTGTCGCTAAAATGCAGCTCTTCTGTTTTTTTGCCGGGCTTCGCAGCTTAGGGTCACCCCCGGACCCGGGCTTTCGCGAAGGGCGTACGAGCATGCAGGGCACGATCGATGGTTTCAGCCACGGAGTGGTGACGCCCGTCGCGGCTTTTCTGATGGCCTGCCTCGGCGCGGCTCTCGGGCTGCGCTGCACGACCCGTTCGCTGCGCACCGAGCGTTCCTTCAAGGCGGGCTGGCTGGCTCTCGGCGCGACCTCCATCGGCTCCGGCATCTGGACGATGCACTTCGTCGCGATGACGGGCTTCACCATCGACGGGGCGGCCATCGGCTACGACAAGCCGATCACCTTCGCCAGTCTCGCGGTCGCCATCGGCATGGTCGCCGTCGGCATCTTCGTCGTCGGGTACCGAGGCGCCACCCGCATGGCACTGATGACCGGCGGCACCATCATCGGGCTCGGCATGGCCACCATGCACTACCTGGGCATGGCCGGAATGCGATTGGAGGGGCGGTTCGAGTACGACACGATCACCGTGGTGCTCTCCGTCGTCATAGCCGTGGTGGCCGCAACGTCCGCGCTCTGGGCGGCCGTCTCCGTCCAGGGCTTCCTGGCCGGTCTCGGTGCCAGCGTCCTGATGGGCGTCGCCGTGAGCGGCATGCACTACACGGGCATGGCCGCGCTCAGCGTCCATCTGCACCCCGCCGCCCTGACCGGCGAAGCCGCCGCGGACAGCTCGGCCGTCCCTCTCCTGCCCCTGCTGGTCGGCCCCGGCTGCTTCCTGCTCCTCGCCGCGGTCGTCGTGATGTTCGATCCCCTGATGGTGATGGGCACCCCGGACTGGAACGACACCAAGGCCGGCGACGGGGCCGATGGCCGGGCCGGAGTCCCGGCACCGCGGCAGGTGCCGAGCTTCGGCACGTACGCCGACCCGGCTTCGTTCCACTCCCGCCCGCGCGACCCCGCACCGCCCGGAGAGTGGTGACCCCCGGCCCCGGCCGTTCCAGGAGCGCGTGACGGCCGCCCCGAGCCCGAATCCCCACCAGTCGCCACCCCGGCCCTCGCTCTCGCCCCGCCCCCGGTCCCGGCGTGACGGCCGAACCGGCCGGTTGTCGGTGAGGGGTCGTACCGTGGTCTCATGCGGCCCGTTTCGAAGATCGAACGTTCGGTGGCGCCTTTCGAGGTCGTCAGTCCCTACCAGCCCAGCGGCGACCAGCCCGCGGCCATCGCCGAGCTGGACCGGCGCATCCGCGCGGGCGAGAACGACGTCGTCCTGCTCGGTGCGACCGGTACCGGCAAATCGGCGACCACCGCGTGGATGATCGAGAAGCTGCAGCGCCCCACCCTCGTGATGGCGCCGAACAAGACGCTCGCCGCCCAACTCGCGAACGAGTTCCGTGAACTCCTGCCCAACAACGCCGTCGAGTACTTCGTCTCGTACTACGACTACTACCAGCCCGAGGCGTACGTCCCCCAGTCGGACACCTACATCGAGAAGGACTCCTCGATCAACGAGGAGGTCGAGCGGCTGCGCCACTCCGCGACGAATTCGCTGCTCACCCGGCGCGATGTCGTCGTGGTCGCCTCCGTCTCCTGCATCTACGGCCTCGGTACGCCGCAGGAATACGTGGACCGGATGGTTCCGCTCAAGGTCGGCGACGAGATCGACCGCGACGAGCTGCTGCGCCGTTTCGTCGAGATCCAGTACACCCGCAACGACCTGGCCTTCACCCGCGGCACGTTCCGGGTCCGCGGCGACACGATCGAGATCTTCCCGGTCTACGAGGAGCTCGCCGTCCGCATCGAGATGTTCGGCGACGAGATCGAGGCGCTCTCCACCCTCCACCCGCTCACCGGCGAGGTGATCAGCGAGGACCAGTCCCTCTACGTCTTCCCCGCCAGCCACTACGTCGCCGGTCCGGAGCGGATGGAGAAGGCGGTCAACGGCATCGAGCGGGAGCTGGAACAGCGCCTCGCCGAGCTGGAGAAGCAGGGCAAGATGCTGGAGGCCCAGCGCCTGCGGATGCGTACCACGTACGACATCGAAATGCTCCGGCAGATCGGCACCTGCTCCGGTGTCGAGAACTACTCGATGCACTTCGACGGCCGCTCTCCCGGAACCGCGCCCAACACGCTCCTCGACTACTTCCCCGAGGACTTCCTCCTCGTCCTCGACGAGTCGCACGTCACCGTGCCGCAGATCGGTGCCATGTACGAGGGCGACGCCTCGCGGAAACGCACCCTGGTCGACCACGGCTTCCGGCTGCCCTCCGCGCTCGACAACCGCCCGCTGAAGTGGGAGGAGTTCCTGGGCCGGATCAACCAGACCGTCTATCTCTCGGCCACCCCCGGAACGTACGAGCTGTCCCGGAGCGACGGCTTCGTGGAGCAGATCATCCGCCCCACCGGCCTTGTCGACCCGGAGGTCGTCGTCAAGCCCACCGAGGGCCAGATCGACGACCTGGTGCACGAGATCCGCAAGCGTGTCGAGAAGGACGAACGCGTCCTCGTCACCACCCTCACCAAGAAGATGGCCGAGGACCTCACCGACTACTTCCTGGAGCTCGGCATCCAGGTCCGCTACCTCCACAGCGACGTGGACACCCTGCGCCGCGTCGAGCTGCTGCGCGAGCTGCGCTCCGGCGAGTTCGACGTACTGGTCGGCATCAACCTCCTGCGGGAGGGGCTCGACCTCCCCGAGGTGTCGCTCGTCGCCATCCTCGACGCGGACAAGCAGGGCTTCCTGCGCTCGGGCACGTCCCTGATCCAGACCATCGGACGTGCCGCCCGTAATGTCTCGGGACAGGTCCACATGTACGCCGACACGATCACCCCGGCGATGGCGCAGGCCATCGACGAGACCAACCGCCGTCGCGAGAAGCAGATCGCCTACAACACCGAGCGCGGCATCGACCCCCAGCCGCTTCGCAAGAAGATCAACGACATCGTCGCGACGATCGCCCGCGAGGAGGTCGACACCGAGCAGTTGCTCGGCACCGGCTACCGCCAGGCCAAGGGCGCCAAGGCCCCCGTCCCCGCGATCGGTGCCAAGGCGGCCGGCTCCGGGAAGAAGTCCGCCGCCGTGGTCACCGACCGGCCCGCCACCGAGCTCGCCGGAATCATCGAGGAGATGACCGAACGGATGCGGGCGGCCGCCGCGGACCTGCAGTTCGAGGTGGCGGCCCGGTTGCGCGACGAGGTCGGCGAGCTGAAGAAGGAGCTGCGTCAGATGCGGGAAGCGGGCCTCGCCTGACCGCCAAGCGGTCGATGTGTTGCAGGACCGACACAAAAACACCTCAAGCGGCCTCGTTGTCAGTGCGACTGCGTAGGGTGCGGGGAAACACCGCGCACGGACGGTTGCGGGGCAAGCGGAGAGGGGACAGCGCGTGACGGTCAATATGACCAAGGGCCAGGCAATCAGCCTGCAGAAGAGCGACGGGGGGACGCTGACCGCGGTGCGGATGGGGCTCGGCTGGCGGGCGGCACCGCGCCGCGGCCTGTTCGGTTCGCGCACGCGGGAGATCGACCTCGACGCGTCGGCGGTGCTGTTCGCCGACAAGCAGCCGGTCGACGTGGTCTTCTTCCGTCACCTCGTCAGCGACGACGGATCGGTCAAGCACACGGGGGACAACCTGGTCGGCGGTGCCGGTTCGGGCGGCGACGACGAGGCGATCCTCGTCGACCTCCAGCGGGTGCCGGTCCACATCGACCAGATCGTCTTCACGGTGAACTCCTTCACCGGCCAGACGTTCCAGGAGGTGCAGAACGCCTTCTGCCGCCTCGTCGACGAGACCAACGGGCAGGAGCTCGCCCGTTACACGCTGGACGGCGGCGGGCAGTACACCGCCCAGATCATGGCGAAGGTGCACCGTTCGGGGAACGGATGGCAGATGACCGCCCTCGGCAACCCGGCCAACGGCCGTACCTTCCAGGACCTGATGCCGGCGATCCTGCCGCACCTGTAGGCACGGCCGGACCAGTCGGCCGGCAGAGGTACGCGCAGCTCCCGGAGGCAACGGCCGCCGGGGGCTGCACCACATGGTGCCGCACGGCACCGCGCGACACCGCACCGCACAGCGCAGCACCAACTCGTCGAGGGGACAGGGCAATGACGGCCGAGCTGGTCCGGGGGCAGAACCACACCTTGTCCCAGACCCGACTGGAGATCCGGGTGTCGGCCGGCACGCCCGTCGTGGCCGGTGCCACGCTCGCCGACGAGAACGGCACCGTCCACGGCGCCGAACGGGTCGCCCACCCCGGCGCGCCCTCGCTGCCCGGGCTCGAAGTGCCCCGTCAGGCCGCCGCCGGCCACCGGCTCGCCGTCGACCTCGACGCCGTTCCCGCCCAGGTGCACCGGATCACCGTGCTGCTGGCCCTGCCCACGGGCATCGGCGGCCCGGTCCGCTTCGGCGCGGTCGCCGCGCCCTTCGTCGCCGTCACCGGGCTCGACGGCGCGGAGATCGCCACCTTCACCCTCACCGGGCTCGACGCCGAATCGGCCGTCGCGGCCCTGGAGCTCTACCGCCGCCAGGGCGCCTGGAAGGTCCGCGCCGTCGGCCAGGGCTACGCGGGCGGCCTCGCCGCCATGCTCACCGACCAGGGCCTGGAGCGGGCGGCCGAACTCGCCCGCTCGATCCAGGACGCCGTCTCCCGCGCGACGGCCCGCACGGTCCCACCGCCCCCGCCCCGCACCCCGGACGGCGATCGCGTCGGCCACGGCCCACGCCCCGCATCGGCCCCGGACGACCCGTCGGCCCCTGCCGCACCACCCACGACCCCCCAGGCCGAGCCACTCACCCCGTCGGCACCGCCACCGGGCACCCCCGCCACGGGCGGCCCCGTCGACTACACCCACCCGCGCCGCCAGACCTCCGCACCCCCGCCGCCCCCTCCCACCGCGCCACCCGCCGGGCCCGGCAGCCCCGCCCGGCCCGTCGCCGGGGACGCCACCGGCTGGTCCATGGAGGAGCGCCTCTACAACCAGATCTGGGGCATGTTCGAAGACCTGGCCCGCACCACCGCCGCGTACCGCAGCGCCGTCGAATTCGCCGAGTCCCGCATGGACCAGGAGCTCGACCGGACCCTGTCCGATCCGCGCAACCGGATCGGTGGCGCCGGGGACCGGGCCCGCGAACAGGCCCGTGCCAAGCGCGACGAACTCACCTCCCGGGCGAAGGAGGCGCTCGACCGCGACATCGCGCAGCTCACCGCCGAGACCGCCGTGGTGGAACCCGCGCTCCCCGCCGCGTACGCGGGATGGGACAACCCCGTCTGGCACGCCTACCGCGTCCCCATGGAGATCCCCATGGCGCTGCGGCTCGGCGACCTCCATCTGCCCGAGGCCACCGGCCTGCGCATCCCGCTGCTGGTCAGGCTCCCGCTGGAGCGTGGCATCTGGGTCGACAGCGGCCGTACGGCGTCCGGGGCGGCGGCTCTGGCGGACGCCGCGCAACTGCGCCGTCTGGCCATGGAGAACGCGGTCGCGCACGCGGCCCGGCTGCTGGCCGTGTACCCGGCCGACGAGTTCTCCGTGCATGTCATCGACCCCGCGGGCTCGGCGGCCGGGCCGCTCGCCCCGCTGGTCCGCTCCGGGGCCCTCGCCGAGCCGCCCGCCGCGGGGCCCGGCGGGGTCACCTCGGTCCTCGCCCGGCTCACCCGGCGCGTCGACCTGGTCCAGATGGCGATCCGGGCGGGCGCCGCCGACTCGCTGCCGCCGGACGTGGACACCGGCCAGCATCTGCTGATCGTCAACGACTTCCCCCACGGCTTCGACGACCGGGCCGTCACCCAACTGCGCTATCTGGCCGACGAGGGACCCTCGGTCGGCGTCCATCTGCTGATGGTCGCGGACCGCGAGGACGCCGCCGCCTACGGGCCGGTGCTCGACCCGCTGTGGCGCTCGCTGCTCCGGATCACCCCGGTCGCCGACGACCACCTGGCCGACCCCTGGGTGGGACACGCCTGGACGTATGAGCCGCTCAGGGTGCCGCCCGGCAGCCGGGTGCTCGACGACGTCCTGGCCAAGGTGGCCGCGGCCCGTCGTACGTGGCGTCGCTGAGCGGCAGCACGCCGAGCGGACCGCAACCACATCGCCCGCGCTCCTTGACACCGCCTCTGACCTGGCGGTTTGGCGGGCCCTTGTCTATCTCTTTACCTTCCTTTGGGGTTTCCTGTACTGTTTCTTGAGCGGAGGGGAGTACTCCCACGCGGCGTTCCCGTCAGTACGGATCCTGACCGGTCCCGGGGCGTCGGTCCTGGTGCGCGGCATGCGTGCCCGGGTGGAGGAGACCTCCGGCAGCGACGACGCTGAATCAGTAGCCGTAGTGAACTGCCGGAGGCGCAGTGGACGTTTCATGGACCCTCTGGGCGCTGACCATTCTCGGTCTGTCCGCCCTCATCGCCGTCGACTTCTTCATCGGGCGCAGGCCCCATGACGTGTCGACCAAGGAAGCCGGGATCTGGACGATCATCTGGATCACGCTGGCCGTGCTCTTCGGGCTCGGCCTGCTGGTGTTCGGCGACAGCCAGGCGTCGGGCGAGTTCTTCGCGGGCTTCATCACGGAGAAGTCGCTCAGTGTCGACAATCTGTTCGTCTTCGTCCTGATCATGGCGAAGTTCTCGGTCCCCTCCCACCTCCAGCAGCGTGTGCTGCTCGTCGGTGTTCTGATCGCGTTGGTGCTCCGGGCGGTCTTCATCGCCGCGGGTGCCGCGGTCATCGCCAACTTCTCGTGGGTCTTCTACATCTTCGGCGCATTCCTGATCTACACCGCCTGGAAGCTCGTCCAGGAGGCGCGGGCCGACGAAGAAGGGGAGGAGTTCGAGGAGAACCGCCTGCTGAAATCGATCGAGCGCCGCTTCGGGGTCGCCGACCGATATCACGGCACCAAGCTCTTCATACGCGACAAGGGCAAGCGCGTCCTGACGCCCTTGATGGTCGTCATGCTCGCCATCGGCACCACTGACGTGCTGTTCGCCCTGGACTCCATACCCGCGATCTTCGGTCTGACCCAGGACCCGTACATCGTGTTCACGGCCAACGCCTTCGCCCTGATGGGCCTGCGGCAGCTGTACTTCCTGATCGGTGGCCTGCTGAAGAAGCTGGTCCACCTCAGCTACGGGCTCTCGGTCATCCTCGGCTTCATCGGCGTGAAGCTGGTGCTGCACGCGCTGCACGAGTCCGGGGTGCACGTCCCCGAGATCTCGATACCGGTCTCGCTCGGCGTCATCTGCGGGGTCCTGGTGATCACCACGATCACCAGCCTGATCGCCGACCGGAAGCGGAAGCGGGCCGAAGCGGCCGGGGAATCGGACAGGACCCCGGACGTGGGGGCGGGCATCGACGCCTGACGAGACCGCCGTCGGCCGCTGCCACAAGGGGCGCTCCCTCGCATCCCCGCCCGTGTCCTTCGGGATCGGCACGGGGGAGCGCCCCGGCCCGTGGAATCCGCCGGGAGGCGGGCGGGGCGGGGCGCCCGGGATCCCTGTGCGGGTCCCGCGCGGACCCGCTGGATCCGGCGCGGGACGAGTGGCCGCGGGAGCGGCCGGGCGTCACCAGCCGCGGGCGCGCCATTCGGGCAGATGCGGGCGCTCGACGCCGAGCGTGGTGTCGTGACCGTGGCCCGGATAGACCCAGGTCTCGTCGGGCAGTCGGTCGAAGAGCTTGGTCTCCACGTCGTGCATCAGGCTCGCGAAGGCGTCGGGGTTCTTGCGGGTGTTGCCGACTCCGCCGGGGAAGAGGCAGTCCCCGGTGAACAGGTGCGGGGCGCCGTGCGGGTCGTCGTAGATCAGCGCGATGGACCCCGGCGTGTGACCGACGAGGTGGCGGGCGGTCAGTTCGACCCGGCCCACCCGGATCGTGTCGTTGTCGTCCACCAGGACATCGGTCGGGACCGGGATGCCCTCGGCGTCGTGCCTGCCGGCGAACGTACGGGCCCCGGTGGCCGCGACGACCTCGGCGAGCGCCTGCCAGTGGTCGGGGTGCCGGTGGGTGGTGACGACGGAGGCGATGCCGTCGTCACCGATCAGCCGCAGCAGCGTCCCGGCCTCGTCGGCCGCGTCGATGAGGAGCTGCTCGTCGGTGGCCCGACAGCGCAGCAGATAGGCGTTGTTGTTCCCCGGGCCGACAGCGACCTTGGAGATCATCAGATCCGTCAACTCGTGTACGTCAGCACGACCGCCGACCTTGACCGCTCCGCTGTACGTCATGCGTCTCAGCCTATAGCGGGGGCAGCGCGGGGAGGAGTCCGCTGTCGACGGTCAGCGCCGATCCGTCCCGGCGTCCGCAGAGCCAGCCGAGCAGCTCGGTCGCGCTCCCGCGGACCACGACGGGGGCACCTTCGGCGCCACCACCCGTGGACCAGGACCGGCCGTCGTCGGCGGCGATCTCCGTGGACACGACGCCGGGGTGCCCGGCGAACCGTTCGGCGAGGAAGTCGATCTCCCGGGCGACGAATTCGTCCGGCAGGTCCTCCAGCTCGTAGCCGATGCCCAGGTCGACATGGTGCAGCTCGACCTCGACGCGGCGGCGGAAGGGGATCCGGGAGGCCGAGTCCGTCACGCCGTTGCGCAGCGTGACGGTCCGGGACCAGTCGGCCGGGGTCGAGGCCGCGTCCGCGAAGCGGGCCGCGCTGTCGGCGAGGTCGGCCTGCTGCTCCGCCTTCGGCCGGGGCGCGCCGCGCTCGATGTCGCGGTCGCGGGTTTCGCTGTCTGCGTACATGGCGCGCCCCTGGAGAACATTCACGAGCGCGTCGGCGTTACGAGAGAGATGCGCGACGACATGACCGCGGCTCCAGCCCGGCAGGCGCGATGGCCGGGCGAGTGCCGCGTCGTCCAATTTCCCGGTGGCGCTGAGCAGTCGATCGGTCGCTTCACGTACGGCGCGCAGGTCGTGCGCGTGATCAATCATGACGCCGAGCGTAGCCCGGCCACTCCTTCGGGTGAAGGGAGCGACAGTCGTCCAAAAATCGAATGTGCGTGCTATACGCTCGGAGTCGAAAAGCTTCGTACACCGCTGTGGCGCCCCCCATACCCTGGGACAGGGGCTCAGTTCCCCCACTTCTCTCCAGAAAGGTGCGGACCGGCGTGGTCGACCGTCTCATCGTCCGTGGCGCTCGCGAGCACAATCTCAAGAACGTCTCTCTCGACCTTCCCCGCGACTCGCTCATCGTCTTCACCGGGCTTTCCGGGTCGGGCAAGTCGTCCCTCGCGTTCGACACGATCTTCGCCGAGGGCCAGCGGCGCTACGTGGAGTCCCTCTCCTCGTACGCCCGGCAGTTCCTCGGCCAGATGGACAAGCCGGACGTCGACTTCATCGAGGGCCTCTCGCCCGCCGTCTCCATCGACCAGAAGTCGACCTCGCGCAATCCGCGCTCGACGGTCGGCACCATCACCGAGGTGTACGACTACCTGCGGCTGCTGTTCGCCAGGATCGGTAAACCGCACTGTCCCGAATGCGGCCGCCCCATCTCGCGCCAGTCGCCGCAGGCCATCGTGGACAAGGTGCTCGGTCTGTCCGAGGGCAGCCGTTTCCAGGTGCTCTCGCCGCTGGTGCGCGAGCGCAAGGGAGAGTTCGTCGACCTCTTCGCCGATCTCCAGACCAAGGGCTACAGCAGGGCCCGGGTCGACGGCGAGACCATCCACCTCGCCGATCCGCCCAAGCTGAAGAAGCAGGAGAAGCACACCATCGAGGTGGTCGTCGACCGCCTCACGGTGAAGGAGGGGGCCAAGCGCCGGCTGACCGACTCGGTCGAGACCGCCCTCGGGCTCTCCGGCGGCATGGTCGTGCTCGACTTCGTCGACCTTCCCGAGGACGACCCCGAGCGCGAGCGGATGTACTCCGAGCACCTCTACTGCCCGTACGACGACCTCTCCTTCGAGGAGCTGGAGCCGCGTTCCTTCTCGTTCAACTCGCCCTTCGGCGCCTGCCCCGACTGCACGGGCATCGGTACGCGGATGGAGGTCGACCCCGAGCTGGTCGTCCCCGACGAGGAGCGGTCGCTCGACGGCGGCGCGATCCACCCCTGGTCGCACGGCCATACCAAGGAGTACTTCGGCCGATTGATCGGCGCCCTCGCCAAGGCCCTCGGCTTTCGCACGGACATCCCGTGGGCCGGGCTGCCGCAGCGCGCCAAGAAGGCCCTCCTCTACGGTCACAAGATCCAGACCGAGGTCCGCTACCGCAACCGTTACGGACGCGAGCGCGCGTACACCACCCCCGCCTTCGAGGGCGCGGTGCAGTTCGTCAAGCGGCGCCATTCCGAGGCCGAGAGCGACTCCAGCCGGGAGCGCTTCGAGGGGTACATGCGCGAGGTGCCCTGCCCGACCTGTGAGGGCACCCGCCTCAAGCCGATCGTCCTCGCGGTGACGGTGATGGAGAAGTCCATCGCCGAGGTCTCCGCGATGTCGATCAGCGAGTGCGCGGACTTCCTCGGCCGGCTGACGCTGAACGCCCGGGACAAGAAGATCGCCGAGCGGGTGCTGAAGGAGGTCAACGAGCGGCTGCGGTTCCTGGTCGACGTGGGTCTCGACTACCTCTCGCTGAACCGCGCCGCGGGCACCCTGTCCGGAGGCGAGGCCCAGCGCATCCGGCTGGCCACCCAGATCGGTTCCGGCCTGGTCGGCGTGCTGTACGTGCTGGACGAGCCGTCCATCGGCCTGCACCAGCGGGACAACCACCGGCTCATCGAGACACTCGTCCGGCTCCGCGACATGGGCAACACGCTCATCGTCGTCGAGCACGACGAGGACACCATCAAGGTCGCCGACTGGGTCGTCGACATCGGCCCCGGCGCCGGTGAGCACGGCGGAAAGGTGGTCCACTCCGGATCGCTGAAGGAACTGCTGGGCAACGGCGAATCGATCACCGGACAGTATCTGAACGGCACGAAGTCGATCACGACGCCCGACATCCGGCGCCCCGTCGACCCGTCCCGCAGCCTCACGGTGCACGGCGCCCGGGAGAACAACCTCCAGGACATCGACATCTCCTTCCCGCTCGGCGTGCTCACGGCCGTCACGGGCGTCTCGGGCTCCGGAAAGTCGACGCTGGTCAACGACATCCTCTACACCCACCTGGCGCGCGAGCTGAACGGCGCCAAGTCGGTGCCCGGACGGCACACCCGGGTCGACGGCGACGACCAGGTCGACAAGGTGGTGCACGTCGACCAGTCGCCCATCGGACGTACGCCCCGGTCCAACCCGGCCACGTACACCGGTGTCTTCGACCACATCCGCAAGCTGTTCGCGGAGACGATGGAGGCGAAGGTGCGCGGCTACCTGCCGGGCCGCTTCTCCTTCAACGTCAAGGGCGGCCGCTGCGAGAACTGCTCCGGCGACGGCACGATCAAGATCGAGATGAACTTCCTGCCGGACGTCTACGTCCCGTGCGAGGTCTGCCACGGAGCGCGGTACAACCGCGAGACCCTGGAGGTCCACTACAAGGGCAAGTCCATCGCCGAGGTGCTGGACATGCCGATCGAGGAGGGCCTGGAGTTCTTCGAGGCCGTCCCGACCATCGCCCGGCACCTCCGTACGCTCAACGAGGTCGGCCTGGGATACGTACGGCTCGGCCAGTCCGCGCCGACGCTCTCGGGCGGCGAGGCCCAGCGGGTGAAGCTGGCGAGCGAGCTGCAGAAGCGCTCCACCGGCCGCACGGTCTACGTCCTGGACGAGCCGACCACGGGCCTGCACTTCGAGGACATCAGCAAGCTCATCAAGGTGCTGTCCGGGCTGGTCGACAAGGGCAACTCGGTGATCGTGATCGAGCACAACCTCGATGTGATCAAGACCGCGGACTGGGTCATCGACATGGGCCCCGAAGGCGGCAACGGCGGTGGCCAGGTGGTCGCCGAGGGGACACCGGAGCAGGTCGCCGGGGTTCCGGCCAGCCACACCGGGAAGTTCCTCCAGAGCATCCTGGACCCGGACCGGGTGAGCGAGGCCGCGGTGCCCGCGGCCCGCAAGCCGGAGCGGAAGGTCGCGGCCAAGAAGGCGGTCGCCGCGAAGTCGACCCCGGCCAGGAAGACGGCCACGGCCAGGGCGAGTGCGGGACAGGCCGCCAAGTCCGCCACGGCCACGGCCGCCAAGACGGCCGCGGTGAAGAAGCCCGCGGCGAAGAAGACGACCCGCGCGCGCAAGTCCTGACGGCCGCGTGCCCGGCAGGCGGCCCTCCGACGGAGGGGGCCGCCTGCCTCGTCGCCGTCGCTGTCGCGGGGCCGCGCCGTCGCCGGACCCGCGGCCGTTCCCGGTGCCGCCCCCGGTCGCCTTGGCTCGGCGGCATTCGTACCGAGCCATGTCCGGCAACCGCCCCTGACCAGCGGGAACCGGTCTCGGGCAGCCCGCGCGTCGGCCGCTCGGTCTTCGCCGGTATCGTCGGTTCCGTCACCGATGGCGCCGATGCCCGCGTACCTCCCGTACTCCCGTGTCCCCGTCGTCGGGCGACCTCCGCAGATTTCGCCCCTCCGACCAGTGGAGACCGCATGTCCGGCCAGCCCGCCGCCCGTCGTACCGTGCTGAAGGGCGCCGCTCTCGCCGGCGTCGCCGGGCTGGGAGCGGTCGCCTGCTCGACCGAATCGGTGCTCGGCCACGCCGGGCCGCCGACGCCCACCGCCCCCGTCGACCTCGGAGCGCCGGAAGAGATCCCGGTCGGCGGATCCAAGCTCTACCGCGAGCAGCGGGTCGTCGTCAGCTGCCCGGCGAAGGGCCGGTACAAGGCGTTCAGCGCCCAGTGCACCCACGGGGGCTGCGTGCTGGACAAGGTCGAGGACAACGTGGGCAACTGCCCCTGCCACGGCAGCCGCTTCGACACGACGACCGGCACGGCGACGAAGGGCCCGGCGACCGCGCCGCTGCCCGAGGTGCCGGTCAGGGTCGAGGGCGGCAAGCTCATCGCCGGCCCCAAGTCCTGAGACCCGCCGCGGCCGGATGCGGCCGGAGCGCCCCCGGGCGCACCGGCGGGGGGCCCGGAGATCCGCCCCCACCCGGCCGATCCGGGCCCCGTCCCGGCCCGCCCGGTCCGGTGAACGCCTGCCGGTCCCGGAAACAGCGCCGGGCGAAGGGTCGTGTCCGGGCAGGCCCTGCTGTCACTGCCCGCAAGTAGGGTGGGACACATGGCAGACCCCTCCAGCTACCGACCCAAGCCGGGACAGATCCCCGACTCCCCGGGGGTCTACAGATTCCGCGACGAGCACCGCCGGGTGATCTACGTCGGCAAGGCCAAGAACCTGCGCCAGCGTCTGGCCAACTACTTCCAGGACCTGGCAGCCCTCCACCCGCGCACCCGCACGATGGTCACCACGGCCGCGTCGGTGGAATGGACCGTCGTCTCCACGGAGGTCGAGGCGCTCCAGCTGGAGTACTCCTGGATCAAGGAGTTCGACCCCCGGTTCAACGTCAAGTACCGCGACGACAAGAGCTATCCCTACCTCGCGGTCACGCTCAACGAGGAATTCCCGCGTGTCCAGGTCATGCGCGGCTCCAAGAAGAAGGGCGTGCGCTACTTCGGCCCCTACGGGCACGCCTGGGCGATCCGCGAGACGGTCGACCTGATGCTCCGGGTCTTCCCGGTGCGCACCTGCTCCGCCGGGGTGTTCAAGAACGCGGCCAGGACCGGCCGGCCATGCCTCCTCGGCTACATCGGCAAGTGCTCGGCCCCCTGCGTCGGCCGGGTCACCCTCGAAGAGCACCGCGAACTGGCGGAGGACTTCTGCGACTTCATGGCCGGCCGCACCGGCACGTACATCCGCCGCTTGGAGAAGGACATGATGGCGGCGGCCGAGGAGATGGAGTACGAGCGGGCGGCCCGGCTCCGCGACGACCTGGAGGCCCTCAAGCGGGCCATGGAGAAGAGCGCGGTCGTCCTCGCCGACGCCACCGACGCCGACCTGATCGCGGTCGCCGAGGACGAGCTCGAAGCCGCCGTCCAGATCTTCCATGTACGAGGCGGCCGGGTGCGCGGGCAGCGTGGCTGGGTCACCGACAAGGTCGAGAACGTCGACACCTCGGGTCTGGTCGAACACGCCTTGCAACAGCTCTACGGCGAGGAGACGGGCGACGCCGTCCCCAAGGAAGTCCTCGTCCCCGCCCTGCCCGAGGACCCGGACGCGGTCTCCCAGTGGCTCGCCGGCCGCCGGGGAGCCCAGGTCAGCCTGCGCATCCCGCAGCGCGGTGACAAGAAGGACCTGATGGCGACGGTCCAGCGCAACGCCCAGCAGGCCCTGGCGCTGCACAAGACCAAGCGCGCCTCCGACCTGACGACCCGCTCCCGCGCCCTGGAGGAGATCGCCGAGGCGCTCGGCCTCGACACCGCCCCGCTCCGTATCGAGTGCTACGACATCTCGCACCTCCAGGGCGACGACGTGGTCGCCTCCATGGTCGTCTTCGAGGACGGGCTGGCCCGCAAGAGCGAGTACCGCCGTTTCCAGATCAAGAGCTTCGAGGGCCAGGACGACGTCCGGTCGATGCACGAGGTGATCGGCCGCCGTTTCAAGCGGTACCTCCAGGAGAAGGAGCGGACGGGGGAGTGGGAGGAGACACCCGCCCCGACGGACCGCGCCGCAACTCCGGACGGTCTCGCCCCGACCCCGTACGGCCGCGCAGCGGCGGATCCCGCGGCCCCGTCCCCGGACGGCCTGCCGTCGGCAGTCGGTCCCGTCGGCTGCGTGCCGGGCACCGGCCCCGTGCATGACGTCGCCCCCGACGCCGTGCCCGATCCGGGGAGCGAGCCCCGTGAGGACGACGGCCGTCCCAAGCGGTTCGCCTATCCGCCCCAGCTCGTCGTGGTCGACGGCGGGCAGCCCCAGGTCGCGGCGGCGAAACGAGCCCTCGACGAACTGGGCATCGACGACATCGCCGTGTGCGGTCTCGCCAAGCGGCTCGAAGAGGTCTGGCTGCCGGACGACGACGACCCCGTCGTCCTGCCCCGGTCGAGCGAGGGCCTCTACCTCCTCCAGCGCGTGCGCGACGAGGCCCACCGGTTCGCGATCACGTACCAGCGCACCAAGCGGGCCAAGCGCATCCGCTCCGGTCCCCTGGACGCCGTCGCCGGACTCGGTGAGACCCGGAAACAGGCGTTGATCAAGCATTTCGGCTCCGTGAAGAAGCTCAGGCAGGCGACAATCGACGAGATCTGCGCGGTCCCGGGCATAGGCCGCCGGACGGCGGAGTCGGTGGCCGTCGCCCTGGCCACGGCGACCCCGGCCGCGCCCGCCGTGAACACGGCGACCGGAGAGATCATCGACGAGGATGACGGGGGCAGCACGACATGACCGAGCACGAACACGAGAATCAGCGCAAGACCGGTCACGAGTACCGGGTCGAGCACGGCGGCACCGACCGAACAGACGGAGCAGGACACGTGAGTACGGGCACCACGATCGACAACGGCGACGGGGCCATCCCCGAGCTGGTGATCATCTCCGGGATGTCGGGCGCGGGCCGCAGCACCGCGGCCAAGTGCCTGGAGGACCTCGGCTGGTTCGTCGTGGACAACCTGCCGCCCGCCCTGATCCCCACCATGGTCGAGCTCGGTGCCCGTTCGCAGGGCAACGTGGCGCGCATCGCCGTCGTCGTCGACGTGCGGGGCCGCCGTTTCTTCGACAACCTCCGCGAGTCCCTCGCCGACCTGGAGGCCAAGCACGTCACGCGGCGGATCGTCTTCCTGGAGTCCTCCGACGACGCCCTGGTCCGCCGCTTCGAGTCGGTCCGCCGCCCGCACCCGCTCCAGGGCGACGGCCGGATCGTCGACGGCATCGCCGCCGAGCGCGACCTGCTGCGCGAGCTGCGCGGCGACGCCGACCTGGTGATCGACACCTCCAGCCTCAACGTGCACGAGCTGCGCGCCAAGATGGACGCGCAGTTCGCCGGTGAGGAGGAGCCGGAGCTGCGCGCCACGGTGATGTCGTTCGGCTTCAAGTACGGCCTGCCGGTCGACGCCGACCTGGTGGTCGACTGCCGCTTCCTGCCCAACCCGCACTGGGTCCCGGAGCTGCGCCCGTTCACCGGGCTCAACGAGGAGGTCTCCGCCTACGTCTTCGACCAGCCCGGCGCCAAGGAGTTCCTCAACCAGTACACGGAACTGCTCCATCTCGTCGCCGCCGGATACCGCCGCGAGGGCAAGCGCTATGTGACGATCGCCGTCGGCTGCACGGGCGGCAAGCACCGCTCGGTCGCCATGTCCGAGAAGCTCGCGGCCAGGCTCGCGACCGAAGGGATCGAGACCGTTCTCGTGCACCGGGACATGGGGCGCGAGTGACCAGCCGCAACCAGCGCCTGCGCCGGCTGCGCAGAGCCACCTCCGCGCTGTCCGGCCGCAAACGCGGTACGCAGCCCAAGGTCGTCGCCCTCGGCGGCGGCCACGGGCTGTCCGCCTCGCTGGCGGCGCTCCGCCGGATCACCGGCGACCTCACGGCGGTGGTCACCGTCGCCGACGACGGCGGCTCCAGCGGACGGCTCCGTGAGGAGCTGGGCGTGCTGCCGCCCGGCGATCTGCGCAAGGCGCTGGCCGCGCTGTGCGGCGACGACGACTGGGGGCAGACGTGGGCCCGGGTCATTCAGCACCGCTTCCAGTCCAAGGGCGACCTGCACGAGCACGCGGTCGGCAATCTGCTGATCGTCGCCCTGTGGGAGCAGCTCGGCGACCACGTCCAGGCCCTGGACCTGGTCGGCAAGCTCCTCGGGGCGCACGGCCGGGTGCTGCCCATGTCCGCCGTGCCGCTGGAGCTCCAGGCTCTCGTACGGGGACACGACCCGGCCCGCCCGGACGACGTGGACACGGTGTGCGGCCAGGCGACGGTGGCGCTGACCCCGGGCGAGGTGCAGTCCGTCCACGTCGTCCCGAACGACCCGCCGGCCGTCCCCGAGGCCGTCGCCGCCGTCCTGGACGCCGACTGGGTGGTGCTGGGCCCGGGATCCTGGTTCTCCTCCGTGATCCCGCACCTGCTCGTCCCGGAACTGCTCGACGCGCTGGTCGAGACCAAGGCCCGCAAGGTCCTCTCGCTCAATCTCGCTCCGCAACCCGGCGAAACTGATGGCTTCTCCCCGCAGCGTCATTTGGAGGTTTTGGGACGACACGCCCCTAAACTCGCCATGGACGTGGTGCTGGCCGACGAAGCCGCCGTGCCCGATCGCGAGGCTCTCGTCGATGCCGCCAAGCGGCTCGGCGCCGCGGTCGAGCTGGCGCCGGTGGCCTCACCCGACGGCGTTCCGATCCATGATCCGGAGCTGTTGGCCGCCGCGTACGACCGTATTTTTCGGATGCATGGAAGGATCGGCCCATGGCGATGACGCCGGCGGTGAAGGACGAAGTGTCCCGGCTTCCGGTGACCCGGACCTGCTGCAGGAAGGCGGAGGTCTCGGCGATCCTTCGGTTCGCGGGCGGGCTCCACCTGGTGAGCGGCCGGATCGTGATCGAGGCGGAGCTGGACACGTCGATGGCGGCGCGTCGGCTGAAGCGGGACATCCTCGAGATCTTCGGGCACAGCTCGGAGCTGATCGTGATGGCCCCCGGCGGGCTGCGGCGCGGCTCCCGTTACGTCGTGCGCGTCGTGGCGGGCGGCGACCAGCTGGCCCGCCAGACCGGTCTGGTGGACGGTCGCGGACGGCCCATCCGCGGGCTGCCCCCGCAGGTGGTTTCGGGGGCCACCTGCGACGCCGAGGCCGCCTGGCGCGGCGCCTTCCTGGCGCACGGCTCGCTCACCGAACCCGGCCGCTCCTCCTCCTTGGAAGTGACATGTCCGGGTCCGGAGGCCGCGCTCGCCCTCGTCGGCGCGGCGCGCAGGCTCTCCATCGCGGCGAAGGCCCGCGAGGTGCGGGGGGTGGACCGGGTCGTCGTCCGCGACGGCGACGCGATCGGAGCCCTGCTCACCCGGCTCGGCGCCCACGATTCGGTGCTGGCCTGGGAGGAGCGGCGGATGCGCCGCGAGGTCCGCGCCACCGCCAACCGGCTCGCCAACTTCGACGACGCCAACCTGCGCCGCTCCGCACGGGCGGCGGTCGCCGCGGGTGCCAGGGTCGGGCGCGCGCTGGAGATCCTGGGCGACGACGTGCCCGAGCACCTCGCCGCGGCCGGCCGGCTGCGCATGGAACACAAGCAGGCGTCCCTGGAGGAGCTGGGTGCGCTCGCCGACCCGCCGCTGACCAAGGACGCGGTCGCGGGCCGGATCCGCCGACTGCTGGCGATGGCCGACAAGAGGGCCCAGGACCTGGGGATCCCGGGCACCGAATCCACTCTCAGTGACGAGCTCGCCGACGGCCTCGTGGGATGACCTGACAATCGCTTGGTGGGGTGAGCCGAAAGGCGAGAAACCGGCTGAATGCGGAACGGGCTGTACACGTACGTGTATTGACGCTCCGTGACTTTTGCCCGATGAGCGGCCATGTCGCCGGGGCCCGTACTCCTACCGAGGAGTACGGGCCCCCGCGGTTTCGCCCGGACCCGTTCGATGTCACTCCCCGCTCCTCGGAGAGGTAGGGTCGGAGGCGGTCGGGGACATCCGTATACAACTCACCGGTTCCTGGGAACCGGCGTACCTGACGAGGAGATCGGTTTCGTGACGATCCGCGTAGGCATCAACGGCTTTGGCCGCATCGGTCGGAACTACTTCCGCGCGCTGCTGAAGCAGGGGGCGGACATCGAGATCGTGGCTGTCAACGACCTGGGTGACACCGCGACCACGGCTCACCTTCTGAAGTACGACACCATTCTGGGACGTCTGGAGGCCGAGGTCAGCCACACCGCCGACAGCATCACCGTCGACGGTCACACCATCAAGGTCCTCTCCGAGCGCAATCCTGCGGACATCCCCTGGGGAGAGCTGGGCGTCGACATCGTCGTCGAGTCGACCGGCATCTTCACCAAGAAGGCGGACGCCGAGAAGCACATCGCAGGCGGCGCCAAGAAGGTCCTCGTCTCGGCCCCGGCCAAGGGCGAGGACATCACGATCGTGATGGGCGTCAACGAGGGCAAGTACGACGCGGCCAACCACCACGTCATCTCCAACGCCTCCTGCACCACCAACTGCGTCGCGCCGATGGCGAAGGTCCTGGACGAGAGCTTCGGCATCGTCAAGGGCCTGATGACGACGGTCCACGCGTACACGAACGACCAGCGCATCCTGGACTTCCCTCACTCCGACCTGCGCCGCGCCCGTGCCGCCGCCCAGAACATCATTCCGACGACCACCGGTGCCGCCAAGGCCACCGCCCTGGTGCTCCCTCAGCTCAAGGGCAAGCTCGACGGTCTCGCCATGCGCGTCCCCGTCCCGACCGGCTCGGTCATCGACCTCGTGGTCACGCTGGACCGCGAGGTCACCCGCGACGAGGTCAACGCCGCCTTCCAGAAGGCGTCCGAGGAAGGCCCTCTCAAGGGCAAGCTGTTCTACACCGAGGACCCGATCGTGTCCTCGGACATCGTGTCGGACCCGGCGTCCTGCACCTTCGACTCCCTGCTGACCATGGCGGAAGGTTCGCAGGTCAAGATCATCGGCTGGTACGACAACGAGTGGGGCTACTCCAACCGTCTCGTCGACCTGACCGTCTTCGTGGGCAGCCGGCTCTGACCACCAGGTCGGCAGGCACCTCGATGTGAGTACGGGGCTCGAACAGCGCACTGGCGCGCCGTTCGGGCCCCGTCGCATGTTCTCTCGTCCTCCAAGGAGTCCAGCAGGAATGAAGACGATCGACGAACTCCTCGCCGAAGGGGTCACCGGCAGGCGCGTATTCGTCCGCGCCGACCTCAACGTGCCGCTGAGCGGCACCACCATCACCGACGACGGACGCATCCGCGCCGTCGTGCCGACCGTGGAGAAGCTCGTCGCGGCCGGTGCGCGGGTCGTCGTCGCCTCGCACCTGGGCCGGCCCAAGGGCGCTTTCGACCCGGCGTTCTCCCTGGCGCCCGCCGCCGCCCGGCTCGGTGAGCTCATCGGAGCCGACGTGGCCTTCGCGACCGACACCGTCGGCGAGTCCGCGCGCGCCACCGTCGCCGCGCTCACCGACGGCCGGGTCGCCGTCCTGGAGAACCTCCGCTTCAACCCCGGCGAGACGGCCGGGGACGCCGCCGAGCGCGGCGAGTTCGCCGACCGGCTCGCCGAACTCGCCGACGTGTACGTGGGTGACGGCTTCGGCGCGGTGCACCGCAAGCACGCCTCGGTCTTCGACCTCCCCGCCCGGCTGCCGCACGCCGCCGGCGACCTGATCGCCACCGAGGTCGGCGTCCTGAAGAAGCTCACCGAGAAGGTCGAGCGTCCGTACGCCGTCGTGCTCGGCGGCTCCAAGGTCTCCGACAAGCTCGGCGTGATCGACCACCTGCTGGAGCGCGCCGACCGCATCCTCATCGGCGGTGGCATGGCCTACACCTTCCTCAAGGCCAAGGGCCACGAGGTCGGCAGCTCGCTCCTCCAGGAGGAGCAGATCCCGGCGGTGCTGGAGTACCTGAAGCGTGCCGAGGACAAGGGCGTGGAGTTCGTGCTCCCCGTCGACGTCGTCGTCTCCGAGCAGTTCCCCGACCTCAAGGCCAAGGCCCCGACCGAGCACCGCACGGTGCCCGCGGACGCCATCCCGGCCGGTTTCATGGGTCTCGACAACGGTCCCGAGACCAACAGGCTGTACGCCTCGAAGCTCGCCGACGCGGCCACCGTCTTCTGGAACGGCCCCATGGGCGTCTTCGAGCACCCCGACTACGCCGAGGGCACCCGGGCCGTGGCCCAGGCCCTCGCCGACTCCTCGGGCTTCAGCGTGGTGGGCGGCGGCGACTCCGCCGCGGCCGTCCGCACCCTGGGCTTCGACGACAACGCATTCGGACACATCTCGACCGGTGGCGGCGCCAGCCTCGAATACCTCGAGGGCAAGACGCTTCCCGGCCTCGCTGCTCTGGAGGACTGACCTCTCATGACCACCCGCACCCCGCTGATGGCGGGCAACTGGAAGATGAACCTCAACCACCTGGAGGCCATCGCCCACGTCCAGAAGCTCGCCTTCGCCCTGGCCGCCAAGGACTACGACGCCGTCGAGGTCGCCGTCCTGGTGCCCTTCACCGACCTGCGCTCCGTGCAGACCCTGGTCGACGGCGACAAGCTGCGGATCAAGTACGGCGCCCAGGACATCTCGGCGCACGACTCCGGCGCGTACACCGGTGAGATCTCCGGCCCGATGCTCGCCAAGCTGAAGTGCACCTATGTCGCCGTCGGGCACAGCGAGCGCCGCCAGTACCACAAGGAGACCGACGAGATCTGCAACAGCAAGGTGAAGGCCGCCTACAAGCACGGCCTGACCCCGATCCTCTGCGTCGGCGAGGAACTGGCCGTCCGCGAGGAGGGCAACCACGTCCCGCACACCCTCGCCCAGGTCGACGGCGGTCTGAAGGACCTCCCCGCCGAGCAGGCCGAGTCGATCGTGATCGCGTACGAACCGGTCTGGGCGATCGGCACCGGCAAGGTCTGTGGCGCCGACGACGCCCAGGAGGTCTGCGCGGCGATCCGCGGCCGGCTCGCCGAGCTGTACTCCCAGGAGCTGGCCGACAAGGTCCGCATCCAGTACGGCGGCTCCGTGAAGTCCGGGAACGTCGCGGAGATCATGGAGAAGCCCGACGTGGACGGCGCGCTGGTCGGCGGTGCCTCGCTCGACGCCGACGAGTTCGTCAAGATCATCCGCTTCCGCGACCAGTGAGTATGCGGTAGCGCGGATCCGTCGTACCCTTGCGGGGGCCGGGAAGGGCACAGCCCCCCGGCCCCCGTTGCTCGCACATGCAGTCCAGAGGACTCCGGAAAGTAGGGACCAGCCGTGATTTTGGGGTTCGAGATCGCCCTGATCGTCTTCAGCCTGCTGCTGATGCTGCTGGTGCTGATGCACAAGGGAAAGGGCGGCGGCCTCTCCGACATGTTCGGTGGCGGCATGCAGTCGTCCGTGGGTGGTTCCTCGGTCGCGGAGCGCAACCTCGACCGGATCACGGTCGTCGTGGGACTGCTCTGGTTCGCGTGCATCGTCGTGCTCGGTCTGCTGATCAAGCTGGACAGCTGACGCGTCGTAGGAGAATCCCGGTGAGGGTGTAACTCCTTTCACTGGACGCGCGTTGGGCCTTACGTAGACTGGGGCATCTTCGAGCACCATCACGCAGGGGAGTTACGACCGTGGCAAGTGGCAACGCGATCCGGGGGAGCCGGGTCGGGGCGGGGCCGATGGGGGAGGCCGAGCGGGGCGAGTCCGCGCCGCGTCTTCGCATCTCCTTCTGGTGCTCGAACGGGCACGAGACGCAGCCGAGCTTCGCCAGTGACGCGCAGGTACCCGAGACGTGGGACTGCCCGCGCTGTGGTTTCCCGGCCGGCCAGGACCGGGACTGCCCGCCCGACCCGCCGCGCACCGAGCCGTACAAGACACATCTCGCGTATGTGCGCGAGCGGCGCAGCGATGCCGACGGCGAGGCCATCCTCGCCGAGGCCCTGGCGAAACTCCGGGGCGAGATCTGAGAATCACCGGCCGGGTACCCGTCAGGGGCCCGGCCGGAGTGCATCCACCGGTGCCGCACCTCGTCGTCGCCTCGTCGGCCCCTGCGATCAATTAGGTTGGGCAGTCGGCGGGGCATCTGCAAGCACGAGAAGAAGTGGGCCGACAACCGGGATGAACACACCGAACCGAACCAGTCTCAACCGGACCCCCGAATGGGCGGCTCTGGGCAAGCACCGCGAGCAGCTCGGGGAAACTCATCTGCGGCAGCTCTTTGCGGACGATCCGGAACGCGGCAGCCGATACACCCTCCAGGTCGGCGACCTGTACATCGACTACTCCAAGCACCTCCTCGACGACACGGCGCTGCGGCTCCTGCGCGATCTCGCCGCCGCCACCGGAGTGGCGGAGCTGAGGGACGCGATGTTCCGCGGCGAGAAGATCAACACCACCGAGGACCGCGCCGTCCTGCACACCGCGCTGCGTGCCCCGCGCGACGCGGTGATCGAGGTCGACGGCGAGAACGTGGTGCCGGGCGTGCACGCCGTGCTCGACAAGATGGCGGCGTTCTCCGACCGCGTCCGGTCGGGGGAGTGGACCGGCCACACCGGCAAGCGCATCAGGAACGTCGTCAACGTCGGCATCGGCGGCTCCGACCTCGGCCCCGCCATGGCCTACGAGGCGCTGCGCTCCTTCACCGACCGCTCGCTCACCGTCCGCTTCGTGTCCAACGTCGACGGCGCCGACCTCCACGAGGCGGTGCGCGATCTCGACCCCGCCGAGACGCTTTTCATCGTCGCGTCGAAGACCTTCACCACGGTCGAGACCATCACCAACGCGACCTCCGCCCGCAACTGGCTGCTGACCGGCCTGAACGCCGGTCAGGAAGCGGTCTCGCAGCACTTCGTGGCGCTGTCCACCAATGCGGACAAGGTCGCCGACTTCGGCATCGACACCGCCAACATGTTCGAGTTCTGGGACTGGGTCGGCGGTCGCTACTCGTACGACTCCGCCATCGGCCTCTCCCTGATGATCGCGGTCGGGCCGGACCGTTTCCGCGAGATGCTCGACGGTTTCCACCTCGTCGACGAGCACTTCCGCACCGCCCCTGCCGAGGCCAACGCCCCCTTGCTGCTCGGCCTGTTGGGTGTCTGGTACGGAGCCTTCTTCGACGCCCAGTCGCATGCCGTGCTGCCGTACAGCCACTATCTGTCCAGGTTCACCGCGTACTTGCAGCAGTTGGACATGGAGTCCAACGGCAAGTCCGTGGACCGCGACGGCCGCCCCGTCGACTGGCAGACCGGACCGGTCGTCTGGGGCACCCCCGGCACCAACGGTCAGCACGCCTACTACCAGTTGATCCACCAGGGCACCAAGGTCATCCCGGCCGACTTCATCGGTTTCGCCGAGCCGGTCGAGGACCTGCTGCCCGGTCTGGCCGCCCAGCACGATCTGCTGATGGCCAACTTCTTCGCCCAGACCCAGGCACTGGCCTTCGGCAGGACGCCGGACGAGGTCCGTGCCGAGGGCGTCGCCGAGGAACTCGTGCCGCACAAGACCTTCGAGGGAAACCACCCGACGACGACGATCCTCGCCGACCGGCTGACCCCGTCCGTCCTCGGCCAGCTCGTCGCGCTGTACGAGCACAAGGTCTTCGTCCAGGGCGCCGTCTGGAACATCGACTCCTTCGACCAGTGGGGCGTCGAACTCGGCAAGGTCCTCGCCAAGAGGATCGAGCCGGTGCTGACCGACGGCGGCGGTGGCGAGCGGCTGGACAGCTCCACCGCGGCCCTCGTCGGGGCGTACCGCGCCCGCAGGGGGCGTTGAGCCGGTGAGCGTGGGGGAGCGGACGGTGCGGCTGAGGCCGCCGAACAACACCCTGGACCCGAGGGCGGTCGGCTGGTGGCGCGCCCAGTGGCTGCTGCTGACCGCGGCACCGGTGGTGGTCCTCGTCGTGCTGGGCGTGCTCATCGAGCCCGCCAGGTTCTGGCTGCTGCTGCCCGCCGCGGTCCTCGCGGTCCTCGGCACCGGCTGCGCCGCCCTCTTCCCTCTCTGGTGGTTCCGCACCCACCGCTGGGAGGTCACCGACGAAGCCGTGTACGTCAGGACGGGCGTCCTGTGGCAGGAGTGGCGGATCGCCCCGATGTCCCGCATCCAGACCGTGGACACCGTGCGCGGCCCGCTCGAACAGCTCCACCGGCTCGCCACCGTCACTGTGACCACCGCCTCCTCCAAGGGCGCGGTGCGGATCGCGGGACTGAGCCACGAGCTGGCGGCCGAACTGGCCGACCGGCTCACCCGGATCACCCAGGACACCCCCGGGGACGCCACATGAGCACGGACGCGCCCGCTCCGCAGGCCGGAGCGGGCGACGACGGCACCGGCGTCGTGACGGCCACGGCCGCCGGGGCGGACTGGCGGCGCCTGGACCGGCGTACGGTCCTCGTGAGCGCGCTGCTCACCGCCGGTGTGGCGGTCGGTGCGGCCGTGCCCGTCACGCTCGGGCTGTCGGGGCGGTTCGGGTTCGGCGTGGCGGTGGCGCTGGTCGCGGCCGGTGTGCCGTCGCTGGTCGGCTGCGCCGCGGCGGGCGACTACGCACGGTGGCGCCGCACCCGCTACCGCGTCGGCGCCGAACGGGTCGAGCTGCACACCGGGCTGCTCGTGGTCAAGAAGCGCTCACTGGCTCGTGAGCGCGTCCGCAGCGTCGATCTCACCGCTCATCTCCTGCAACGGGTCCTGGGCCTGGTCACCGTCCGCATCGGCACCGGCGAGCACTCCGGAGGCGACTCCACCCTGGAACTCGACCCGGTCGCCAGGGCGGAGGGTGAACGGCTCCGCCGCGAGCTGCTGGAACGCGCGGACACGGGCGCCCCGGGCACCCATCGCCAGGGCGAACTCGCCGTCCTGGATCCGCGCTGGATCCGCTACGCACCGGTGTCGTTCGTCGCCCCCGCGCTCGGCGGCGCGGCGGCCGGTGCGGTGATGCAGGTCAGCGACTGGTTCGGGGCCCAGGGAAAGGTCATCGACTGGGTCGGCGACCGGTTCCGGGACACCGCGCTGCCCGCCGTGATCGGGGTCCTCGCCCTCGCCGTGCTGGCCGCCGGTGTCGTCGGCGCGCTCGGCCTGTGGATCGAGATGTGGTGGAACTACCGGCTGGAGCGCGAACCGGGCGGCACCCTGCGCATCCGACGCGGTCTGCTGACCTCCCGTTCCGTCTCCATCGAGGAACGCAGGCTGCGCGGTGTCGATCTCGTCGAGCCGCTCGGCGTCCGGATGTTCGGTGCCGCCCGGGTCGACGCGATCACCACCGGACTCGCCAAGGACGACGAGGAGCAGAGCCGCGACCACGACTCCCTGCTGCCCGTCGTGCCCCGGCCCGTGGCCGACGTGGTGGCCGCCGACGTCCTGCGCGAGGACGTCCCACCGACCGGCGCCGCGCTGACCGGGCACCCGGTGGCGGCCCGCGGGCGGCGGCTGCGCCGGGCGCTGTGGGCCGTCGCCGTTCCCGTGCTCGCCCTGGTCGTGGCGGGGCTGCTGCTGACCCCGGTCCTGCTGTGGGCGGCGCTCGCCTGTGCGGTCGTGGGGCTGCCGCTCGGGCTGTTCCTCGCCCGGGACGCGTATCGGGGCCTGGGGCACGCGCTCAGCGGCGACTACCTGGTGGTCCGGTCCGGCACGATCCGACGCTCCACCGCCGCGCTGGAGCGGGCCGGAGTCATCGGCTGGACGGTCCGGCAGACGTATTTCCAGCGGCGGGCCGGTGTGATCGACATCGCCGCGACCACGGCCGCCGGGGCGGGCGCGTACACGGCGTACGACGCGGACGCGAGCGAGGGCCTCGACTTCGCCTCCCGGGCCGTCCCGGGCCTGCTGGAGCCCTTCCTGGAACGCACCCCGCCGACCGGCTGAGACCGCGAGGACGCAGCGCCCGGTGCGGCCCCGCTCCCGGTACGTCTTCGGCCCGGCCTCGACCGGGGAACGACCGCGGGGACGACCGATCAGGACGAGGCCGGCGGATACAGGGCGCGCGGCAGCCGCGAGGCCGCCGCCGCGTCCAGCAGCCACAGCGTCCGGGCGCGTCCGTACGCCCCGGCCGCCGGGGCCTGGATCTCCCCGGCGCCCGAGAGCGCGATCTGTGCGGCCTCGGCCTTGTCCTCGCCCGCGGCGAGCAGCCACACCTCGCGCGCGGCCCGGATCGCGGGCAGCGTCAGCGAGACGCGGGTGGGCGGCGGCTTGGGGGCGCCGTGCACACCGACGACGGTGCGCTCGGTCTCCCGCACCGCGGGCAGCTCCGGGAAGAGCGACGCGACATGCGTGTCCGGGCCGACGCCCAGCATCAGCACGTCGAACGTGGGCACCGGCCCGTGGTCCTCCGGACCGGCCGCGGCGGCCAGTTCGGCGGCGTACGCTGCCGCCGCCTCGTCCGCGTCGTTGCCCCAGGGGCCGTCCGACGCGGGCATGGCGTGCACCCGCGACGGATCCAGCGGCACCGTGTCCAGCAGCGCCTTGCGGGCCTGCGTGACATTGCGCTCCGGGTCGCCCTCCGGCAGGAACCGCTCATCGCCCCACCACAGGTCGAGCCGCGACCAGTCGATCGCGTCCCGGGCGGGCGCGGCGGCGAGGGCGGCCAGCAGGCCGTTGCCGTTGCGCCCGCCGGTGAGGACCACCGAGGCGTGACCGCGCGCGGCCTGGGCGTCCACGACCTTCGTGATCAGCCGGGCCGCGGCGGCCTGTGCCATCAGCTCCTTGTCGCGATGCACGACGAGTTGAGGGGCACTCACTTCGACGCCGCCTTCTTGGCCGGGGACTTGGCCGCGGCCTTCTTCGTGGGGGCAGGGTCGGGTGCGGACGCGTCGGGCTCCGGGTCGGCCGGCTTCGGATCGGCGGGCTTCGGCTGCGCCGGTCCGCCGAGCTTTTCCACGCCGAACCTCACCGTCGCCTCATAGGTGTTGTCCGGGTCCAGACGCCGCAGCTCCTCGGCGAGCAGTTCGGCGGTCTCCCGCCGTTTGAGCGCCACCGCGCGGTCCGGCTGGCCCTGCATCGAGAGCGTGGCCATCGACCCGTCCGGCCGGTCCAGGACGATGACACCGTTCTTGGTCTCCATCCGCACGGCCGTCAGGCCGGGGCCCTCGGACTGGGTGCGTTCGACCGGGACCCCGAGCCGGTCCGCCAGCCACATGGCGAGCAGTTCGCAGCTCGGGTTCTCCGACTCGCCCTCGACGGTCGCCGAGACGATCTCGGAGTGCTGCTGGTCGAGCGCGGCGGCCAGCATCGAGCGCCACGGCGTGACGCGGGTCCAGGCCAGGTCGGTGTCGCCCGGGGCGTACGACCGGGCGCGCAGGGCGAGTTCGTCGCAGGGGTGCTCCGCCGAGTAGGCGTCCGTGATCCGGCGCTGGGCGAGCGCGCCCAGCGGGTCCTTCGCCGGCTCCGCGGGCGCGTCCTGCGGCCACCAGACCACGACCGGGGCGTCCGGCAGCAGGAGCGGCAGGACCACCGACTGGGCGTGGTTGGCCAGCTCGCCGTGGAGGCGCAGCACGACCGTCTCGCCGGTGCCCGCGTCCGAGCCGACCCGGACCTCGGCGTCGAGCCGGGCGTCGCGGCGGCTGCGCGGCGAGCGGGCGGCCCGCTTGATCACCGCGATGATCCGCGAGGGGTGCTCGTGCGAGGCGTCACCGGCCGCCTTGAGCGCGTCGTACGCGTTCTCCTCGTCGGTGACGATGACCAGGGTCATCACCATGCCGATGGCCGGGGTGCCGATGGCACGACGGGCCGACACCAGCGCCTGGTTGATCTTGCTGGAGGTGGTCTCCGTGAGGTCGATCTTCATGGCCGGCGCCAGCTCCGTCCGTCTCGTGCGAGCATCTCGTCCGCCTCGGCCGGCCCCCACGTGCCCGCCGGGTACTGCGCGGGCTTGCCGTGCTCGGCCCAGTACTCCTCGATCGGGTCGAGGATGTTCCAGGAGAGCTCGACCTCCTGGTGCCGCGGGAAGAGGTTGGCGTCACCGAGCAGCACATCGAGGATGAGCCGCTCGTACGCCTCCGGGCTCGACTCGGTGAAGGACTCGCCGTACGCGAAGTCCATCGTGACGTCCCGGACCTCCATCGAGGTGCCGGGCACCTTGGAACCGAACCGGACGGTCACGCCCTCGTCCGGCTGGACCCGGATGACCAGGGCGTTCCCGCCCAGCTCCTCCGTCGCGCCGGACTCGAACGGCAGATACGGGGCGCGCTTGAAGACGACCGCGATCTCCGTGACCCGGCGGCCGAGCCGCTTTCCGGTACGGAGGTAGAACGGCACGCCCGCCCAGCGGCGGTTGTTGATCGTCAGCTTGATCGCGGCGAAGGTGTCGGTCGTCGACCCGGGGTCGATGCCGTCCTCCTCCAGATAGCCGCGGACCTCCTCGCCGCCCTGCCAGGCGTGCGCGTACTGGCCGCGCACCGTGTGCTTGCCCAGGTCCTCCGGCAGCTCCACCGCCGCGAGCACCTTGAGCTTCTCGGCGACCAGGGCCTTCGGGTGGAAGGAGCCGGGCTCCTCCATCGCGGTCAGCGCCAGCAGTTGGAGCAGGTGGTTCTGGATGACGTCACGGGCCGCGCCGATGCCGTCGTAGTAACCGGCCCGGCCGCCGATGCCGATGTCCTCGGCCATCGTGATCTGGACGTGGTCGACGTACGACCTGTTCCAGATCGGCTCGAACATCGTGTTCGCGAACCGCAGCGCCAGGATGTTCTGGACCGTCTCCTTGCCGAGGTAGTGGTCGATCCGGAAGACCTCGTTGGGCGGGAAGACGTCGTGCACGATCCGGTTGAGCTCCTGAGCGCTCCGCAGGTCGTGTCCGAAGGGCTTCTCGATGACGGCACGCCGCCAGGAGCCCTCCTTCTGGTCGGCCAGGCCGTGCTTCTTGAGCTGCTGGACGACCTTGGGGAAGAACTTCGGCGGTACGGACAGGTAGAAGGCGAAGTTGCCGCCCGTGCCCTGTGCCGCATCGAGTTCGTGGATCGTCGCCTTCAGCGTCTCGAACGCCTCGTCGTCGTCGAAGTTGCCCTGGACGAAGCGCATCCCCTGGATGAGCTGCTGCCAGACCTCCTCGCGGAACGGGGTACGGGCGTGCTGCTTGACGGCGTCGTGGACCTCCTGCGCGAAGTCCTCGTCCTGCCACTCGCGGCGCGCGAAACCGACGAGCGAGAAGCCCGGCGGCAGCAGCCCGCGATTGGCCAGGTCGTAGACCGCGGGCATCAGCTTTTTACGGGACAAATCGCCCGTTACACCAAAGATCACCAGGCCCGACGGCCCCGCGATGCGCGGGAGCCGTCGATCCTGGGGGTCACGAAGCGGGTTGGCTCCGGGAACACCAGACAAGGTGGTCAGTCCTCCGAAGGGGCGAGGCGCTTGAGTTCCGCCTCGGTCGAGTTGAGCAGGTCGATCCAGGACGTCTCGAACTTCTCGACGCCCTCGTCCTCCAGCAGCTGGACGACGTCCTCGTAGGAGATGCCGAGCTCCGCCACGGCGTCGAGCTCGGCACGGGCCTGCTCGTAGGTGCCGGCGATGGTGTCGCCGGTGATCCGCCCGTGGTCGGCGGTGGCGTCCAGGGTGGCCTCGGGCATGGTGTTGACCGTGCCGGGGGCGACCAGTTCGTCGACGTACAGGGTGTCCTTGTACGCGGGGTCCTTGACGCCGGTCGAGGCCCACAGCGGACGCTGCTTGTTGGCCTGCGCCTTGTCCAGGGCGGCCCAGCGCTCCGAGCCGAACACCTCCTCGTACGCCTGGTAGGCGAGGCGGGCGTTGGCGAGCGCCGCCTTGCCCCTGAGCGCCTTGGCCTCGGGGGTGCCGATCGTGTCGAGCCGCTTGTCGATCTCGGTGTCCACCCGGGACACGAAGAACGACGCCACCGAGTGGATCCTGGACAGGTCCAGGCCCGCGGCCTTGGCCTTCTCCAGACCCGCCAGGTAGGCGTCCATGACCTCGCGGTAGCGCTCCAGCGAGAAGATCAGCGTGACGTTGACGCTGATGCCCTTGCCGATGACCTCGGTGATCGCCGGGAGACCGGCCTTCGTCGCCGGGATCTTGATGAGCGTGTTGGGCCGGTCCACCAGCCAGGCCAGCTGCTTGGCCTCGGCGACGGTGGCGGCGGTGTGGTGGGCCAGACGCGGGTCCACCTCGATGGAGACCCGTCCGTCCCGGCCGTCCGTGGCGTCGAAGACGGGGCGCAGGATGTCCGCCGCGTCCCGCACGTCGGCCGTCGTGATCATGCGGATGGCCTCGTCGACGGTGACCTTGCGGGTGGCGAGGTCGGTCAGCTGCCGCTCGTAGCCGTCACCGCTCGAAATCGCCTTCTGGAAGATCGACGGGTTGGTGGTGACACCCACCACGTGCTGCTCGTCGATCAGCTCGGCCAGATTGCCCGACGTGATCCGCTTGCGCGACAGGTCGTCGAGCCAGATCGCCACGCCCTCGTCGGAGAGGCGCTTGAGTGCGTCTGTCATGAGAATTGCATCTCCTACTTGTCCTTATAAGGGCGTCAGCGCGCGGCGGCGGCGAGAGATTCCCGCGCTGCGGCGGCGACGTGCTCGCCGGTGAAGCCGAACTCACGGAAGAGGACCTTGGCGTCGGCCGAGGCACCGAAGTGCTCCAGCGAGACGATCCGGCCGGCGTCCCCGACGTACCGGTGCCAGGTCAGGCCGATACCGGCCTCGACCGCGACCCGCGCCTTCACCGACGGCGGCAGGACGCTGTCCTTGTACGCCTGGTCCTGCTCCTCGAACCACTCGACCGACGGCATCGACACCACACGGGCCGGGATGCCGGCCGCCTGCAGCTCCTCGCGCGCCTCGACGGCGAGGTGCACCTCGGAGCCCGTGCCGATCAGCAGCACCCGGGCTTCGCCGCCCTCGGCCTCCAGGAGCACGTAGCCGCCCTTGGCCGCGTCCTCGTTCGCCTCGTACGTCGGCACGCCCTGGCGGGTCAGCGCCAGACCGTGCGGGGTCCCCTCGCCGAACACCTTGGTGTGGCGGCGCATGATCTCGCGCCAGGCGATGGCGGTCTCGTTGGCGTCGGCCGGGCGGACGATGTTCAGGCCCGGGATGGCGCGCAGCGAGGCCAGGTGCTCCACCGGCTGGTGGGTCGGGCCGTCCTCGCCGAGACCGATCGAGTCGTGCGTCCACACGTACGTCACCGGCAGGTGCATCAGCGCGGACAGCCGCACGGCGTTGCGCATGTAGTCGGAGAACACCAGGAAGGTGCCGCCGTAGACACGGGTGTTGCCGTGCAGTGCGATGCCGTTCATGGCCGCGGCCATGGCGTGCTCGCGGATGCCGAAGTGGATCGTGCGGCCGTACGGGTCCGCGCCGGGCAGCGGGTTGCCCACGGGGAGGAACGACGACGTCTTGTCGATCGTCGTGTTGTTCGAGCCCGCCAGGTCGGCGGAGCCGCCCCACAGCTCGGGGACGACCTCGCCGAGCGACTGGAGCACCTTGCCGGAGGCGGCACGGGTGGCCACGCTCTTGCCGGGCTCGAAGACCGGGAGCCTGTCCTCCCAGCCCGCGGGCAGCTCGCCGGCGGAGATCCGGTCGAACTCGGCGGCGCGCTCCGGGCTGGCGGTGCGCCACGCGGCGAGGGACTTCTCCCACTCGGCCCGGGCCTCACGGCCGCGGTCCAGCGCCTTGCGGGTGTGCGCGATGACCTCGTCGGAGACCTCGAAGGACTTCTCGGGGTCGAAGCCGAGAACCCTCTTCGTCGCGGCGACCTCCTCCTCGCCCAGCGCCGAGCCGTGCGACGCCTCGGTGTTCTGGGCGTTCGGAGCGGGCCACGCGATGATCGAGCGGGCCGCGATGAAGGAGGGGCGCCCGGTCTCGGCCCTGGCGGCCTCCAGCGCCCGGTACAGACCCGCCGGGTCCAGGTCGCCGCTGGGCAGCTGCTCGACGCGCTGGACGTGCCAGCCGTACGCCTCGTACCGCTTCAGGGTGTCCTCGGAGACCGCGGTCTGCGTGTCTCCCTCGATCGAGATGTGGTTGTCGTCCCACAGCACGACCAGGTTGCCGAGCTTCTGGTGCCCCGCCAGCGAGGACGCCTCCGCGGCGATGCCCTCCTGGAGGCAGCCGTCGCCCGCGACGACCCACACCATGTGGTCGAACGGGGAGGTGCCGGGCGCCGCCTCCGGGTCGAACAGACCGCGCTCGTAGCGGGCGGCCATCGCCATGCCCACGGCGTTGGCAACACCCTGGCCCAGCGGGCCCGTGGTCGTCTCGACGCCGGCGGTGTGCCCGTACTCCGGGTGGCCCGGGGTCTTGGAGCCCCAGGTCCGGAAGGACTTGAGGTCGTCGAGCTCCAGGCCGTACCCGGCCAGGTAGAGCTGGATGTAGAGGGTCAGGCTGCTGTGGCCGGCAGAGAGCACGAACCGGTCGCGGCCCGTCCACTCCGGGTCGGCGGGGTCGTGCCGCATCACCTTCTGGAAGAGGGTGTACGCGGCGGGAGCCAGGCTCATCGCCGTGCCCGGGTGGCCGTTTCCGACCTTCTGCACGGCGTCGGCGGCGAGGACGCGAGCGGTGTCCACGGCCCGCTGGTCCACTTCGGTCCACTGGAGATCTGTGGTGGTCGGCTTGGTGCTCACCCTGAGTCAGGGCTCCTCTCCACTGTTGTCAACCGGTGACTGTGACCGCACCGGGGATCCCGGTGACTGTGACCGCACCGGGATGGTCGAGCCTACCTTCGTCGGAACGCGTATTTTCCGCTGCTTTCCAGGGTGCGGGCGGCCTGGTGGGTTCGCCTCCCGTATGAGCGCGGGGGCTCACTTCTGCGCTGCTCCGGTGAGCGGGGAAGGGCGCTTCTGTATCGCCCCCTGAACGGATTTCCGCGCTTTCGCGCCCGCTCCGGTGGGGCGGCGTCCGCGGCTTGTGTGCCGCTTTCGTGAGCGACGTCGTGCGCGCCTGTTCCGTACCGGTGCGTGCGCCGGACCGTCCGCCCGCGTGCCGGTCCGGCGGGCGTGTCCCCGCCGGGTGCGCGGGGGCGGGTGCCGCTCGGGTGTATGGGGAGCGCGCCGCTCCGGTGGCCCTCCTCCGGCGCCGCGAGGGGTTCGCGCCGCCGCCTCCGCATCGCCGTGACGGGCGCGATTCCCTGCTTGCGTGCCACTTCAACACGATCAGACCCCCGCGAAGAACGGCATGTTCCCAACGTCTACAGTGGTCTGGTTCGTGCAAGTCTTTACCGGGCCCTCACACCCGGAGCTTGCTGGATTTCTCTGTCAGGGGTGTGCGTGACGGCCGTCGAGTCCCGACCCGCAGGGGTCGCCTTGACTCTCAGCCCGGGGGCCCATCGCCCGTTCGGGGCCCGTGTCAAGGCATTCGTGGCGCTGACCAAGCCTCGGATCATCGAACTGCTGCTGATCACCACCGTGCCGGTGATGTTCCTGGCGGCCCGGGGCGTGCCGGATCTGTGGCTCGTGCTCACGACCACCATCGGCGGATACCTCTCCGCGGGCGGCGCCAACGCGTTGAACATGTACATCGACCGCGACATCGACGCGGTGATGCACCGCACGTCGCAGCGTCCGCTGGTCACCGGCATGGTGAGCCCGCGCGAGTGCCTGGCGTTCGGCATCGTGCTGGCGGTGGTCTCCACGCTCTGGCTCGGGCTGCTGGTCAACTGGCTGTCGGCCGCGCTCGCGCTCGGCGCGCTGCTGTTCTACGTCGTGGGCTACACGCTGGTGCTGAAGCGGCGTACCGCGCAGAACATCGTCTGGGGCGGCATCGCGGGCTGCATGCCGGTCCTCATCGGCTGGTCGTCCGTGACGAACTCGATGTCGTGGGCCGCGGTCATCCTCTTCGTCGTGATGTTCTTCTGGACACCGCCGCACTACTGGCCGCTCTCGATGAAGGTCAAGGACGACTACGCCCGCGCCGGGGTCCCGATGCTTCCGGTGATCGCGTCGAACCGCGTGGTGGGCCGCCAGATCGTGCTCTACAGCTGGGCGATGGTGGTCGTCTCCCTGCTGCTGACCCCGCTCGGCTACACCGGCTGGTTCTACACCGCGGTGGCGGTGCTGACCGGCGGTTTCTGGCTCTGGGAGGCGCACGCCCTGCTCAACCGGGCCAAGGCGGGAGTGACCGGCGCGAAGCTCAAGGAGATGCGGCTGTTCCACTGGTCGATCACCTATGTCTCGCTGCTCTTCCTCGCCGTGGCGATCGACCCCTTCCTGAGGTAGCCCGCTTCCCGGGGTGGCCCCCGGGGCGGTCCCCTTTCGCCGAAGCCTGCCGACGGGCGGGGTACGTGGCCCACGCCACGTACCCCGCCCGTCGCACGTCCATCTACCCGTGGGTAGCATCCTGACCATGGCAGAGACGGCTGAGACCCAGGTGGAGAGCGGCAAGCGGGCGGCCCGCGCGGAGCGCAGGGCTGCCAGGCTCGCCAAGCAGATCGGTGCCTTCTCCAAGGCGCACGGCGGCGCGGAGGGGCAGCTCGCCTACATCGGGCAGATGGGCGCCCGCATCGTTCTCGTGGGCGAGGACGGCGGCTGGGGCGATCTGGTCGCCCCCTCGTACGAGGTCGCCGAGAGCGCCGCCCGGAAGGCCGGGATCACGATGCACGAGTCCTTCGACGGAGAACTCGCGGCGAAGGTCCGCACCGGCCTGTACGAGTGGACGCGGATGGCCGGGATCCAGGTGGGCGGCCCGTCCGACAAGGGCTGACGAGCGGCTCCTCGTACGGCGAGCAACCCCCTGCCCTCCCGGCTCACCCCGCGGCGGCCGGCTCCGGCTCCTCGACCGCGGGGCCAGGGGCCGCGGTCGCGGCCACCGGACGCTCGCGCAGCGACAGCAGCACCCGCACCACCGCGATCCACACCAGACACGAACCGAGCATGTGCAGGCCGACCAGGATCTCCGGGGTGTCCATGAAGTACTGGACGTAACCGATCACGCCCTGCCCCAGCAGCACCAGGAACAGGTCACGGGCCCGGTTGCGCGGACCGGCCGGCGCGTCCACGGCCTTCAGTACGAACCAGAGGGCGACGGTCAGCGCCACCACGACCCAGGCCAGGTCGGCGTGGAGCTGCGCGACCATCTGCCAGTCCACCGGAATGCGGGGGACGTCGCTGGAGTCACCCGCGTGCCGTCCGGCGCCCGTGACGACCGTGCCGACCGCGATCAGCAGCCCCGCGGCGACCACGAGCAGCCAGGTCAGCTGGGACACCGCCTTGCCCACCAGCGGCCGGGGCGCTTCATCGCCCTCGCCGATCCGCTGCCACATCACCAGCGCGACGGTGAGCAGCGCCGTGGTGAGCAGGAAGTGCGCCGCGACCGTGTAGGGGTTGAGGCCCACCAGCACCACGATGCCGCCGAGCACGGCGTTGCCCATGACCACCCAGAACTGCGCCCAGCCGAGCCGGGTGAGGCTGCGCCGCCAGGGCTTCGCCGAGCGGGCGGCGACGATCGCCCAGCCGACGGCCGCGCACAGGACGTACGTCAGCAGGCGGTTGCCGAACTCGATGACGCCGTGCAAGCCCATCTCGCTCGTCGCGGTGAGGCTGTCCTCGGTGCACTTGGGCCAGGTGGGGCAGCCGAGGCCGGAGCCGGTCAGTCGTACCGCTCCGCCGGTCACGACGATGAGGACCGACATGAGTACGGCCGACAGTGCGGCACGGCGGACGATGCGGTCCGTCGGCGTCCACCGTTCGGCGATGTAACGAAGCGGATTCCGCACGGCTTGAGCGACTTCGGCTCGGGTCAGCTTGGGCACGCGCACCATCGTAGGCGGCGGCTTGTGCAAGCTTTCACGAGGGGGGACGAGTAGTGCGAACCGTCGACGGAGCGCTGCCGGGGGCTCACGTCGAGCACACGCGCGGGACGCTCCCGGCACGCTCCGGGGCGCTGCCGCGTACGTCGTGCAACTGCTGCCGCAGCACCCTTCGGGGCGCTCGGCCGGAAGGCCGCGCACAGCGGCTCACGCCGGGCGCGCGTCCCGGCCCGCTGCCGCCGACTCACTCCCAGCGGAAGAACTTCGCCGCCGCGCCCAGCCCGAGCACCGCCCACACCACCAGCACGCCGAGATCGCCCCACGGCATCCCGGCACCGTGCTGGAGAACGTCACGCAGCCCGTCCGACAGGGCCGCGATGGGCAGCAGCCCGAGCGCCGACTGCACCGCGTCCGGGAACTTGTCCAGTGGCACGATCACCCCGCCGCCGACCAGCAGCAGCAGGAAGACCAGGTTGGCCGCGGCCAGCGTGGCCTCCGCCCTCAGCGTCCCGGCCATCAGCAGTCCGAGCCCGGAGAACGCGGCGGTGCCGAGCACCAGCAGCAGCACCACGGCGAGCGGGTCGCCGTGCGGCGACCAGCCCAGCGCGGACGCGATCACCGTCAGGAGCACCACCTGGAGCACCTCGGTGACCAGCACCGCGAGGGTCTTGGCGGTCATCAGCGCCCAGCGCGGCAGCGGCGAGGCACCGAGCCGCTTGAGCACCCCGTAGCGGCGCTCGAAGCCGGTGGCGATGGCCTGGCCGGTGAAGGCCGTGGACATCACGGCGAGCGCCAGGACGCCGGGCGTCAGGAAATCCACGGACCGGCCCGCGCCGGTGTCCACGATGTCGACCGCGCTGAACAGCACCAGCAGCAGCGTCGGGATGATCACGGTCAGCAGCAGCTGCTCGCCGTTGCGCAGCAGCATCCGCGTCTCCAGCGCCGTCTGCGCGGCGATCATGCGGGAGAGCGGGGCGGCGCCCGGCCGCGGGGCGTACGTACCGGCGCTCATGCGCGCAGCTCCTTGCCGGTCAGTTCGAGGAAGACGTCCTCCAGGGTGTGCCGCTCGACGGAGATGCCGGACGGCATCACCCCGTGCTGCGCGCACCAGGAGGTGACGGTGGCCAGCAGTTGCGGGTCGACGTCGGCCGTGATGCGGTACGTGCCCGGGGCGGGCTCGGCCGCCCCCGCGCCGTCGGGCAGTGCCTTGAGCAGGGAGCCCAGATCGAGGCCGGGGCGGCCGGTGAACCGCAGGGTGTTCTCGGCACCGCCGCGGCAGAGCGCCTCGGGGCTGTCCTGGGCGACGACCCTGCCCGCGTCGATGACGGCGACGTCGTCGGCGAGCTCCTCGGCCTCGTCCATGAAGTGCGTGGTGAGGACGACGGACACCCCGTCGGCGCGCAGCTCGCGCACGAGCTCCCAGGTGGAGCGGCGGGCCTGCGGGTCGAGCCCGGCGGTCGGCTCGTCGAGGAAGACCAGTTCGGGGCGGCCCACGACGGCCATCGCCAAGGAGAGGCGCTGCTGCTGACCGCCGGACAGCCGGCGGTAGGTGGTGCGGCCGCAGCTGCCGAGGCCGAGGCGGTCGATCAGGGCGTCGACGTCCAGCGGGTGGGCGTGGAGCTTCGCCATGTGGCGCAGCATCTCGTCCGCGCGCGCCCCGGAGTAGACACCACCGGACTGGAGCATCACGCCGATCCTGGGCCGCAGCCGGGCGGCGTCCGCGACGGGGTCGAGGCCGAGGACCCGCACCGTCCCGGTGTCCGGGCGGCGGTAGCCCTCGCAGGTCTCGACGGTGGTGGTCTTTCCGGCTCCGTTGGGGCCGAGAACGGCGGTGACCGTACCGGCGCGGACGCTCAGGTCGAGGCCGTCCACCGCGGTCTTGCGGCCGTACCGCTTCACCAGCCCGCGGATCTGGACGACCGGCTCGCTCTTCATGGCCGGTGAGTCTAGTGCCGTGACCGGCACCAGGCGGGCGCGGGACCCCGGCGGCTGCGGGGGCGTCTTTTCCCGGGCCGCCGAAAGGCGCGCGGAGCCCGGATCCAGGGCCGGTTCCGGGCTGGATTAGGTGACCCTAAGTGATGAAACGCACCGTAGATCGTTCCGGACCGTGGTTGTCAGGGCCGGATTAATTACGCAACAATGGCGTTGTGAAAAACGGCGAGACCAAGCGGGAGACACCCCAGGAGGAACTCGCGACCGGCGAGCGTTCGACGCGCAACAGGGTCGCGCGCTCCATCCTGGACCACGGCCCGTCCACCGTCGCCGAGCTGGCGAAGCGCCTCGGTCTCACCCAGGCCGCGGTCCGCCGCCACCTCGACACCCTCGCGTCGGACGGCGTCGTCGAGGCCCGTGAGCAGCGGGTCTACGGGGCGCGGACGCGTGGCCGCCCGGCCAAGGTGTTCGCCCTGACCGACTGTGGCCGGGACGCCTTCGACCAGTCCTACGACAAGCTCGCCGCTGACGCCCTGGGGTGGATCGCCGAGACCTCGGGAGTGGCCGCGGTCGCCGCCTTCGCCCGGGCCAGGATCGCGGCCCAGGCCGAGGCGTACCGGGCGGCGGTCGAGGCCGCGGACCCCGGTTCGCGCACCGAGGCGTTGGCCAGGGCCTTGTCCGCCGACGGGTACGCTGCTACGGCGCGTAGCGCGCCCGGCCCGCAGCAGGGCGAGCAGTTGTGCCAGCACCACTGCCCGGTCGCTCATGTCGCCGAGCGGTATCCGCAGCTGTGTGAGGCGGAGACGGAATTCTTCTCCAGCCTCCTCGGCACGCATGTGCAGCGTCTGGCCACCATCGCCCACGGCGACGAGGTGTGCACGACGTACATCCCGCGCAGCGGTCGCCGCACAGCACCGAAGACCACCCATTCAGCATCTGCAAGCAAGGCCGGGAGGAACCCCGCATGACGCTCCCCACGGAGACCGTCCACCCCGAACTCGAGGGGCTGGGCAGGTACGAATACGGCTGGGCCGACTCCGACGCGGCAGGCGCCGAGGCCAAGCGCGGGCTCTCGGAGGACGTCGTCCGCGACATCTCCGCGAAGAAGAACGAGCCCGAGTGGATGCTGAAGCTGCGCCTCAAGGGCCTCAGGCTCTTCGACAAGAAGCCCATGCCCACCTGGGGCTCCGATCTGTCGGGTATCGACTTCGACAACATCAAGTACTTCGTGCGGTCCACGGAGAAGCAGGCGGAGTCCTGGGAGGACCTGCCCGAGGACATCAAGAACACCTACGACAAGCTCGGCATCCCGGAGGCGGAGAAGCAGCGCCTGGTCGCGGGCGTCGCCGCGCAGTACGAGTCGGAGGTCGTCTACCACCAGATCCGCGAGGACCTGGAGTCGCAGGGCGTCGTCTTCCTCGACACCGACACCGCGCTGAAGGAGCACCCCGAGCTCTTCAAGGAGTACTTCGGCACCGTCATCCCGGTCGGCGACAACAAGTTCGCCTCGCTGAACACGGCCGTGTGGTCCGGCGGCTCGTTCATCTACGTGCCCAAGGGCGTCCATGTCGACATCCCGCTCCAGGCGTACTTCCGTATCAACACCGAGAACATGGGCCAGTTCGAGCGGACGCTGATCATCGTCGACGAGGACGCGTACGTCCACTACGTCGAGGGCTGCACCGCCCCGATCTACTCCTCGGACTCGCTGCACTCCGCGGTCGTCGAGATCATCGTGAAGAAGGGCGGCCGCTGCCGCTACACGACGATCCAGAACTGGTCGAACAACGTCTACAACCTGGTCACCAAGCGCGCCGTGGCCTACGAGGGCGCGACCATGGAGTGGGTCGACGGCAACATCGGCTCCAAGGTCACGATGAAGTACCCGGCCGTCTACCTGATGGGCGAGCACGCCAAGGGCGAGACCCTGTCCATCGCCTTCGCGGGCGAGGGTCAGCACCAGGACGCCGGCGCCAAGATGGTCCACATGGCGCCGAACACCTCCTCCAACATCGTCTCCAAGTCGGTGGCGCGGGGCGGCGGACGCACCTCCTACCGCGGTCTGATCGAGATCGGCGAGGGAGCGCCGGGCGCGAAGTCGAACGTGCTCTGCGACGCGCTGCTGGTCGACACGATCTCGCGTTCCGACACCTACCCGTACGTCGACGTCCGTGAGGACGACGTCTCCATGGGGCACGAGGCGACCGTCTCCAAGGTCTCCGAGGACCAGCTCTTCTACCTGATGAGCCGCGGTATGACGGAGTTCGAGGCGATGGCGATGATCGTGCGCGGCTTCGTCGAGCCGATCGCCAAGGAACTGCCGATGGAGTACGCGCTCGAACTCAACCGGCTGATCGAGCTGCAGATGGAGGGTTCGGTCGGCTGACCCGGCCCGACGACCGAATCCCCGGACACTTCACTGAGAAAGCGAGCACTACGACAGCCATGGCTGAGGCTCAGAACTCCCCCACTCTCGGCTCCGCTCGAGCGGGGGGACCCCCTCCGGCGGGATCCACCACCACCGGTTCCATCGCGGTGGCCGCCGAGTCGACCGTCGCCACGCGCATGAGCGCCCCGCCGTCCTTCGATGTCGCGGACTTCCCGGTCCCGCACGGCCGTGAGGAGGAGTGGCGGTTCACGCCGCTGGACCGGCTGCGCGGACTGCACGACGGCACGGCGGTGGCCGCCGGCGGCGGTGTCAAGGTCGCCATCGAGGCCCCCGAAGGGGTCACGGTCGAGACCGTCGGCCGCGACGACTCCCGGCTCGGCCGGGCCGGCACCCCGGTGGACCGCGTCGCCGCCCAGGCGTACTCGTCCTTCGAGCAGGCGTCCGTGGTCACGGTCCCCAAGGAGGCCGTGCTCACCGAGCCGATCCGCATCGCGGTGCACGGCGAGGGCGGCGTGGCCTTCGGCCACCAGGTCGTGGAGCTGGGAGCCTTCGCCGAGGCCGTCGTCGTCATCGACCACACCGGTGACGCGGTGCTCGCCGCCAACGTGGACTACGTCCTCGGCGACGGGGCGAAGCTGACCGTCGTCTCCGTGCAGGACTGGGACGAGAACGCGGTCCACGTCGGCCAGCACAACGCCCTGGTCGGCCGGGACGCCTCGTTCAAGTCGATCGTCGTCACCTTCGGCGGCGACCTCGTCCGCCTCCACCCGCGCGTCAGCTACGCGGGCACCGGAGGCGAGGCCGAGCTGTTCGGTCTGTACTTCACCGACAAGGGCCAGCACCAGGAGCACCGCCTCCTGGTCGACCACAACACCCCGCACTGCAAGTCCAACGCCGCCTACAAGGGCGCGCTCCAGGGCGACGACGCGCACGCGGTGTGGATCGGCGACGTGCTGATCCGGGCCGCCGCCGAGGGCACCGACACCTACGAGATGAACCGCAACCTCGTCCTCACGGACGGCGCGCGCGTCGACTCGGTGCCGAACCTGGAGATCGAGACCGGTGAGATCGTCGGTGCCGGCCACGCCTCCGCGACCGGCCGCTTCGACGACGAGCAGCTCTTCTACCTGATGGCGCGCGGCATTCCTGCCGAGGAGGCCCGTCGGCTCGTCGTCCGCGGCTTCTTCGCCGAACTCGTCCAGCAGATCGGCCTGCCGGACGTCGAGGCGCGGCTGCTCGAGAAGATCGAGACCGAGCTGAGGGCGTCCGTCTGATGGCCTTCGTCAAAGTGTGCACGCTCAGCGAGCTGGAAGAGGACACCCCGAAGCGGGTGGAGCTCGACGGCGTCCCGGTGTCCGTCGTCCGTACCGGGGGCGAGGTGTTCGCGATCAACGACATCTGCTCGCACGCGAACGTCTCACTGTCCGAGGGAGAGGTGGAGGACTGCATGATCGAGTGCTGGCTGCACGGCTCCAGCTTCGACCTCCGCACCGGCAAGCCGTCCGGCCTTCCGGCGACGCGCCCCGTCCCCGTATACCCCGTCAAGATCGAAGGGGACGATGTGCTCGTCTCCGTCACCCAGGAGTCCTGAGTCACCCATGGCAACGCTTGAAATCCGCGACCTGCACGTCACCGTCGAGGCCGACAACGCCACGAAGGAGATCCTCAAGGGCGTCGACCTGACCGTGAAGAGGGGTGAGACCCACGCCATCATGGGCCCCAACGGGTCCGGCAAGTCCACCCTCGCGTACTCGCTCGCGGGTCACCCCAAGTACACGGTCACCGGCGGTTCGGTGACCCTGGACGGCGAGGACGTCCTGGCGATGACCGTCGACGAGCGCGCCCGCGCCGGCGTGTTCCTCGCGATGCAGTACCCCGTCGAGGTCCCCGGCGTCTCGGTCTCCAACTTCCTGCGCACCTCCGCCACCGCCATCCGGGGCGAGGCGCCCAAGCTGCGCACCTGGGTGAAGGAGGTCAAGGAGACCATGGAGCGGCTCCAGATGGACCCGGCCTTCGCCGAGCGCAACGTCAACGAGGGCTTCTCCGGCGGTGAGAAGAAGCGCCACGAGATCCTCCAGCTCGAGCTGCTCAAGCCGAAGGTCGCGATCCTCGACGAGACCGACTCCGGTCTCGACGTCGACGCCCTGCGGATCGTCTCCGAGGGCGTCAACCGGGTCCGCGAGACCGGCGAGGTCGGCACGCTGCTGATCACGCACTACACGCGGATCCTCCGTTACATCAAGCCCGACTTCGTGCACGTCTTCGCCAACGGCCGCATTGCCGAGTCCGGCGGCGCCGAGCTCGCCGACAAGCTGGAGAACGAGGGCTACGAGGCGTATGTGAAGGGTGGCGCTTCCGCGTGACACAGCTGCCGGGCCTCCTCGACACCGAGGCGATCCGCAAGGACTTCCCCCTGCTGGATCGCACGGTCCACGACGGGAAGAAGGTCGTCTACCTGGACAGCGCCGCGACCTCGCAAAAACCGCGCCAGGTCCTCGACGCGCTCAACGAGTACTACGAGCGGCACAACGCCAATGTGCACCGCGGCGTGTACACGATCGCGGAAGAGGCCACGGCGCTGTACGAGGGCGCCCGTGACAAGGTCGCCGCGTTCATCAACGCGCCCAGCCGCGACGAGGTGATCTTCACCAAGAACGCCTCCGAGTCGCTGAACCTCGTGGCCAACATGCTCGGCTGGGCCGACGAGCCCTACCGGGTGGACCGCGACACCGAGATCGTCACCACGGAGATGGAGCACCACTCCAACATCGTGCCGTGGCAGTTGCTCGCGCAGCGCACCGGCGCGAAGCTGAAGTGGTTCGGCATCACCGACGACGGCCGCCTCGACCTGTCCAAGATCGACGAGATCATCACCGAGAAGACGAAGATCGTCACCTTCACGCTGGTCTCGAACATCCTGGGCACGGTCAACCCGGTCGAGAAGATCGTCCGCCGTGCCCAGCAGGTCGGCGCGCTGGTCTGCATCGACGCCTCGCAGGCGGCCCCGCACATGGTGCTCGACGTGCAGGCGCTCCAGGCCGACTTCGTGGCCTTCACCGGCCACAAGATGGTCGGCCCGACCGGCATCGGCGTGCTCTGGGGACGGCAGGAGCTCCTGGAGGACCTGCCGCCGTTCCTCGGCGGGGGCGAGATGATCGAGACCGTCTCGATGCACTCGTCGACGTACGCCCCCGCGCCGCACAAGTTCGAGGCCGGTACGCCCCCGATCGCGCAGGCCGTCGGCCTCGGCGCGGCCGTGGACTACCTCTCGGCGATCGGCATGGAGAAGATCCACCGACACGAGCAGGCGATCACCGAGTACGCGGTGAAGCGGCTGCTGGAGGTACCCGACCTCCGGATCATCGGCCCGGCGACGGCCGAGGACCGCGGCGCCACGATCTCCTTCACGCTCGGGGACATCCATCCGCACGACGTGGGCCAGGTGCTGGACGAGCAGGGCATCGCGGTCCGGGTCGGACACCACTGCGCACGGCCGGTGTGTCTGCGGTACGGAATTCCCGCGACGACGCGAGCGTCTTTCTATCTGTACTCCACGCCCGCCGAGGTCGACGCCCTGGTGGACGGCCTGGAGCACGTACGGAACTTTTTCGGATGAGGGACGAGCGGCTGAGGTCGACTGGTGAAGCTTGATTCCATGTACCAGGAAGTGATCCTGGACCACTACAAGCACCCCCACGGGCGTGGCCTGCGGGACGGCGACGCCGAGGTGCACCACGTCAACCCGACGTGCGGCGACGAGATCACTCTCCGGGTGAAGTACGACGGCGAGACCATCGTCGACGTGTCGTACGAGGGTCAGGGCTGCTCCATCAGCCAGGCCAGTGCGTCCGTGCTGAACGACCTGCTGGTCGGAAAGGAGCTGGGCGAGGCGCAGAAGATCCAGGAGACCTTTCTGGAGCTGATGCAGTCGAAGGGCCAGCTGGAGCCGGACGACGCGATGGAGGAGGTGCTGGAGGACGCGGTCGCGTTCGCCGGCGTCTCCAAGTACCCGGCCCGCGTGAAGTGCGCGCTGCTGAGCTGGATGGCGTGGAAGGACGCGACGGCGAAGGCACTGTCCGAAGGGAAGACGGCATGAGCGAGAACACGGTGACTTCCGAGGAGACCCAGGTGGCCGCAGAGGCGGCCCCGGTGACCAAGCCGGCCTCCGAGGAGGAGGTCCGCGAGGCCCTGTACGACGTCGTCGACCCCGAGCTGGGCATCGACGTCGTCAACCTGGGGCTGATCTACGGCATCCACATCGACGACGCCAACATCGCCACTCTCGACATGACCCTGACGTCGGCGGCCTGTCCGCTGACCGATGTCATCGAGGACCAGGCGAAGTCGGCGACCGACGGCATCGTCAACGAGCTGCGGATCAACTGGGTCTGGATGCCGCCGTGGGGTCCGGACAAGATCACGGACGATGGGCGCGAACAACTGCGCGCGCTGGGCTTCAACGTCTGATCCCACCGTTTCGCAGGCGCCGCGTCACGTGGCATTCGTACCGTCGCACGGCCCCCGGTTCACCGGGGGCCGTGCGACGTGGCAGGCGGTGTGGTGGTCGAGGGCGGCGTGCGGGTCTCCTGCGACGGGTGTGTGGTCCGTGTGCACGGTCACCGCGGTCAGCCGGGGCACGGCGTGGATGAGGGCGTGCTCGGCGGCGACGGCGATGCGGTGGGCCTCGACGACGCTCAGCCCTGGATCGACGACGACCTCGGTCTCGGCCCGCAGCTCGTGACCGATCCACCGCATGCGTACCCGCCCGGTGTCCCGTACGCCGTCGACGCCGCGCAGGGCGCAGTGGGCGGTGGTGACGAGGCCGGGGTCGACGGAGTCCATCAGACGCCGGCAGACCTCGCGGGCGGCATCCTTCAGGACCCACAGGATGGCCAGGGCGATGAGCAGGCCGATCACCGGATCGGCGGCGGGCAGGCCGAGCGCGGCGCCACCCGCGCCCAGCAGGACGGCCAGCGAGGTGAATCCGTCGGTCCGGGCGTGCAGGCCGTCGGCGACCAGTGCGGCGGAGCCGATACGGCGCCCCGTGCGGACGCGGTAGCGGGCCACCCACTCGTTGCCGATGAAACCGACGAGCGCGGCGGCGGAGACGGCCCACAGGTGGGTGACGTCGCGGGGATGGAGCAGCCGGTCCGCCGCCGCACAAGCGGCCAGGACGGCGGACGCGGCGATGGTCGCGACGATGAGGACGCCGGCCAGATCCTCCGCCCGGCCGTAGCCGTAGGTGTAGCGGTGGTTCGCCGCCCGTCGGCCGAGGAGGAAGGCGATCCCCAGCGGGACGGCGGTCAGCGCGTCGGCGGCGTTGTGGACGGTGTCGCCCAGCAGGGCCACCGACCCCGACAGGGCGACGACGACGCCCTGGGCGACGGTGGTGGCACCGAGGACGACCAGCGAGATCCACAGCGTGCGCATGCCCTCGCGGGAGGCTTCCATCGCCGTGTCGACCTTGTCGGCGGCCTCGTGGCCGTGCGGCGTGACGAGATGCGCGAGCCGAGACCGCAGACGCGCCGTAGGGGAGACGTCGTGACCGGGCCGGTCTTCGGACCCGCTGTGCGCGTGTGTGTGGCCGGGGCCGTGGTGCCCTTGCCCGGGGCCCTGCCCGTGCGCGTGGTGGTCATGCGCGTGAGTGTGCCGATGCCCCTTCATGCAGTTCACGGTGGCACACGGATTCGATTGCGGCTACGGCCGTCATACGCCCTGTGACCAGGTGCGATGCGCTCGCAACAGCACTGTCGTGGCGCCCGGTCCCGGGGCTCGGTATCCGCGACGTCCGGAAGACTCCGCCGACCAGTACCAGAGCGTGGCCCTTCCTGGGCGACGACGACTCCGACCCGTACGCCCTCCACCGGCTGGGACGGGGGCGCCGCCCGCGCCCCCGTGGAGCGGCCGGACCTGCCCACCGGCGACCCGGGCGGCTGGGAGGCCGTCGTCGACGCCCCGGACCTGATGGTGCCGGGCGCCCGCGTCCAACTGGTCACGGACTTCGGATCGGCCGACCTGTACGGGGACGGGACGGAGGCGGGGGACCTCCACCACGCCGCATGGATGAAGTCCCGCGCCGTCCGGTTCACCGTCGGCGGCTGACAGGACGACAGGCCCCGGCGGCGGCCCGGGGCGAGCCGGGCCGGGGGGCCGGTCAGACGCGCGAGGAACACCGGCCCCGGGCCACCTCGAGCGCTACGGGCCGTACGAGCCGTACGGCATCGGCGCGGCCGCTGCCTCGGCCAGGGCCGGGCCCAGGTGCTCCGTACGCATGCGCCGGTCGACATAGAGGAGCCCGATCACGAGCTGGGGGAACGTCGCCGAGATGAACTGGCCGACCATCTGCCCCAGCATCATGAGCACCATGTAGCCGCTCATGGCGAGGACCACCGAGGCGGGGTTCGGGTCCTCGTCGAGGGTCGCACCGCCGATGACGCCCGAGAACATGCCGAGGAACGAGAACGGCATCTGGACCATGTAGCTCGTCACCGCGGCCATGGCGAAGGCCAGCAGGCTGATCCCGAAGATCCGCCACCAGTCGCCGCGCACGAGCTGGGCGGAGCGGCGCAGGGCCGCCACCGGGCGCAGCCCCTCGAAGACCACCGCCGCGGGGGCCAGGCTGAACCTCACCCAGAGCCAGGCGGCCGGCGGAGCGGTGGCGAGGGCGCCCAGGAGACCGAAGGCGCTCCACAGCACGGCGCCGCCGGCACTGTCCGCCGGAGCGATCGCACTGGCCATGAGACCGACCACGAGGCCGAAGAAGCCGACCACCGCGAGCACGACGGGCACCATCACGACCAGGGACATGAGGATCACCGTCCCGATCACCGCCGGTACGCGGGACCAGGCCCGGCGCCAGACGGCGGAGAAGGTCGTCGGCCTGCCCAGTACCGCTTCCTGGAGGACGGCGGGCACCGCCGCGTAGACCACGGCCGTCGCCAGCACGAACGTGACCACGCCGATCATCCAGACGGCGCCCAGGCCGGTCAGAACCGGCACGAGATCGCCCGGCGCCGGGTCCTCGTCGGCGCTGAGCGAGAGGAGTCGGCGCAGGTGCTCACCGGCCGCCGCGTACGCGATCAGGGCCGTCACCGCCACGGCGGCCAGCGTCCCGCCGTACGCGGCCCCGCCGACCCCGAGCAGTTGCTTCCAGCAGCGGCCCGTCGTGCTGAAGGCGCCCCCGAGTATGTCCCCCATCCTCAGGGGCGCCAGGGGTATCACCCCTGGCTTCGGGGGCGGCATCCAGCCACCCCACCCCTGCGGTCCCCCGTAGGGTGCTCCGCCGTACGGCGCCCCGCCACCCCACCCTGCGTCCTGCGTCACCGCTGCTCCGTCATGTGTCGTGTCCGTCGTCGCCGTCCGCGCCCCGGTCGGGACACCGTAGCCTCCCGGTCGGCGAGAAGTCGTCGTACCGTGGGAAGGACGCCGATGCGTACACTCGTACACATGGGTTACGGACTGCTTGCCGCGGCGATCGTGGCCGAGGTCGCCGGCACGACGGCGATGAAGTACAGCCAGGGCTTCACCCGGCTCTGGCCTTCGCTGATCACCCTCGTGGGCTACCTCACCGCCTTCACGCTGCTCGCCCGGGCGCTGAAGACGCTCTCGGTGGGGACCGCCTACGCGATCTGGGCCGGCATCGGCACCGCCGCGGTCGCCGCCATCGGCATCCTCTTCATGGGGGAGTCCGGCGGCCCGGTCAAGCTCGCGGGCATAGCGCTCGTCATCGCCGGAGTGGTGGTGCTGAATCTGGGCGGGGCTCACTGATGGCCCGTCGTTACGACCCCGAGCGGCGTGACCGCATCATCGACGCCGCGATCCGCGTGGTCGGCGCCAAGGGCATCGCGGGCCTCAGCCACCGCTCCGTCGCCGCCGAGGCCGATGTGCCGCTGGGCTCGACGACCTATCACTTCGCCTCGCTGGACGAGCTGTTGATCGCCGCGCTGCGCCGGTCGAACGAGAACTTCGCGAAGGTCATGCGGGAGAGCCGGGCGCTCGCCGATCCCGCGGCCGACGTAGCCGAGGAGCTGGCCCGGCTGCTGGGGGAGTATTTCCGTGGCGGGCGGGGGCGCGCGGAGCTGGAGTACGAGCTGTACCTCGCCGCGCTCCGCAGGCCCGCGCTGCGGCCCGTCGCCGCCGAGTGGACCGACGGCACGGCCGAGCTGCTGTCCCGGCGCACGGATCCGGCCACGGCGCGTGCGCTGATCGCGCTGATGGACGGGATCTGTCTGCAGGTGCTGCTGACCGGTGGGGAGTACGACGAGGCGTACGCGCGGGAGATGCTGGGGCGCGTCGTCGGCTGACCGGCCCGTCGGCAGCCGCCCGGTCCGTCGCCCGGATCGACTGCGGGGAACCGTGATGTCCTGGTCGGTTCCCCGCAGGAGACTCGGTGGGGATCCGGGCCTTCGGAGGCCCCGGCAGAGGAGCGGGCGCGGCTTTCCGGGGGATGCCCCGACCACCGGCCGAGGCCGGTTGGCCCCGATCACGCATGCGCGGTTAGGTTTCGTGCATGAGCGATACGACTTCTCCCCGCACCACCGGCGCCGTCGCCGCCGGCCTCGCCACCGTCGCAGGCGACGGTTCCGTTCTCGACACCTGGTTCCCCGCCCCCGAACTCGCCGACGCCCCCGGCCCGGCCGGAACCGAGCGGCTCACCCCGGACCAGGCCGTCGACCTCCTCGGCGCGGGTGCTGCCAAGGCCATCGGTGTGGACGCCCGCCGCGGTGTCGAGATCGTCGCCGTGCGCACGGTCATCGCCTCGCTCGACGACAAGCCGCTCGACGCCCACGACGCGTACCTGCGTCTGCACCTCCTCTCGCACCGCTTCGTCCGGCCGCACGGCCAGAACCTGGACGGCCTCTTCGGGCTGCTCTCCAACGTCGCCTGGACCTCGCTCGGCCCGGTCGCCGTGGACGACGTGGAGAAGGTGCGGCTGAACGCCCGCGCCGACGGCCTGCACCTCCAGGTCACCTCCGTCGACAAGTTCCCCCGGATGACGGACTACGTCGCTCCGAAGGGCGTCCGTATCGCCGACGCCGACCGGGTCAGGCTCGGCGCGCACCTGGCCCCCGGCACCACCGTCATGCACGAGGGCTTCGTCAACTTCAACGCGGGCACCCTCGGCACGTCGATGGTCGAGGGCCGGATCTCCGCGGGCGTCGTGGTCGGTGACGGCTCCGACATCGGCGGCGGCGCCTCCACCATGGGCACCCTCTCCGGAGGTGGCAAGGAGCGCATCGTCATCGGTGAGCGCTGCCTGATCGGCGCCGAGGCCGGGGTCGGGATCGCGCTCGGCGACGAGTGCGTCGTCGAGGCCGGGCTGTACATCACGGCGGGCACCCGCATCACGATGCCGGACGGCCAGATCGTCAAGGCCCGTGAGCTCTCCGGCGCCTCGAACATCCTCTTCCGCCGCAACTCGGTCACCGGCACCGTCGAGGCCCGCCCGAACAACGCGGTGTGGGACGGTCTCAACGACATCCTGCACAGCCACAACTAGGGCGTGTTTCGAAAGTCCCGTCCGGCCCGCGACGCCTGACGCGGCTCGCCACGTTGTCGGGATCGTCCGCGTACGCCCCGTACGGGGACGGCCCTCCGCCTGGCGATGCGCCGCACCGGACGCCGCGGGCCCCGCCCTTCGGGCGGACGACGCCCCTACGCGCCCGCGCTCGGCATCGCGCCGAGGACGGGCGCACAGCGTGTGGGGCGGGCGCGCGGGCGGAAGCGCGCGATCGGGCACGCGTCGGCGCGGTCCCGCCCCGGCTCACGGACGGAAGCGGAGCACTTGCGGGTCGTGGTCGCTGTTCTGCGCGGCGAACTCGGCGTTGATGTGCACGCTGTCGTACTCGAAGTGGCCGACCGACGGGCTCGTCAGGATCTGGTCGAGGACCTGGCTGTTGCCCTGGTAGACGTAGGAGTAGCGCTCCGCGCGCGGCAGCGACTCGATGGCCGGGGAGAGCACGCCACCGGCCGTGAGCGCCTTGGTCGTACCGGAGAACTCGAAGTCGTTGATGTCACCGACGACCAGTACGTCCGCGTTCCTCTGGACGCTCAGCAGCTTCTTGACGAAGGCGTTGACGGCTGCGGCCTGTGCGTGCCGCTGCACCTCGGACGAACGGGTCGGCGGCTGGTGGTGGGAGACCAGGGACTCGTCGCCGCCCTTGGACGCGAAGTGGTTGGCGACGACGAAGACCGTGCGGCCGCGGAAGACGAACTCCCCGACGAGCGGCTTGCGGCTGTTCTCCCACGCCGCGTCCGCCGGGTCGATCCGGCCGGGGGAGTGGGTCAGCGCGGCCCGGCCCCGCTCCCGCACGACGTCGGTCGCCGTCGTGGCGTCGCCGCCCGCGCGGTCGGTGAACGACACCCGCTCCGGGTTGAAGAGGAACACCTGGCGGATGTTGCCGCCGGGCTGCCCGCCGTCCTTCTTGTCCTGCGGGTCGACGGAACGCCACTGGTACGCCGGACCGCCCGCGGCCACGATCGCGTCGACGAACTTCGTGACGGTGCGGTCCGCGGAGACCGTGCCGTCGTCCTTCGGGCCGTTGTCGTCCTGGATCTCCTCCAGCGCGACGATGTCGGGCGAGGCGAGGTTGTTCACCACCGCGGCGGCGAGCGCGTCGAACTTCTCCTGCGGATCGGCCGGGTCGAGGTTCTCGACGTTGTACGTCGCCACAGCCAGTTCGCCGCGGCGCTGCTTGCGGGTGGTCTCCCGGCGCAGGCCCTTGCCGGTGACCTCTCCCAGGGTGCGGGCGGTCAGCGTGTAGCCGCCGTACTGGTTGAAGTCGAGCGGCCCCTCGGTCGTGCCGGACAGCACGTCACCGACATCGGCGGCCGGGAAGGGGCGCTCGGCGAGCGGCACCAGCGACTGGACCTGGAGCCGGCCGGTGTTCTGCGCGTCGTACGAGCCGTAGACCGTGCCGCCGCGCCGGTTGGCGTGCTCGTACGGCTTCACCGTCACCCACAGTTCGGAGTACGGGTCGGTGGCGCCGACCACCCGCGAGGAACCGATCCGGACATTCATGCCCTCCAGGGACTCGTAGTGGTCCAGGGCGTAGCGGGAGGGAGCGAGGGGGAGCGCGTTGATGGAGCCGCCCGCCGCCGGGTCGCCGGCCGGCGCGTACCGGGAGGGGACCGAGCGCCCGGAGATCGTCACGGGCGAGGGCAGCGGATTGCCGGAGGACACGACCTCGATGGTGGGCCTGCTGATCTGGGTGAGCGACTGGTTGCCCGATGCGGCGCCGCCCGGGACGTACTCGGTGACGGTGCCGGAGACCGTGACCGCGTCGCCGACCGCGACGGTCGGCGCGGACGAGGTGAAGACGAAGACGCCCTCGCTGGTGGCCGGATCGGCGTCCGGGCGCGGCTCCTGGAACCAGAAGCCCTTGGAGCCGTACGTCCGCACCCCGGTGACGATGCCGGTGACACCGCTCACCTGTCGCCCGACGAGCGGGGATATGCGGGTGGAGCCCTGGACGTCGTGGATGCTGACCGGGCCGTCGGCGGGGGAGCCGGAAGCTGGGGTGGAGGAATCGGAGGAGTGCGGAGAAGTGGCGGAGGCGGCGGAGGCGGAGGTGGTGGCAGCGCCGGTGAGCAGGCCCGCCGCGAGCGCGGCGGCGACTACGGCGGTGACGGCGGTCGTTCTGGACGATGCGGCGGGCATCACGGGCTCCGGGGTGTCGAGGGTTGGCGAGAGATGTCTGGGCTGTCGGTGTTGTCGGGGCTGTCGGGCGCGGTCGGGGCTCGGAGGAACGGGACCGCGCGGGCGGCCGGGACTCCGCGTGGTTCGGGGAGTGCGCCCGGACGAGGTGGTCTCCGGGCCGGGCCGCCCCCGTGGCGGGAGCCGTCCGGGCCGGGAGTCCGCGCGGTCGGTGCTCTGCGGGAAGGATCGACGGTCCGCGAGAGGAGTCGATGGCCTCCAAGTGGATCTACGCGCGTCAATCTCGTGTGTGCGCCTGGTAGTTGTCAAGGCCCCCGCAGATGCCGCCTTCCTCCTTCGTCTGAACCGGGCGGCATGGGGCGAAATGCGTCTACGCTGGGCCGCTGGTGCTGTGACCGGAAAGGTTTGCCAGGAAGCTCGCAGCGTCTGGTGCGGTGCGGCGCAAGGCGGAGCATCACTCGTGTACGGGACGTACTCGGGTGATGCGACAACACGGCGAAGCGCCGCGCCGGGCGCCGCGAGCCGGTGAACCTTTCCGGTCGCAGCACTGGGGCGTGTTTCGAAAGTGGCGTCGTCCGCCCGAGGGGCGGGGGCCGCGGCGTCCGGTGCGGTGCATCGCAAGGCGGAGGGTCGTCCTCGTACTGGGCGTACGTGGACGATCCCGACAACGTGGCGAGGCGCCGGGCCCGGCGTCGCGGACCGGACGGGACTTTCGAAACACGCCAAGGACCCGGTACGCCCCGTACGCCCGAGGAGAATCACCAGATGTCCGCAGAGCGCCCCACCCTGCCGCCCGTACGGCTGCACACCGAGGCCGAGCTGGCGCGGGACGCCCTCGCCACACCGTTGCTGGGCCGCGCCATCCGGCTCGCGCGCTGGGCCGGCCCGGATACCAGGGTCGGCGCCGGTGGTGAGCTCGTCGAGGCGCAGCTGCCCGCGGCGGCCGAGCACCTCGGCCTCGCGGCGGACGAGGAGGGCGCGGCGGAGGCGAGCGAGGCGTGGCGGCTCGCGGTCGACACGGGGCTCGTCGACGTCGAGGACCCGGACGAGGACGCCGGGCCGGAGGCGGAGGGGACCGCCACCGCGGGCGAGAACCTGGCGCTGATCACCGGAGGTTCGCCGCAGGACGTCCTCGCGATCTGGCTCGACGGCCTGGAGGCCGCCTACGCCGACGCCACCGCGCCGGTCTTCGACGACTTCGCCGACCTCTTCGCCGAGGACGGTTCAGTCGATTTCGACGCCCTGGACTGGGATCCGGAGGCCGAGGCGGAATTCCTCGACGGGGTCCTCGGCAACCTGTACCTCCTCACCGTCGGCGACGGTGCCGGCGACGGCGGTGCGAAGACGCCCCCGGTGCCGCTGCCCGCGCTCGCCGCCTCCGTGATCGTGCCGGACGACATGGGCGAACCCACCGACGACATCCTTGAACAGGTGTCCGAGGCGATGATGCGGCTCGACGACCAGTTCCGGGTCCTCGAACCCATCGGGATCGTCGAGTACCAGCCGGTGGACGAGGCGTTGCTGGTGGAGGAGGGCGAGGACGCCGACCCGCAGGCCGACGACGAGGACGTCACCCGGTACGGCATGGTGAAGCTGACCCCCCTCGGCCTGTACGGCATCCGGGCGCGGATGCTGGAGGCGGGCGTGGACGCCCCGGCGATCGGTGACCTCGTGGCCAAGGGGGCCGACGCGCTCCTCGGCGGCATCGCTCACTATCCCGAGGCGGCGGCCCGCGCCGAGTCCGAACTGTGGCTCGCCCGCCGCGGCGCGGACGGTGCCGCGGCCGAACTCCTCGCGGCGGCACGGGGCACGGACCAGGAGGCTCCGCTGCGCCGGCTCCACTGCCAGCAGGCGCTTTCCCTGGTCGGCGCGGAGGCGGAGCCCGCGGTGCGCGCGGTGCTGGACGACCCCGAACTCGGCGGCCTCGCCCGGGTCTGGCTCGTGGAGCTCGGCGCGCAGGACGTGCCCGCGCCGCCGGAGTCGATGATCTTCTGGCTCGCCGTCGACACCATCGCGGCCCAGTTGCAGGCCGAGGGCGGCCTGGATGAGCTCCAGGGCCTCGTCGAGAGCCTGGCGGACCGGCACAGCGGCTTCTTCGACGAGGTGTGGCGGGTGGAGCACCCCGCGACGGCGGACGTCCTCGACGCGATGGGCCAGCTGCACAGCGACAAGAAGAAGGCCAAGGCGGCCCGCAAGGCGGCGTTCAAGGCCCGCTCGCGCGCGGGCGCCTGAGGGTGCCCGCCGACGGCGGGCGACGGCGACCGTACGCCTGACGCGACCTCAGGGTTTCCGGGCGCCTGGTGCCGTGCCGATGTGCCGACGCGCCCGGGATGCAGGCATACCGGTGTACGGGACGGTGTCCGTCCGAGCGGTGTGAGGGGAACGCGGTGTGACGAGCGGGTCCGGCCGGACACGGTGGCCGGACCCGCTCGGCCGTGGAACGGCCGTCCGGTTGCCCCGACGCGGCGATCGGCCAAGGGCTTTCGGCCGTTCGTGATCCTTCGGACCGCATTCGATCAACTGCACAGGAAGGATGCCCCGGGGCGTCGCCCGCAGTTCAGCTGGAGTTGGGGCAGGAACGTCACTGTGGGCGCGCCAACAACCCGCCAGTCGTTCCAGGAGTGACGTGATGTCCTTCACCCGCAGGGAATTCACCAGACAGTCCGCCCTCACCGGTGCCGGCATCGCGCTGACCGGTACGGTCGCCGCGCTGGCCACCGCTCCCGGCGCACTGGCCGCCGGGGAGCCGAAGCACGGTCAGGGCCACGGGGACGGGCACGGCAACGGCCACCACGACGAGCCCGGCTACGGACCTCTGGTTCCCGACCCCCGGGGCATCCTCGCGCTGCCCGCCGGATTCTCCTACAAGGTCATCACCCACTGCGGTGTCACCAAGCTGGAGACCGGTGAGTACACCCCGTCCAACCACGACGGCACGGCTGCCTTCGAGGGTCCCCGCGGTGTCACCCTGCTCGTCAACAACCACGAGCTGAGCGGCACCCGCGCCGGCTGGGAGCACCCCGTGCCGCTCACCGAGGGCCTGGTCTACGACCCGGTCGCGGCCGGTGGCTGCACCGTCGTGGAGACCCGCCGCGACGGCCGTACCGCCGAGTGGGTCGGCATCGCCGGTACGTCCACCAACTGCGCGGGCGGCGCCACCCCGTGGGGCACCTGGCTCACCTGCGAGGAGACCGAGGACAAGGCGGGAAGGAACGGCCTGCTCAAGGACCACGGCTACGTCTTCGAGGTCGACCCCTACGACCGGCACGCCAACCGCGACCCCCGCCCGATCAAGGCATTCGGCCGGTACGCCCACGAGGCCGTCGTCATCGACCCCAAGCGCGGTCACGCCTACCTGACCGAGGACGCCTCCGGCCCCAACGGGCTGCTCTACCGCTGGGTGCCGCCGCACGGCTTCCGCCACGGCCGCGGCAGGCTGCGCGCGCTCGCCGACGACGCCGGTGCGCTCCAGGCGTTCAAGTGCTTCGACCGCAACGGGGGGTTCGTCGACGACCTGTCCCGGGCCACGAAGACCGGCACGGTCTACGGGGTGGACTGGGTCGACGTCCCCGACCGCGACGCGAGGACCGTGTCGGTGCGCAAGCAGTTCGCCGACGGCGAGGTCACCCGCGCGCGCAAGCTGGAGGGCATGTGGTGGGGTGACGGCGGCGCGTACATCGTTTCCTCCTTCGCCCGCGCGGAGAGCCCCGGCCGGCACGACGGCCAGGTCTGGTTCTACGAGCCGAAGCGCCGCACGCTGACGCTGAAGGTGCTCCTGGGCGTGAACGCGGACCCGTCGAGGGAAGGCGCCTACGACGGCCCGGACAACATCACCGTCTCGCCGTACGGCGGCCTGGTCGTCGCCGAGGACGGCGACGGCCTCCAGCACCTGTTCGGGGCGACGGAGAGCGGCCGCACGTACCCGATCGCCCGCAACGAGCTGAACATCGGCAGCGAACAGGAGCCGGAGTACAGCGAGTTCACCGGAGTGACGTTCTCGCCCGACGGCAGCACGCTGTACGCCAGCATCCAGGACCCGGGCATCATGCTCGCCATCACCGGCCCCTGGAAGCGGCAGCCGCACCGTCACTGACGACCCGTCCGCGTGGCCGGGCCCCTGCGGATCCCCGGCCACGTACGGATCTCCCGGACCGTACGGGCCACTCCGTGCGGAGCCGCACGCGGTGTGTGCTCGTACGCGCGTGCGTAAATCCCTCGCCTCCGACGCGGCTTCCCCTTTAGAGTCCTGTTCGTGCCCAGGTGCGCAGGCAGGACCTACTTCTTCATGGTGGGGAAGGCCGCGGGGTTTGACTCCCGCCACCGGATTTCGGTCCGGTGTGGTGCCATCGTCGGTTCCGCCGACCTGGATCTCTGGGCACCACAACTGCATCAGCAATGACTGCATGCACCTCCCGGTGCGCAGGCTGCGGCTACTTCATGAATCGAACACGCCGCCGCCGACTCTGATCTCGGGAGGCACAGAGCCGGGAGGGTGCCCGGTGCGAAGACGACGGATACTTCCCGGATCCGACGGTTGCGGGTTCGAGTCCCGCCCGGTTCAGGCCGGTAGCTCAACCTGGAAGAGCATCGGACAATTCCGTCGTCGACCCTGATCTCGGGCGCCCTCCCCTCGCTGTGCCTTCTCCCAACGAATTCGGGGGAATTCGCATGGCACGCTTCAACATCCGCATCACCAAGTCCCGTACGGAAAAGCCTCGTTCGGACAGCCGCCGGGCCGCCTCGCCCGTGCGGTCGACCGGCTGCACCGCGTCCAACCACCAGGGCGGCCGGGGCTTTCTCCGCGACGAGCGCTCCGAGCTCTTCCTGCTCGCGATCACCAACTTCGTCTCGCAGCAGACCTTTTACGAGGACGGCGAGCAGCGCGACGACCGCTTCGCCGAGCTGGTGCGGACACTCGCCGTCGACGACCCGGAATGGACCGCCGGTCTGCTCCACTGGCTGCGCCGTGACGGGCAGATGCGTACCGCTTCGCTCGTCGGCGCCGCCGAGTACGTCAAGGCGCGCCTCGACGCCGGTGCCGAGGGCGGCCCTTCCAACCGGCGCGTCGTCGACTCCGTCCTGCTGCGCGCCGACGAGCCCGGCGAATTCCTCGGGTACTGGACCTCGCGCCACGGCCGTGCCGTGCCCAAGCCGGTCAAGCGCGGCATCGCCGACGCCGTGCGCCGTCTCTACGACGGCAGATCGCTGCTGAAGTACGACACGGCGTCCAAGGGCTACCGCTTCGGCGACGTCCTGAACCTGGTGCACGCCTCGCCCGACCCGGCCAAGCCGCGGCAGGGCGAGCTGTTCCGGTACGCCCTCGACCGCCGCCACCACCCGGAGACGGCCGCGGTGCCCGCCGCCGATCGCATCCTCACGGCCCACCGGGCGCTGAGGGAACTCCCGGTCGAGGAGCGGCGGGCCGTGGTCACCGCCGCGGACGGAGCGGACCGGCTGGCCGCCGCGGGCATGACCTGGGAGGCCCTGGCCGGCTGGTTGCAGGGGCCGATGGACGCCGCGGCCTGGGAAGCGATGATTCCGTCCATGGGCGCGATGGCGCTCGTCCGCAATCTGCGGAACTTCGACGAGGCGGGTGTCTCGGACGAGGTGGCCGCGCGGGTGGCGGCGAGGATCAGCGACCCGGAGGCGGTCGCCGCGTCCCGGCAGTTCCCGTTCCGCTACCTCGCGGCGTACCGGCACGCGCCCTCGCTGCGCTGGGCACACGCGCTGGAGATGGCGCTCGGGCACTCCCTGGCGAATGTGCCCGCACTGCCGGGGCGGACGTTGATCCTGGTGGACCGCTCGGGCTCGATGTGGTCGCCGCTGTCGGACCGTTCGCAGCTCAACCGGGCCGATGCCGCCGCGATCTTCGGCACGGCGCTGGCGCTGCGGGCCGAGGAGGCGGACCTGGTGCAGTTCGGCACGAGCAGTGCTCGGGTGAGGTTCCGGCGCGCCGAATCCGTGCTGAAGGTGCTGGAGCGCTTCGGGGACCTCGGCGGCACCAACACCGCGGAGGCGGTGCGTCGCCACTACCGGAAGCACGACCGGGTGCTGATCGTGACCGACGAGCAGGCGTCGTTCTCGTACGCGGCGGACACGACGGCGGCCGTGCCGTCCACCGTGCCCGTCTACACGTGGAACCTGGCCGGGTACCGGACCGGGCACGCCCCGTCGGGCGGCGCGAACCGGCACACCTTCGGCGGGCTGTCCGATGCGGCGTTCCGCATGGTGCCGCTGCTGGAGGCGGGCCGGGACGCGCACTGGCCCTGGAGCCGTCCGGAGACGGACAGCGCCTGAGCGCGTCCGAGGGGCGTGGTCACCCGCGCCGGCCGATGGCCCCGGCCGTCCGGCGGACCGCCGGTGGGCCGGGGGCCGCCGCCCGGCGCGCTACAGCGCCTGGGCGGCGGGCTTCACCATGGCGCGGACGGTGCGTGCCTTCACGAAGTCACCCATGGCCGTCATCTCCCATTCGCCGGAGAACTGCCTGATCAGCTTCGCCATCATCACACCGGTCTGCGGCTGCGCGCCGGTCAGGTCGAAGCGGACCAGTTCCTCGCCGGTGGCCGCGTCGAGCAGCCGGCAGTACGCCTTGGCGACCTCGGTGAACTTCTGGCCGGTGAACGAATTGACCGTGAAGACCAGTCCGGTGGCCTCCGCCGGGATCCGGCCCAGGTCGACGACGATCACCTCGTCGTCCCCGGCGCCCTCGCCCGTGAGGTTGTCGCCGGAGTGCTTGACCGACCCGTTGAGGATGGAGAGCTTGCCGAAGTAACAGCTGTCCAGGTGGTTGCGGTTGGGGCCATAGGCGATCACCGAGGCGTCCAGGTCGATGTCCTTGCCGCGGAACGCGGGCTCCCAGCCGAGGCCCATCTTGACCTGGGAGAGCAGCGGGCGGCCGCCCTTGACCAGGGACACCGTCTGGTTCTTCTGGAGGTTGACCCGGCCCTTGTCCAGGTTGATCCGGCCGGAGGAGGCGGGCGCGGGTGCGGCCGGCGGGGCGGCGGGGGCCGGGGAAGCGGCGATCCGCGGGTCCACGGGGGGCGCGGCCGGCATGGGGGGCGCCGAGGGCGCGGGCGCTGCGGCCGGAGCTGGCGGCGCGCTGGGCACGGCCGCCGACGTGGGCGTGGCGGTGGTCACGGGGGTGGGCTCGTCCTCCACCGAGACGCCGAAGTCCGTCGCGATGCCGGCCAGGCCGTTCGCATAGCCCTGGCCGACCGCCCGGACCTTCCAGGCGCCGTTGCGGAGATAGATCTCCATGACCACCAGTGCCGTTTCCGCCGTCAGCCGGGGCGGGGTGAACGTGGCCAGCACGCTGTCGTCGTCGGCGTTGCGCACGGTCGCCGTGGGCTCGATGCCCTGGAAGGTCTGCCCCGCCGCGTCCGGACTCGCCGTGACGACGATCTTCTCGATGCCGGTCGGGACCGCGGCGGTGTCCACCAGGATCGCGTCCGGTGACGTACCGCCGCCGGAGCGGTACGTCACGCCGGGGCCGACGGGCTGGTTGTAGAAGATGAAGTCGTCGTCGGAGCGCACCTTGCCGGAGGCGGTGAGAAGCAGGCCCGAAACGTCGAGCCGCACCGGTGCGGAGACGTCCACTGCCACGCGGGCGATGGACAGCGGAATGTTCGAGCCAGGGGTCATAGCGGTCATGCACCGGTAACGAACGACCCGGCTTTGCCGTTCCCTTACCTTCCCCGCCTTGACGTATCCGTGACGCGGCTTCCGCGTTCCGGTGCTGGGCGAGGCGCCCCGCCCCCGCGCCGTCGTCCGCCGGGCGCTGGCACGCCTCGGGGGACGAGGATCACGAAGGCGATGAAGGAAACCACCCCGCCGGGAACCGCGCCGGGAACCGCGCCGGGACCAGGCGAGGTGGCATCACCGGCGTGCGGGCAACGCCGCGCCGGGACCGCGGCGTACGGCCCCGGCCTGCCGCGCCCCGGCCCCGCCCCTCAGCGCGCCAGGGCCGCCTTCATCATCTTCTGGGCGATCGGCGCGGCCAGGCCGTTGCCGCTGACCTCCGAGCGGGCCGCGCCCGAGTCCTCGACGATCACCGCGACCGCGACCTCCTTGTCGCTGGACCGGTCCTTCGCGTACGACGTGAACCAGGCGTACGGCGATTTACTGTTGCCTACACCGTTCTGCGCGGTTCCCGTCTTGCCGCCGACCTCGGCCCCGGCGATCCGGGCGTTGGTGCCCGTGCCCTCCTCGACGACCGTCACCATCGCGCTGCGCAGCTGCTCGGCGGTGGACTTCGAGACCACCCGCTTCGTGTCCCCGTCCGCGAAGTCCTGCAAGGTGTCGCCCTCGGCGTCGGTCACCTTCGCGACCATGTGCGGCGCGGCCAGTTCACCACCGTTGGCGAGGGTGGCCGACACCATGGCGATCTGCAACGGCGTCGCGGTCACCTCGAACTGCCCGATGCCCGACAGCGCCGTCTGTGCCTCGTCCATGCCGGACGGGTAGACGCTCTCGTAGGCACGCACCGGCACATCGAGCTTCTCGTCGTTGAAGCCGAACTTCTCCGCCATCGCCTTGACCTTGTCCTGGCCGAGATCGACGGCGATCTTGCCGAAGACGTTGTTGCAGGAGTACTGGAGCGCGGTGCGCAGCGTGGCGTTCTCGCAGGGGGCGGAGGGGTTCTCGTTCTCCAGGTCCCTGGTGGTACCGGGCAGGCGGTACGGATTCGGACTGTCCGTGCGCACGTCGACGGAGTCGTACAGCCCGTCCTCCAACGCCGCGGCGGCCACCACCAGCTTGAACGTCGAACCAGGCGCCAGCGGCTGCCGCAGCGCCCGGTTGACCAGTGGCTTGTCCTTGTCGTTCAGCAGCGCCTGCCAGGCGTCGCCGTCCGTCGTGCCGCTGATCGTCGACGGGTCGTAGGACGGGGTGGAGACCATGCCCAGGATCTGCCCGGTGGCCGGGTCGATCGCGACCGCCGCGCCCTTGTCGTCGCCGAGCGCCTCGTACGCGGCCTTCTGCACATCGGGGTCGATCGTGGTCAGGACGTCGCCCGGGGACGCCTGCTTGTTGGTCAACGCGTCCATCGGGTTCTTCAGCCGGTCGTCGGTGCCGTCGAGCACATGGCTGTAGATCCCTTCGAGCTGCGTGGTGCCGAACGCCTGCGAGCTGTAGCCGGTGACGGCCGAATAGAGCGCGCCCTCGGTGTAGGTGCGCTTGTACGCGAGGTCGCTGTCCACCGTCCTCTTCGAGCCGGTGACCGGTTTCCCGGCCACGATGATGTCACCGAGCGGCTGCGCGTACTGTGCGATGGTCTTCCGCCGGTTGTGTTCGTTGTCTGCGAGAGCCTGTGCCTGATACGCCTGCAACCAGGTCGCCCGCACCAACAGCGCGAGGACCATCAGCAGGCAGAAGACCGAGGTCCGCCTGATCGCCTTGTTCATCCCGGGAGGGAACGAGCGGTGCGCCGAGCGCTGTTCCTGGCCGCGCGGATTCTCACCGATTCCTCATCTCTCGTCATCGGCAGACCCGCCGCGCCGTACGGGGCCGGACCGGGCGCGGGCGCGGCTCGGCTCAACAGCTAGTGCCGTGACCGGCAAGGTTTGCCCGGAAGGAGCGGCGTCCGGTGCGTGCGATCGCAAGGCGGCCGGATCGGCCGCGAGGCGTTACGCTGCCTGCTCGCCCGGCGCGGCGTCACCTTCCAGCGCACCAAGACGTGGAAGCAGTCCCCGGACCCCGAGCGCGAGGCGAAGCTGGACCGGATCGAGGCAGTGGTGGACCGGTTCCCGGACCGGGTCTTTGCATTCGACGAGTTTGGCTCGCTCGGGATCCGGCCCACCGCCGGCTCCGGCTGGGCTACGAAGAAGCGCCCCGGCCGGCTGCCGGCCACTTACCACCGCACCCACGGGGTGTGCTACTTCCACGGCTGCTACTCGGTCGGCGACGACCGTCTGTGGGGCGTCAACCGCCGCACAAAGGGCGCCGCGAACACGCTGGCCGCACTGAAGTCGATCCGCGCCGCCCGTCCGGACGGCGCACCGATCTACGTGATCCATCCGCTGGGGCGGACGCCCCCTCTACACCGCAGCCTGATCAACCGCGAACCGCAGCCCCGGAGCGCCGAACGGGGCAAGTTCAGGAGAAAGACGGCGCCGGAGAAGGATGACTCAGGAGGCGGACGGCTCGATCTCCCCCGCGAAGACGATGACCTGGTCGATGAGGCTCCGCCGCAGATGGACGACGTCCGTTCCCGCCAGGCGGGGGCCTCCATCCGGCGTGGTGAAGACCCACTGGTACCGGGCCCACTCGTTAGGCATGTCCACCGCTGAGCAGCGCACCATCGTACCGGTCCCTGCCGGGTGGCGCCTGATGTCCAGCACGAACCGCTCGACCGCCTCGATCCCTTCGCTGCGACCCAATGGCCCCCAGAAGACCACGTCTGAGGTCAGGGCCCGGGAGAGCAGGACAGTCACATAGCGGTCGTCCGAGGCGTTGAACGCGGAGATGAACGTGTCGATTGCGGAGCGCGCGGTCTCTTCCTGCATGCCCCAGTAATACCAGACCGTTTCGCGTGCGCTCGTCCCGTGAGCCGCCTTCCGATCACGGTGAACCATCCCGGTCACAGCACTAGCCAGTGCCCCTCCCCGCAACGCTTTTGTGACCCTCCGGAACCCGGGGATGCACGGCCCCTCCGACTCCTTGCCAACTCCGGGCATCCGGAAATAGAGTCGCGCCGTATTCATGATCGGGAATCGTGTTCAAAATACCGAACGAATTCCCACATGTAACAGCGGAGCGGAAGGATTCACGGTGGCCGCAGCACCCGTCCTGAGTGTCGACCCTCGCACCGGCAACCCGCGCGAGCAGGTTGCGGTGGAGGCCACGCCGGAGGAGGTCGACCGCGCCGTCCGGGCCGCCCATGCCGTACGCGGCGCCCTCGCCGACCGTGTCGTACGCGCCGCCTTCCTGCGTACCGCAGCCGATCTGCTCACCGAGGCCGGGGAGCACGTCATCGAGGCCGCCGACGCGGAGACCGCACTCGGCCGGACCCGGCTCACCGGTGAACTCGCCCGGACCGCCGCTCAGTTGAGGGCGTTCGCGGAGGTCGTCGACGAGGGCTCCTTCCTCGACATCCGCATCGACCACGAGGACGCCACCCAGACCCCGCCGTGGCCCGACCTGCGCCGCTACAAGGTTCCGCTCGGGGTCGTCGCCGTGTACGCGGCGAGCAACTTCCCGCTCGCCTTCTCCGTCCCCGGCGGTGACACCGCGAGCGCGCTGGCCGCCGGGTGCCCCGTCGTGGTCAAGGCGCACCCCGACCACCCCGCCACCTCCGAACTCTGCGCCTCCGTACTGCGCCGGGCGGCGGCACGGGTCGGCCTGCCCGAAGACGTACTGATCCTGGTGCACGGCTTCGACGCGGGCATCGAACTGATCAGGCACCCGCTGGTCGCCGCCGCCGGGTTCACCGGCTCGGTGCGCGGCGGACGCGCCCTGCACGACGCGGCAGCCGCCCGCCCGGTCCCCATCCCCTTCCACGGCGAACTGGGCTCCCTGAACCCCGTGGTCGTCACGGAGGCAGCCGCCGCCGAGCGCGGCGAGCGGATCGGCGCCGATCTCGCGGGCTCGATGACCCTCGGCCTGGGGCAGTTCTGCACCAAACCCGGACTCGTCCTGGCCCCGGCCGGAGAGAGCGGCGACCAACTGCTGAAGTCGCTCACCGACGCGGTCGGCGACACAGAGGCGGGAGTCCTGCTCGACCACCGGATGCGCGACGCCTTTGTCTCAGGGGTACGCGAACGGGCCGGGCTCCCCGGCGTCGAGGCCCCGGTCACCCCGGGCGCGGGCGGCGACCACACCGTCGCTCCCGGCTTCCTCACCGTACCGGCGCACCTCCTCACCGCCGACGGCCCGCACGACGCGCTCCTGGAGGAGTGCTTCGGGCCGGTCACGGTCGTCGCCCGCTACACCTCCGGCGACGAGATCGACGCCGTCCTCTCCCGCCTCCCCGGCAACCTCACCGCCACCCTCCACATCGCCGTCGACGGACCCGACACCGACGCCCCCGCCCTTCTCGCCGCCCTCACCCCTCTGGCCGGACGCGTCCTCGTCAACGGTTGGCCCACCGGCGTCGCCGTCGCCCCCGCCCAGCACCACGGCGGCCCCTACCCGGCCACCACGTCCACCTCCACCTCGGTCGGCGCCACCGCGATCGAACGCTGGCTGCGCCCGCTCACCTACCAGTCGACCCCCGACGCCCTTCTCCCGCCGGAACTCCGCGAGGGCAACCCGCTGAACCTGCCCCGCAGCGTCGACGGCCGCCGCGTGTGACCGTCGCCGCCCCGCCCGGTGTGGCCGGCCGTCCGCCGTCGAGGGATCCTGTCGTGTCCTGACGCGCACCACCGGGCACGCCCGCCATGGCTGTCACCTTGCGTCGTCGGCGTGGTCGTCGCCGCACCCGCGGAGCGGAAGCGGAAACCGGCGGCGTTTCCGCTTCCGCGCCAGCGTGAACCCGCGACCACCGCGTGGCGACCGCGCCAGGCCGGCCGAGTGACCCGGCCGCCTGGCCCCGTCGGCCGACGAGCCTGCCACGCCCTGTACGGGCGTTCTCGAACGCCCGGCTCACCTCAGTGGTGGCGCGAGGGTGACGGTTTTCCGGTGGGACTCCGGCGCGGGCTCACTGTGCCGCGTATCGCACGAAGTGCGTCCAGGCGGCCGGGGTGAGGGTGATGGGGGAGAGGGCGGTGTCCTTCGAGTCGCGGACGAGGACGGTTTGATCGACGGTGGCGAACTCCACGCATGCCCCGCCTTCCCCGCTGCTGTATCTACTCTTGGACCAGGAAAGGTTGGCCCTGTCGATGGGCTGACGACCGCTCATTGTTCTCCCAAGACCTTCTCGATCAGTACCAGGGACTCGCGGGGACTGAGTGCCTGACCTCGGATGCTGCCGTATCGCGCCGACAGGATACGTACTTCCTCCAGGTCGGTGATCAGCTTGCTGATGTTCTGGACCTCCAGATAACCCACCTGAGCCCGCCCTTTTGGAGTGAGCAGGATGAACGGGCCACCGAGGCTCGGATGTTCATCAACATACGTCGGCATGACCTGAAGCTCCACGCTGCGCAGCCCCGCGAACTCGACCAACTTTTCAAGCTGGCGGCAGTGGACATCACGCCCGCCGATGGGGCGTCGGAGGACGGACTCCTCGATGATGAACGTTGTCAGTGGCGGCGGCCAACTCGTCAGGATTTCCTGGCGTTCCATTCGCGCCAGTACGCGCTGTTCGACGATGTCATCAGGAAGGAGTGGCTGACGGCTGGTGAAGACCGCGCGGGCGTGGTCTTCGGTCTGGAGCAGTCCAGGCATGGCAAGTGTGCTGTAGTCGTGCAGTTCGACCGCCTGCCGCTCCAGCTTCGCGTAGTCCTTGAACCACGCCGGATGCTTCACGCGGGCTCGTGCCTTCGCGCGTTTCACGTCCTCCATCGTGGACCGGAGCAGTCCGCCCGCACTCAGCAAGTCGTCCGCCGCGTCCAGGAATTCGGGCTGCGGTGTTCTGCGTCCGCGTTCCAGAGAGCGGATCAGCTCCTCGCTGTAGCCGAGGCGTTCACCGAGTTCCCGCTGGGTGAGGCCGGTCCGTTCGCGCAGCAGCCGGACTTGACGGCCGATCACACGGAACAGGTCCGCCGCTTCCTCCGAGTCGTCGTTGCCGTCGATCGCGCCGTCCAACTCCATGGTGCTGCCCACCTTCGTTCCTCGTCGGTCCACCGTGCCTGTCGCCGCCCGCCCCTCCGTTACGGGGACGGCCGGTACCGGTCGCCGTGCGTACCGGTACATGCACGCTGCGTACCGTCGTCATTGCTGGTCAGCGTACGGCCGCTCGACCACGCTGGGCGGCGTGACGAGTGAATCCGTACAGATCGATGCCCCGCAACCGGCAGTACCCGCACAGCAGTTCACGCAGCTGTTCAGCGCCACCCGCCGAGGCGCCCGCCTGGCCCGGTTGCTCGCGGTGGAGCAGTTGGCGGCGTGGGGATGGCCGCGCGACGGGGAGCGCACCGACGCCGCCGCGCTCGTCGTCGCCGAACTGGCGGCGAACGCGGCCGTGCACGGGAGACGGGAGGGGCGGGGCTTCCGTCTCGGGCTCGGGCTCCTGCCGGACGGACGGCTGCGCATCGAGGTCACCGACCCGCGTGGCGAACGCCCCGTCTCCGGCGCGTGCCGGGAAGCGGAGGAAGGCGGCCGGGGGCTGGTCATCGTCGACGCGCTCGCCGCGAACTGGGGTGTGCGCCCGCACCGACCGTCGGGGAAGACGGTCTGGGCCGAGATCTCCCCGGCGTGTCCCCGTGTTCGTCGATGAGTCCGTCGGTCGGAAGTGTTCCGCGCGTTGCCCTCCGCCTCCTGCGCAAAGGTCCGTGCTGGTGGGCACTGCCGCTCCTGTCGGTCCTCAGTGCTTGAGGCTCGCCATGAGGTCACGCATGTCACTGATCAAAGCCGAGTGGTAGGCGGACACCTCGGGGACGTCCGGTTCGTCGCCCGTGGGGTGCTCGTGCGAGCCGTTGTTCATGTACACGGTGAAGACGGAGAGGCTCAGGGAGAGGACCGCGCCGCCCTCCAGCACCCGGAGCTCCGAGGTCCCGTCGTCACCGGTCAGCAGGTAGGCCCGGTCACCGAGGTTCGGCACCGTTTCCAGCTTCGCCTCGGGGTCGACGCTCCCATCGGTCACCCGTCGCAGAGCCTCGAACTCGGCCCGGGGGTCCGACTCCTTGTGCAGCGACACCGTGACTCCGACGCTGTATTCGATCGACCAGCCCTTGTCGGGCTGGTCGGCCGCGTCCGCCGGCTGGAGGGAGATGGAACACCGCACCTGGTCGAGGGCGGCATGGCTCAAGAGCCGTGGTCCGGCATCGACGTGCTCCCTCGGCCCGATCGCCGCGCCGATCGACTTCAGCCGCAGGGACGGGCAGGGGTCCTTGTCCAGCCGGTACCCGTGCATGTCCGGTTTCCGGTCGCCGAGTCCGTACAGGAAGAACGCCGCGGCCCAGAGAGCGGTGGCCATGACGGCCCCGCCCAGCGCCCACAGCCACGGTCTGCGCTCCCTGGGGCTTCCGGCGGGTTCACTCCCGAAACCGCCCATCACCTCACGGGAGTCGGTGGGGCCGAAGTCCCCCGTCATCTCCGGCTCGGAAATCATCGGGCTCCCCCTCGATCGTGACCTTCGTCGCCCATGGGATCACATCATGCGCCTCTGTGTTCGCGCAGATGTTTGGCGTCCTCCGCCCGGATCGCGACGGCTCAGGCGCTGCGCATGGCGTGCCCGCGTAGGCGCAGTCCGGTTCGTGTTCCGGGAATGCGCGGAGCCGTGGAGGTGTTCGACCGCGTGTGCGGAGGAGTGCTCCGCGCTGCCCGGCCCCGGCGCCCGGCATCGGACCCCTGATTCCAGGGTCCGGACCTCAGCCCCGACCCCCGGAGAGAAGAGACATGCGCGTCGAGATCTGGAGCGACATCGCGGGGCGGCGCGCGAGGCTCTGACCAGCGTCTATGCAACGGAAGTTGGACAGCAGGAAGCCCCGTCCATACGCCGGGGGGAGACGTATGGACGGGGCTGGTTGGGCTATTCGGTCGGTCAGTGCGGCGCGAAGGCGGTTGCGCGCAGGTCTGACAGGCGGCGCTGATACATCGGGCCGATGGCGTGCGCGCCTCTGGCCTCGCTCGGGGTGGCTTGCTCGATGAGGTGATGGGACACGGCCTTGAGATGAGCGGCCCAAGCGATCACGTGCTGTTGGGCCGTCCGCCCGCATTCCTGCGGTTCACCAGGGAGGCAGAGCGGGAGTTCCGGCCCGAGCTTGTTGGCTGCGTGCCGGACGTATCGAGCGATGGTGAGCCATTCCTCCTCGGTCCGACGAATGGCGTTGCCGTCCTCCTCCCACCCCCATGGACCGAAGTCGTCTCCGTGATCGTCCATCTGTGCACTCCTCGCATTCAGCGGGCTAGGCAGGTGTGGCGATCGTAGCGGCGGTGCCCGCTTCCTTGGGGTCGCAGTGCCCGACCGAGGGAACGCACGGACCACAGGGGCCGCACATGGGTAGGAACTGCGGAGGAGTGCACGACTGGACACCATCCCCGTGAACCGCTGCGATCTCGGCCGTGACGTCGGCCATCTGAGCGCCGCCCCAGATATCGGAGATCGACTCATCCAGCACGTTCCCGATGGTCAGGAATCGACCGAGGACGCACGGCCACACGTCGCCGGTCGGGCCGATGGCGCATTTTTCTTGGGCGCAGTGCCCGCACAGATCGGCGATGGTCGGCGCTGCGCCATTGCTCGCACGGCCGAATGCACGCGTCCGATCACCGCCAACCGTTCCGACACCGAGCGCCGTAAGGTCCTGTGCGGCTTCCTGTACCCGCTGGCCGGCCTGCACGGCGACGACTCCGCCGCGCAGCGGGATGCCGAGTTCCAGCGCCTTCTGGACATTGGCGCGAGTCTTCCTGTGCGATCCGCGCAGTTGCGTCACCTGGTCGTGTTCCTCGGCGGTGTCCGAGTAGTACGACGTAGCCAGCTTCACGCCGTACTCCGCGAACGTGTCCCACAGTTCCGGACGGATGTGGGTCATGTTCGAGAACACTTCGATCCCAAGGCCTCGGCCGTGGGCGTGCTTGATCAGCGCGGGGAGGCTCGGGTGGAGCGTCGGCTCACCCCCGATGAACTGAACGTCCAGGGTGCCCATGTCGGCAAGCTGGTCAATTACGTTCAGCCAGTCCTGCACGGTCATGGTGCCGTGCGTGCCCTTGGGGCCACTGTCCGCGTAGCAGTGATCACAGAACTCGTTGCAGAGTCCCGTGATCTCAAGCCACGCGAATAAGAGTCGGTTTTTGGCAGCGTGCATCGTGCCTCCCTTTAACTCTTGGTGATTGGAACCCCGCCCCTGCCTCAGATGAATTTCCGTGGGGTTGGAGATTCGGATAGTCCGGCAGGGGCGGGGAGTCTCAGAGGCGGCCGGGAGCGGCCAGCGTGGGAATCGCCGTGGACAGTGCGGCGACGGTGAAGACGAATACGGACCACCCGAACCGGCGTACATACCTCACGGGCTCCCCCGGAGTGGGACGCAGTTGGGGCAGTCGTCATGACGGGGGTTCGGGGGGTGCAGCGGGCCGGGGAGGTAGACCACACCCGAGGCCACGTCCAGCGCCCCGCCGTACTGATTCCACCAACCGGCCGGAGAGTCCGCGTACGGGCTTCCGGGGGCGTCCATGAGGCTAACTAGCTCCGGGGGCGGGAGAGGCCGCGTACGGCGCTTCTGCGGCTTCACCACGGGGCCCGCCTCACATCCGCTCCCTTATCCGCTGGCTCGTGTTCGCGGTGACCACAGCGGCGCTGAGCGCGTCGGACTGGTAGGCGGTCCGCAGGTTCTCCGGGTCCGCCTCCCATTCCCGCCCACCGTTCAACGGGCGGAGCTGGTAGCGGGGCCCGACGTGACCCATGACGTACCCCACGCGGCTCGTGGAGACGTCCAGGGCGGTTTCCCCGGCCTCCCAGTCCTGGGGGTGCTCACGTCCGCCTTCAGGACTGCTCATGGCTGCACCTCTCGTGGTCGTTCGGCTGCTCACAGAAGGCAACCGCGTAACCACGGCGGAGAGGTACCGTTGCAACAGCACCAGGACTTAAGAGCTTTAAGCGGCTTGAAGACACGGGGAGTTGATGACCAGTGGCCAGCCCCAACGAATCGCTTGCCCGGCTTCACCGGGAAACCGGCTGGACGCTCCGCCAGTTCGCCCAAGAGGTCAACAAGCTGGGGACCAAGCAGGGAACGCCCCTCAAGTACCGTGAACCCTCGGTGCATCAGTGGCTCAACGGGCACATGCCGAAAGAGTCCGTTCGCCCGCTGATCTTGGAAGCGCTGGCCCGCAGGCTCGGCCGCCCCATTACCCACAGCGAGGCAGGATTCCCGCCCTCTTCCGTCGAAGAGTCCAGCGCGTTCCCCAGTACGGTGGAAGGGCTGCTAGACCTGGGGAGACAAGATATGGACCCGGCACGCCGAAGCGTGCTTGGAGTAGGTCTTTTCTCCGTCGCCCTTACCGTGCCTAATTGGCCGGACGTGGTCGGCAGAATGGAATCTGCCCAAAAGGGCGACATGCAGCGCATAGGAATGTCCGATGTTCAATCGGTCATTGCCATGACTGAACGGCTTTCAGACATTGACGACCAGTTCGGAGGGCGGACAGCTCGGCCCATGGCTGCCGCCTATTTGGTGAACACCGTTGCGCCATATCTGCGCGCTGACGCCCCGGACGACGTCCGCAAGGCAATGATGGCCGCCGCGTCGGATCTCTCATATCTCACGGGATATATGGCAGTGGACGAGGGCGTACACGGAATGGCGCAGCGCTATTACCTAAAAGCCCTCGAACTTGCCGGGGCGTCTGAGGATCACCTCACGTTCTGCACTACTCTTCGGGGGATGAGCGTTCAGGCCGTGGACCTCGGGCATGGGGCCGAAGCATTGCGCCTCGCCGACGCTGCCGCCGCCGCTTCCCCGCAGGCCGGTCCCAGGATGCGCGCATTCCTCGCCGGACAGCAGGCGCACGCAGCCGCACAAGAGGGCAACAGGCGCATGGCTCTACAGCACATCCGGGAAGCTGAGACAGCGATGGAAAAGGCAGAGTCGCAGTCCAAGACTTTCGGGTCCTACAACCCTTCCTCGCTGGCCTACCATGTGGGACAAGTCCGTTACGAACTCGGGGACTTCACAGGCTCGATCGATTCACTCAACGAGTCGGACCGACTCCGCCCGAGCGCGTTCCGGCGGACGAGCATTCGTTACCTGTCCATGCTGGCCGAACGGCAACTACAGGTCGGCCACTTGGAAGAAGCGTGCAAGACGTGGGGGCGCGTTCTGGAGATATACCCACTCGTCCAGTCCGGGCAGTGCGACCGCAGCATGACCGCCATGTACAGCCGAATTCGCCCCTACTTGAAGAACCACACGGCGCGGGAGTTGTACGAGCGGGCACGACTGGTAACGCCCCCGAACCTGCTCCCGGCCTAAGAATCGAAGGGCCCGAAACCCGTGGTATGTCTGGCCAGCCTGGGAACTTTCCTGAGTCGCAACTGGTACAATCGATCGAAATAAGGATAAGACGTCATGGCGCGCACGTTGGGCGATATTGAGTACGCACAAGGTTTCCGGTTCGAGTGGTCCGACCGACGGCGGGACAACGGGGCACTTTGCGGGTGGTTCTTCCGGGATGACCCGGAGGACGAGCCGAACGGAACCGAGCGGCTTTGGATCACGGAGGTCCCGACTCGGGACGGAGAAACCCAGAATTACTGGGTACAGCCGGGCCCTGGGGAGAATCCCGGATACCCCCTCCCTTCGCTGGACATGGCAACCGCGTACTTCGCGGGTTGGTTCACTGGTCGGGGGGAATAGCGGGCGAGTAAGGGGCCGATACCTGCCCTTCTTTGGAAGGTGCCCTGGAAACGCAAGAGACCCCCGACAGCCGAACCCACAGCGGGGCCGGTCATCGGGGGGTCGGTTGCACTCCTCGGCGACAGCACATAGGCACGAGCCACGCGAGGAATAGCAAGAGAACCACTGCGCCCCCTTGCTCGCTGAAACTGCAACCCACGCCGGATCGCTCGTGCCCGGACAATCCCAGCCCCCACCACACCGGCAGTCGCCCATTCCTCTGCGTAGTGAGCCATAGCGGACGCCTCATTCCTCGGCGCGGAACGTGTCGGCGTACCAAGCGTGCACAGCCTTTCGAGTAGCGGTGCAAGAGAGAGCCGAAAAAGACTTCCGCAGCCTCTAGGGCACCGGTGAATGACGCGCATCGAGAAAGCCGTCTACGCCTTGCCCTGTTTGTGGATGCCTCAGAGGGCATTGGGTGATGACGGGTCGCGGCGTCGGTTCAGATGCTAGTAATTGGAACGGACCGCAGGAACGGCCTAATGAGCCATGCGAGTTTTTTGCCTCACTGCCGATCTGGAAGGAAGGCGACGCGGAGTACCCCCCTGGCGATTCCCGCCAAAGTGTCCAATCTCCGTGATCCCATAACCAAAAGGGTAATCTACATGACAGGCTCCGAAATCGCGGCAGTAGCACGAGCTGGAACCGCCGTTGTGAGCGGGCTTGCCGGTCGCGCCTTTAGCTCACCGGAGTGGCCGAATATGCACGCCGCACTAATGGAACTCCACGAAATTGTGGACGAATGGCTTAATGCCTGCAAATCGACTACCGAGCTAGCGTTGAACGGTAGAGGTATGGATCACACGCAGATAAGGGAGCTGTACAATCACGCGAACATTTCTAGGCCACTGTTCCATCTTTTTTTAGTCCCGGATACTTGGAGCAGATAGAAAAGGATCTCGCGAACGTCGTAAACCCGAAAACTCCTGCACTGCACCGGTGGAGTCGAACCAGGCGCAGGGCAGGCAGACGAAGAAACTTGCGCAGCATGATGAAAATCTACTGCCCGGAACTTCTGGAGGACTTCGATGCCGCAGTGATTAGTCGAGGAGCCTGGGTGCGAAATAATCGCAAGCTGATCAAAGCGAGCCTCAAAACAGGCGAAATGCCGCCCGAGCTAACCATTATCCTCTCGGAGTCCGTTCAGACCGTCACTCATCTAGAGCACTTGAAGGCGGCAATCGTAACCACGATAAAGCACAAGTATCCGCTTGGGGGCGCGACAGAACAGGATTAGGTTGCCCTTAATCCTTCCCAGTAACTTCGCCCGAGGTTGCCTGCCCCTGCCGTCAACTCGGGGCATCCTGGTATCGGGCAGGGGGTGCGAGGCTTACGCGGCATGGGGGCCATTCGGCGGAATCACCGGGGGATCAATCAGGGTTCCGTCCGGGTGGCGGGGCGTGAGGTCGAGAACCACGAGCCGGTCAGCGTGCCGCATTCGCTGAACTTCCCTCGGCATCACGGTCTCTGCACTCATCGCCGCATCGGCCCACGCGGGCCGCTCGTGCGCATCACGGGGGAAGTGCGGGTAATCGCCGTTCGGCCCGGGGTCGAGTGCGTCAACTGCCATTACCTTTCCTTCCCGGAAAGATATTCCTTGCGCGCCTGCGCCAGTTCCTCGGCAAACACCGCGCCGAGTTCAGCGGAACGCTTCTCGACTTCGCTCTGTACGTCGTCAAGAATCATCGCGGCGTACCAGCGCTGTTCGGGAACTGTGACTTCCTCCCCGATGGACCGCTGTGCCCTCTGCGCTTCGGTCATCACGTGTCCGCGCCGGTAGCGGGCCGCGCGGTATTCGACGTATGCGGCGAACCACGGTTCAGCGGAAAGAGCCTCCGTGAATCGCTTGAGTGCATCGTCACCGGAGTGTGCTGCTTCGTCGGCTCGGGAGCGCCACGTTTCGGAGAACTCCACCTGGCCAAGGCCCGCGGTCGCCAGGACGAGCTGCTGACCCTCGCCTACCGGGCGAACTTCGCCGAGGAGCGTTCCGTCTACGACGCCGATGTGCTGGCCGAGCTGGCCGTCGAGGCCGGGCTCGACGCGCATGAGGCGCGGGCCGTGCTCGCCGATCCGGAGGCGTACGCCGACGAGGTGCGGGCGGACGAGCGGGAGGCGTCCGAGCTGGGGGCCAACGCGGTGCCGTTCTTCGTGCTCGACCGGCGGTACGGGATCTCGGGCGGCCAGCCCGCCGAGGTCTTCGCGCAGGCGCTCGAACAAGCATGGAGGGACCGGCCGCTGACCGCGATCGGCGCGGACGCCGCGGCCTGCGACGCCGACGGGGCCTGCGAGGTCCCGCGGAACGACGGCGGCGCCTCCTGAGCCCCGGCGCGCGCGGCGGGCCCGGGCCACGTCCGTGCGGAAGGTCGAGCGAGCGGCCGAGCCGACGAAGCGGACCGGGCCCGGACTTGCTCGCCCGCTGAGCCCATGCGGCGGCCGGACCGTGCCCGAGTGGCCCTGACCGGCTCTTGCCGCACGCGCCCCGGCCCCAGCGGTGTTACAAAGGGCAGTGTGGTCAGTCGTCGCGGCCGGTTCCGGAGCGCACAGCTTCGGTCACTCGCGGGCAAGTATCCTCGGAGCCTCGCAGGCCAGGTCTTCGCCCTGCAGGTGGCCGTGGTGGTGCTTCTCGTGGCCGCGGCCGTGCTGGCGCTCGTCGTGCAGTCCCGGCACGACAGCGACACGGAGGCGCGACGCCGTTGCATCGCCGTCGCGCAGACGTTCGCGCACTCACCGGGAGTCGTGGCCGCGCTGAAGAGCCCTGATCCGTCCAGGGTGCTCCAGCCGCTCACCGAGGAGGCACGGAAGGCGGCCGACGTCGACTTCATCGTGGTGACGGACACGAAAGGGATCCGCTACACGCACCCCCGGCCGGAGCTGATCGGGAAGAGGGCCATCGGCAACATCGGGCCACCGCTGGCCGGGCAGGTGTACACGGAGACCGTTTATGGCCCGCTCGGCCGCGAGGTGCAGGCGATCGTCCCCGTCCACGATCACGCGCGCAAGGTCGCGGGCCTGGTGGCCGCCGGGATGAAGGTCGCGAACGTGACCGGCGCGGTGGCACGGCAGATTCCGATCATCCTCGGCGCGGGAGCGGTCGCGCTCACCATGGCCACAGGCGGGACGGCGCTGGTGGCCAGACGGCTGCAGCGGCAGACCCACCGTCTGGGCCCCGCCGAGATGACTCGGATGTACGAGCATCACGACGCGGTCCTGCACTCCGTGCGCGAGGGCGTGCTCATCGTCAGCAAGGACGGCCGGCTGCTGTTGGCGAACGACGAGGCCCGACGGCTGCTGGACCTGCCGCTCGACGCCGAGGGGCAGCACGTCTCGGACCTGCCCGGCCTCGAGCCCGGCACGGTGGAGCTGCTGACCTCGGGGCGTGCGGCCACGGACGAGGTGCACCTCGCCGGGGACCGGCTGCTCGCGGTGAACCAGCGGCCCACGGACCGCCACGGTGGCCCCAAGGGGACGGTGACGACGCTGCGTGACTCCACGGAACTGCGGGCGCTGTCGGGCAGGGCCGAGATCGCTCGCGGGCGGCTGCGGCTGCTGTACGACGCCAGTCTCGGCATCGGTACCACCCTCGACGTGGTGAGCACGGCCGAAGAACTGGCGAAGATCGCGGTCCCCCGCCTCGCGGACTTCGTCACCGTCGACCTGGCCGACCCGGTCCTGCGAGGGGACGAGCCGACCGGTACGGGCGCGGAGATGCGCCGCACCGCCATCGCGAGCATCCGGGACGACCATCTCCTCTATCCGCGCGACACCCTGATCGACTTCGTCCCCTCCACACCGCAGGCACGGGCCCTCGCCACCGGCCGGTCGCAACTGGTGCCCGTCCTGTCCGCCGCGCCGGGCTGGCTCGCCCAGGACCCGGAACGGGCCCGGCAGATCCTCGATCACGGCATCCATTCCCTCATCACAGTGCCCCTCCGGGCGCGCGGCGTCATTCTGGGCATGGCCGAATTCTGGCGCTCGGAGAAACCCCAGCCGTTCGAGGAGGACGACCTGACCCTGGCCGAGGAACTGGCCGCCCGGGCAGCCGTCAGCATCGACAACGCCCGCCGCTACACCCGCGAGCACGCCCTGGCCGTGACCCTGCAGCGCAGCCTGCTCCCGCGGGCCCTGCCCGAACAGAGCGCACTCGAGGTCGCCCACCGCTACCTGCCCGCCTCCTCCGGCGTGAGCGGCGACTGGTTCGACGTGATCCCGCTCCCGGGCAGCCGGGTGGCGCTGGTCGTCGGGGACGTCGTCGGCCACGGCCTGCACGCGGCCGCCACGATGGGACGGCTGCGTACGGCCGTGCACAACTTCTCCACCCTCGACCTGCCGCCCGACGAGATCCTCGGCCACCTCGACGACCTGGTCGGACGCATTGACCAGGAAGAAGCGGAGACAGCCGCCGGCGCGGGGGTCATGGGAGCCACCTGCCTCTACACGATCTACGACCCCGTCTCCCGCCACTGCGCCATGGCACGGGCCGGACATCCCCCGCCCGCCCTGGTCAGGCCCGACGGCAGCGTGTGGTTCCCCGATCTGCCGGCCGGACCGCCCCTCGGGCTGGGCGGCATGCCGTTCGAGACCGCGGAACTGACCGTGGCGGAAGGCACACAGCTCGTCCTCTACACCGACGGGCTCATCGAGGACCGCACCCGCGACATCGACGTGGGGATGGAACTGCTGCGCCAGGCCCTGGCGGGCCACCCCGACCGGCCGCCGGAGGAAAGCTGCCAGGCGGTGCTCGACGAACTCCTGCCCAGCCGGCCGAAGGACGACGTGGCACTGCTCATCGCCCGCACACGAGCCGTCCCTCCCGACCGCGTCGCCGACTGGGACGTGCCGTTCGATCCCGCCGCGGTGGCCCGGACGCGCGCCGCCGTGGCCCAGAAGCTCGACGACTGGGACATGCCCCAACTCGCATTCGCCACAGAACTGGTACTCAGCGAGCTGACCACCAACGCCATCCGCTACGGCTCCGCACCGGTCACCGTACGACTGCTCCACGACCGCACCCTGACCTGCGAGGTGGCCGACGGCAGCAGCACCTCGCCCCACCTGCGGTACGCCGCCGCCCTGGACGAGGGAGGCCGCGGCCTCTTCCTCGTCGCCCGGCTGACCGAACGCTGGGGCACCCGGTACACCCCGCAGGGAAAGGTCATCTGGGCGGAACTGGCGCTGCCCCGGACCGGCGGGGACGCGGACGGCACGGCATGGTTGGACATCTTCGACGCGGAACTCTGACCGCCGGACCGGCGAGCCCCGAGGGGGCGCACCTCCCGGCCACCGTCCCCGTACCGCCCCTCGGGCACCCGGGTGAACAGCAGCGCGGTGCCCCGCGCCTCGACGAGGGCCTCGGGACCATGGGGGGCGTCGTCGTCAAGGAGCGGGGCGCCGAGCACCTCGGACCAGAAGCGGGCCGGCCCGTAGGCGTCGGCGTAGTCGATCGTGATGTGACGGACGAGTGAGGTCATGGGTCCTCCTCCATCGCCGACGGCCGTCACGGTCCACCGATTCGAGGCCGGGCGGGAAGCCTTTCCGCCCCGCCCGGCCCGCGGGGGACGTCACCTCACTGGTGTGAAGTCCCGTGCCCCGATGAACTCCGGACGCCGCGCCGGTGCCGCGAACGGCTCCTCGGCGGTGTTCTCCACGCTGTTGAAGACGATGAACACGTTGCTGCGCGGAAACGGGGTGATGTTGTCGCCCGAGCCGTGCATGCAGTTGCAGTCGAACCAGGTCGCCGAGCCCGGCGGGCCCGTGAAGAGCTTGATGCCGTGCCGGCCGGCCATCCTGGTCAGCGCCTCGTCGGACGGGGTGCCGACGTCCTGCATGCGCAGGGACTGCTTGTAGTTGTCCTTCGGGGTCGCGCCCGCGCAGCCGAGGAACGACGTGTGCGAACCGGGCATGATCATCAGCCCGCCGTTGGTGTCGTGGTTCTCGGTGAGCGCGATCGACACGGACACCGCCCGCATGCGCGGCAGACCGTCCTCGGCGTGCCAGGTCTCGAAGTCCGAGTGCCAGTAGAACCCCGAGGCACCGAACCCCGGCTTGACGTTGATCCGGGACTGGTGGACGTACACGTCCGAGCCGAGGATCTGACGGGCCCGGCCCACCACGCGCTCGTCGGTGACCAGCCGGGCGAAGACCTCGCTGATCTTGTGGACCTCGAAGACCGACCGGACCTTTCGCGACTTCGGCTCGACGACCGAGCGCTCGTCGGCGCGCACCGAGGGGTCGGCGATCAGGCGGTCCAGTTCGGCGCCGCAGGCGGCGACCTCGTCCGGGGCGAGCAGCCGGTCCATCGTGAGGAAGCCGTCGCGCTCGAAGTTTTGGAGGTCCTTCGCGGCGATCGGCCCCGGGGTGCCTGGCGCGGACCAGACGACCGGGTCCTGCCGGGGGGTGACCATCTCGGCCGTGCCGCGCGTGGGGTAGAGGTCGGGGCGTGCGCCGGTGGGTACGGCCGTGTGTGCGTCGGTGGTCATGGGGTTCAGCCCTCCTCGGTCAGGAGGGGGTAGACGCCGTTCTTGTCGTGTTCCTCCCGTCCGGTGACCGGCGGGTTGAAGACGCAGACGGAGCGGAAGTCGGTCTTCGGCCGCATGGTGTGGCGCTCGTGGCCGTCCAGCAGGTACATCGTGCCGGGGGTGATCCAGTGCTTCTCGCCGGTCTCGTCGTCGGTGAGTTCGGCCTCGCCCTCGACACACAGGACGGCCTCGATGTGGTTCGCGTACCACATCGACGTCTCGGTGCCCGCGTACATGGTGGTCTCGTGGAGCGAGAAGCCGACGTTCTCCCGCGCGAGCACGATGCGCTTGCTCTCCCAGGTGCCGGAAGCGGCCTTCACATGCCGGTCGGTGTTCTCGATGTCGCTGAAGGATCGGACGATCACGGTGGGTGGGTCGCCTTTCTCTGTTCGGTGTCGCCCTCTGCGGGGCTTCTCCTCGGGGCCGGTCCCGACGGGCCGGCACGGGTCGGCCAGGGGCAGGGGTCAGGCCGTCTCGCGGATCGCGCGGGCCAGTGTGCGCAGCCCCTCGTCCAGTTCCTCGGGGGTGACGGTCAGCGGTGGCAGCAGCTTGACGACCTCGCTCTGCGGACCGGAGGTCTCGACCAGGAGGCCCAGATCGAACGCGCGGGCGCAGACCGCGGCGGCGCGCGAGGTGTCGGCGAACTCCACGCCCCAGACCAGACCGCGGCCCCGGAACCGCGCCCCGAGCCGGGCGTGTTCGTCGCAGATCGCGAGAAGCGCCTGTTCGACCTGCTCGCCCCGGGTCAGGGTCTGCTTCTCCGTCTGGCCGTCCGTCCAGTAGGCGTCCAGCGCGGCGGCGGCCGTGACGAACGCCGGGTTGTTGCCGCGGAAGGTGCCGTTGTGCTCGCCCGGCCCCCAGATGTCCAGCTCCGGCCTGAACAGGCAGAGCGACATGGGCAGTCCGTACCCGCTGATGGACTTCGACAGGGTGACGATGTCGGGGGTGATGCCGGCCTCCTCGAACGAGAAGAACGCCCCCGTGCGCCCGCATCCCATCTGGATGTCGTCGACGATCAGCAGCATGTCACGGCGACGGCACAGGGCGGCGAGCGCCCGCAGCCACTCGGCGCGCGCCACATTGATGCCGCCCTCGCCCTGCACCGTCTCGACGATCACGGCGGCGGGCTGGTCGAGACCCGACCCCTGGTCCTCCAGCAGTCGCTCGAACCAGAGGAAGTCGGGCACCCGGCCGTCGAGGTAGTTGTCGAACGGCATCGGGGTCCCGTGCACCAGCGGGATACCGGCCCCGGCCCGCTTGAACGCGTTGCCGGTGACGGCCAGCGAGCCCAGCGACATGCCGTGGAACGCGTTGGTGAACGAGACGATCGACTCGCGCCCCTTCACCTTGCGGGCCAGCTTCAGCGCCGCCTCGACCGCGTTGGTGCCGGTCGGGCCGGGGAACATCACCTTGTACGGGAGGTCGCGCGGGCGCAGCACGTGGTGCTGGAAGGACTCCAGGAAGGCGCGCTTCGCGGTGGTGGCCATGTCGAGGCCGTGGGTGATCCCGTCGCGCTCGACGTAGTCGATCAACGCGCGTTTCAGCACGGGGTTGTTGTGGCCGTAGTTGAGGGATCCCGCGCCGGCGAAGAAGTCGAGGTAGTCGTGGCCGTCCTCGTCGGTCAGACGGGAGCCCTGCGCACGGTCGAACACCGCGGGCCAGCCGCGGCAGTAACTCCGTACCTCCGACTCCAGGGTCTCGAAGACGCTCAGCGCGGGCGGGGTGATGGTCACAGGGGGTTCTCCTGCTCGAGGGGGGTGTGACGGGTGACGTCATGCGTTCAGGAGGGTGTCTCGGAAGGGCGGCCGGAGCGACGCTTCGAAGCCGCCGTTCGTCAGGCCGTTGCGGGCAGCCGGTCGAAGAAGTCGTTCAGGAGGCCGTCCGGGAGATGGTTCCGAGGCCGCTCCGGAGGTCGTTTTCGGGCGTTCAGGACGGGAACGGGCCTATGCGGTACAGGACTTCGGGCAGATGCGTTCCCTCGGGGAACAACTCGCCGTCGAAGAGCACCTCGCGCTCCAGAGCGGCCGCGTGGCGTCGCGCGTACGAGGTGAACAGCCGGTCCGACGCGGTGTTGTCCGGGGTGACGGTCGTCTCGAGGCAGGACAGGCTGCGCGCTTCGGCCACGTGCGAGGTCAGCGCGTCCAGCAGCCTTCCCGCCAGCCCGGACCCGCGGTGGGCCCGGTCGACGGCCACCTGCCAGACGACGAGCGTTCCGGGGCGGTCCGGCCGGAGGTAGCCCGTCACGAAGGCGACGGGCTCGCCGGAATCGTCGCGGGCGACCACGGAGGTGGCCGCGAAGTCACGGCACCACAGCAGGTAGCTGTACGAGGAGTTGAGGTCCAGGACCTCGGAGTCGCGGGCGATGCGCCAGATCGCGGCCCCGTCCTCCACTCGTGGGGTGTCGATGGTGAGGAATTCGCTTCGGGCACGTGCGCAATCTGCTGGTGCGGCGGTCATGCAAATTGAATTTACCCAGCAAATTTCCAAATCGCATCGACGCGAGGGGTTGGGCAGGGAGATTCCCTCTGTTATCACGCGGGCGTGTGCACCGGCGCGACCCGGCTGCGCTTTCCATCGTTTTGGGGCCATTTTATCCGGCATAACGGTCGCGCTGTGGAGTCGGTCACAAGGTCATAACTCTCGGATCACGCAACGGAATTGTGTGGACCGGGCCCGGAAGGGATTCCTTGGAAGTCGGGTGTTTAGGGTCTGGGAAAGCGGGCAGAAGAATGCGGGGAGCTGCCCTGGATAAAGCAGCTCCCCGCATTTATTGAATAGCGCGTGAACGGCGCGTTTTCATGCGCTCGGCCAGGTTTCCGAAACGGCCTTGCGGGCAGTTTCGAAGTCGACCTGCCGGCCCGTGTCGGCCAGCGCCGCACCCAGAGCCGCGAGCGAGGACTGCACCGCGCCCCGCGTCGCGTCCACCCCGTAGTGATTGACCCGGATCATCTCCTTGGACAACGCACCCCCGCCCGCGATCAGCGGCAACGAAGGATCGGCCGCGAGCGCCCGTGCGACCAGCTCCGCCGCGTCCGTGCCCTCGGGCGCGCGCAGGGTGGTGGCGACCGGCGCCGCGTCCCTCGCCTCGTGGACGTACGGCGACAGCCCGCCGCCGAGCGCCAGCGCGCCCGCCCGCGTCGCCGCGGCGGCCGAGGCGTGCCGGGCCATCAGCGCGTCCAGGCCCTCGCCCTCGATCCGGTCCACGCACGCCTCCAGGGCCAGCATCTCCAGCTGGGCGGGGGCGTGCAGCAGCGCCTTGCGGCCGCCGTCGATCCAGCGCTCCTTCCAGTCCAGGAGCGAGAGGTACGAGCGGCGCGGGGCCCTCGGGTTGGCCGCGATCCGTTCCCAGGCGCGCTCGCTCACCGACACCGCCGACACCCCGGCAGGGCCGCCCATGGCCTTCTGCGCGCCGATCACGCAGAGGTCGACGCCCCACGCGTCGGGCAGCAGCGGCTCGGCGCCCACCGAGGCGACGGCGTCCAGCATGAACAGCGCCCCGTGCGCGCGGACCACCTCGCCGATCTCCGCGACCGGATTGGTGTTGCCCGTCGCCGCCTCCGCGTGGACCAGGGAGACGAAGTCGATCTCCGGGTGCTCCTCCAGCGCCCGCGCGACCTGGTCGGCGGTGACCGCGGTGTGGAACGGGACCGCCAGGTCGACGACCTCGGCGCCGCAGTCCCGCAGCCAGTTCCCGAAGGTCTGCCCGTACGGCCCGGTGACGACGTTCAGCGCGGTCGAACCGGGCCGGGCGCCGCCCCGGATGCAGCCTTCGAGCGGGAGCAGCGCCTCGCCCTGCATGATGACGACGTCCTGCTCGGTGGTCAGGAGGCCGGCCACCCGCTGTTCGATGGCCGCGAAGCGCGCGGCGGTGAGCGGGGCGAGGTCGAGGAACGGGTGCGTCACGGTGGTGCTCTCTTCGGATCGGGGGCCGTGCGCGGCGGTGCCGTGAACGGACGGGGCTACCGTCGAAGCGTACCGAGGGGCCCGGAAGGGGGCTCGTACAGTGCTGTCCATGAGTGATCGCAGAGCAGCGAGGGTGCTGCACGTGAAGGGGCGGGTGCTCGTCGGTCCCGACGAGGTCCGGGACGAACTCTGGGCTGTCGATGGGCGGATCTCGTACGAGCGGCCGGCCGGTGCCGACGAGGCGCTGACCGTCACCGGCTGGGCGCTGCCGGGGCTGGTCGACGCCCATTGCCACGTCGGGCTCGACCTGCACGGGGCCGTCGACGCCGTGACCAGCGAGAAGCAGGCGGTCGACGACCGGGAGGCGGGGGCACTGCTGCTGCGGGACGCGGGTTCGCCCGCCGACACCCGGTGGATCGACGACCGCGAGGACCTGCCGAAGATCATCAGGGCCGGGCGGCACATCGCCAGGCCGCGCCGGTACACCCGGAACTACGCCCACGAGATCGAGCCGGAGGACCTCGTCGCGTACGTCGCGCAGGAGGCGCGGCGGGGCGACGGCTGGGTCAAGCTGGTCGGCGACTGGATCGATCGTGAGGTGGGCGACCTGGCCGCCTGCTGGCCCCGCGGGGCGGCCCGGGCGGCCATCGCCGAGGCGCACCGGCTCGGCGCCCGGGTCACGGCGCACTGCTTCGCCGAGGACTCGTTGCGCGATCTCGTCGAGGCCGGGATCGACTGCGTCGAGCACGCCACGGGGCTGACCGAGGAGACGATCCCGCTCTTCGCCGAACGCGGTGTCGCGATCGTCCCCACCCTGGTCAACATCGCCACGTTCCCCTCGCTCGCGGCGGGCGGCGACGCCAAGTTCCCGCGTTGGGCGTCCCACATGCGGCGACTGCACGAGCGGCGCTACGACACGGTGCGTGCCGCGTACGACGCCGGGATCCCGGTCTTCGTCGGCACCGACGCGGGTGGCGTGCTGGCCCATGGGCTGGTGGCGGACGAGGTCGCCGAACTGGTGAAGGCGGGCATCCCGCCCCTGGACGCGCTGTCCGCGACCACCTGGGGCGCCCGTGCCTGGCTCGGGCGGCCGGCGCTGGAGGAGGGGGCCCCCGCGGACCTGGTGGTGTACGACGAGGACCCGCGGGCGGACGTGCGGGTGCTGGCGGCGCCGCGACGCGTCGTGCTGAACGGGCGTGTGATCGGCTGACCGCCGTCGGGGACGCACCGCGTCGACGGGCGGTCACCGAACGTGTGCCGTCTCGCGGAAGCACCGATGCGTGCGTCCCGTCGCGGTCGGCCTCCGTGCCGTCCGTGCTCGGTGGAACGGGCGGGCCGGAGGGGCGCACGTGGAGGTACACGTTCCGAGAAATTCGAATAGAGGCACGGAAACCTCCCTTTAGAGTGAACTCACGTCAGGTGTCTGCCAGTTCACCCTCCGTGCGTAAAGCTGTCGGGGTCGAGGCCACCGGTGCCCGCGATGTCCCCCATTGGGCGGTGCCGGTGGCTCCATGTCTCTTGTGGGGGTTTCACCATCTTGAACAGCAACACCTTCCGCCTCGCGGCCCTGGCGGTCGCCGCCGCTCCGGTCGCCCTGCTGGCCGCTTTCCCGGCGCAGGCCGCCGCCGCGACCACCACGACCGACGGCGACGGGAAGGCGAGCGCGGTCGTGCTCCGTACCGCGCTCGACGTCTCGCTCCTGAACAAGGCGATCGAAGTGCCGCTCAGGGCCTCGCTCAACGAGGTGCACGCACCGGCCGACGCCAAGCAGACCGCGCTCAGCGTGCGGCTCGACGGAGTGGACGGCGGTCGTCCGGTCAATGTGCTCAGCGCCGACGTGGCCACCTCGAAGGCGACCGTCGACAAGCGCCGGGCCGAGGGCTACAGCAACGTGGTGAAGGCCCGGGTCCATGTGCCGGGCCTGCCGGCGCTGCCGCTGGTCGAGGTCGAGAAGGTCACGTCCAAGGCGGTCTGCGAGGTGGGCAGGAAGCCGGTCGCCGAGTCGAACGTGCTGGGTCACCTCACGCTCCTCGGTCAGCGGATCGATCTCTCCGCGAGCGGGAGCACGCGCATCAAGGTGCCGGCGGTGGGCGAGGTGACTCTCGACCTGTCGAAGAAGAGCACCACCTCGCGCACGGCCGCGGCGACCGCGCTGCAACTCAAGGTCTCCGTCAATCCGCTCAAGCTGAACGTCGCCGATGTGCAGGGCGAGGTCACCCTCGTCCAGGCGACCTGCGAGACCCCTAAGGGCACCGGGACGGGTGGCAGCGACGGTGGCGCGAGCGACGGCGGTTCCGGCAACGGGGGGAGCAGCGGCGGTGGTTCCAACAGCGGCGGTTCGGGCAACGGCGGTACGGACGGCGGTGGTTCGAACTCGGGCGGTTCGAACTCGGGCGGTTCGAGCAACGGCGGTTCGAGCAACGGCGGCGCCGACGGCGGTTCGAGCGACGGCGGGACCTCCGGGAACGGGGGCGGCAGCAAGGGTTCCACCGGCGGCGACGTGAAGCCCCAGACCGGTACCGGCCACGCCCCGGACGGCTCCAACCTCGCGGAGACCGGAGGCAGTTCCGCGACGCCGTACATCGCGGGCGGCGCCGCCGCGCTGCTGGCGGTGGGCGCCGGAGCGACGGTCCTGGCCAGGCGCCGCGCGCGGAGCTGAACGTGCCCGTAGCCGAACGCGCCCGTGGGTGAGCGCGTTCGGGAGCGATCCCGGGGCCGGTCGGTCCACCCGGCCCCGGGATCCGCCGGAACGGTCTTGCTCACGCGCGGCGGTGGTCGGTGCTGCTCACGCGCGGCGGTGGTCGGGGCGTCCGCGCGCGGCGGTGGTCAGCGGACGGGCGTCAGCGACTGCAACGCCTGGTCGAGCGACTGGAGGAAGCGGTTGGTCGTCGCGCGCCCGCGCACCGCCAGCCGCAGCCACTGCGGCCCGAGCCCCGGGAACGTGTCCCCGCGACGCACCGCAAACCCCAGCACCCGCAGGCGTTCGCGCACCTCCGCGGCCCGTTCCAGCCGCATCAGCACGAACGGGCCCTCGGCCGGCTCCGACACCTCCACCTCGGTGAACTCCCGCAGCCCCGCGACCAGATGGGCCCGGTCCACCGCGATCCGCTCCGCCGCGGCGGCGGCCTCGGCCAGGGCCCGCGGCTCCATGCACGCCTCGGCCGCGGCCAGTGCCGGGGACGACACCGGCCACAGCGGCTGCGCCGCTTCCAGCGCGGCCACCGTCTCCGGGGCGGCCAGCACATAACCGATCCTGAGCCCCGCGAGGCCCCACGTCTTGGTGAGGCTGCGCAGCACCACCAGGCCGGGCACGTCCGTCCGCCCGCACAGCGCCTCGCGTTCGCCCGGCACCGCGTCCATGAACGCCTCGTCGACCACCAACGTCCGCCCGGGACGCGCCAGTTCCTCCAGCACGGCCGCCGGGTGCAGGACCGACGTGGGATTGGTCGGATTGCCGACCACCACCAGGTCCGCGTCCTCGGGCACGGCCGCCGGGTCCAGCCGGAAACCGTCCTCGGCCCGCAGCAGCACCCGCCGCACCTCGTGCCCGGCCGCGCAGAGCGCCGCCTCCGGCTCCGTGAACTGCGGATGGATCACGACCGGGCGGCGGGCCGGCAACGCCCGCGCGATCAGCACGAACGCCTCCGCCGCGCCCGCCGTCAGCAGGACCTGCTCGACCTGCAGCCCGTGCCGGGCCGCGACCGCCGCCCGCGCCGGACGCCCGTCCGGGTAGGCGGCGAGCGAACCCAGCGCATGGGCGATCCGCTCCCTCAGCCAGGCCGGGGGAGTGTCCGCCCGTACGTTGACGGCGAGATCGGTCAGATCCCGGCCCCGCCCCCGTATCTCCGCGTCACCGTGGTGCCGCAGATCGTACGTGCCCGCGCCTGTCGCGTCGGGACTTTCAGTGGGAGTGTGCATGACCGCCGTGGTGGTGATGATGGTGGTGGCCGTCGTCATCGGGGTGGAAGTGCGGCTGCTGCGGCAGTCCCACCTTGTCCTCGAAGCCCGGCAGCGCGATTCGGTAGACGCATGAGTCGCAGTTCATCCGCAGATCGCCCTTGACCGCCTCCCCGTAGCGCTCCATGACCAGGTCGTACAACTCCTCGGCCGCACCGATGACCTCGGCGCAGCGGACATCGAGCTCCGGGTGGGCGGCGGCCCACTCCTCGGCCTGATGACGGACCCGGTCCGGCAGGATCCCGGTGAAGAGGAAGTACGGCAGAACGACTATGCGCCGGGCACCCAGCTTCACGCAACGGTCGAGACCCGACGACACGTCCGGCGCCGCGAGCGACACGAACGCCGTCTCCACGCCCGCGTAGCCGCGGCCCTCCCAGAACAGCCGCGCCGCCTTGAACACCTCGGCGTTGGCGTCCGGGTCGGTGGAACCGCGCCCGACCAGCAGCACGGTCGCCTCCGACCGGTCGGTGTCGCCGAGCGCCTCGTCCACCCGGCGCTCCAGCACCTTCAGCAGTTCCGGGTGCGGGCCGAGCGGGCGGCCGTAGGTGTACGCGATGCCGGGGTGGCGTTCCTTCTCGCGGGCCAGCGCCGCCGGGATGTCCCCCTTGGCGTGACCGGCCGACACCAGCATCAGCGGCACGGCGGCGAAGCGCCGGACACCCCGCTCCACCAGTTCGGTCACGGCCTCGCCGAGCGGCGGCGGTGACAGCTCGATGAAACCGCCCGCGACGGGCAGCCCGGGGTGACGGCGGCCCAGTTCCGTGACGAACTCGCGGAACGCGGCGGCGCCGCCGTCGTCCCTGGTTCCGTGACCGGCGACGAGCAGGGCGGGCCGGTCGGGCGGGGTGGCGGGGGTGGTCACTGGTTCTCCTTCTTCTCGGCGTCCGGGGCGGACACGTCGTTCGTGGCGGACACGTTCCCGGCGCCGACGGCGGACGGTGGGTGGTACAGCAGGGCGTTGAGCGCGGCCGACGCGACGGCCGAACCGCCCTTCTCGGACACGTTGCTCACGGCGGGCAGACCGCTTTCGCGCAGCGCCGCCTTCGACTCGGTGGCGCCGACGAACCCGACCGGCAGCCCGATGACGAGCGCGGGCGCGGCATCGAGGACGAGCAGTTCCTCCAGCGCGGTGGGCGCGTTGCCGATCACCCAGATCGCGCCGGGCCCGACCTCCTCGTACGCGAGCCGGATCGCGTGGGCCGAACGCGTCAGGCCGGGGCCGGAGCCGGCCTCCCTCAGACGGCACACGGTCTCGCGCCGGGTGATGCCCGCCGCGACCATCTCCACGTCGGTGACGACCGGCGTCCCGGCGTGCAGGGCCGCGTGTGCGGTGACCAGCGACGTCTCGTCGCAGACCAGGTCCGTCGCGTAGCCGAGGTCCGCCGCGGAGTGGATGACCCGCTCCACGACCGCACGGGTCAGCGGAGGGAAGTGCGAGGTGTCCAGGCGGGCGCGCAGCCGCCGGTACGACTCCTGCTCGATGGGGTGGACGGCCCTCTCCCAGGGGTTCATCGCCCGCCCTCCCCGGGCCCGGCGGCCGACTGCCAGCGATAGCCGCGCGGGGTCACCATGCGGCCCGCGATCTCCCGGGTCGCCGTGTTGCCGACCGTCACGACCGTCATCATGTCCACCGTCGCCGGGTCCAGGGCGGCGAGAGAGGTCACCCGGCCGCTCCCGTCCGGGCGGGAGGCATTGCGCACCACACCGACCGGCGTGGCCGGATCCCGGTGCTCCGCCAGGATCGACAGCGCCTTGGGGAGCTGCCAGTCGCGGCCCCGACTGCGCGGGTTGTAGAACGTCACGACGATGTCGGCCTCGGCCGCGGCCCGCACCCGGCGCTCGATGACCTCCCAGGGCGTGTGCAGGTCGGAGAGGCTGATCGACACATGGTCGTGGCCCAGCGGGGCGCCCAGGATCGCGGCGGCGGCCAGCGCGGCCGTCACCCCCGGCACACCGACCACGTCGATGTCGCCGCCGGCCTCGGCGAGCGCGGGAGACGCCATCGCGTACACGCCCGCGTCACCGCTGCCGATCAACGCCACCGCACGGCCCTCGCGCGCCTCGGCGACCGCGGTGCGCGCCCGCTCCTCCTCGGCGCCCAGCCCCGACTCCAGGACCGTGGTGCCCGGCCGCAGCAGGTCCCTGATCTGGTCCACGTACTGGTCGAGCCCGACCAGCACCGAGGCCCGCCGCAGCTCCTCCCGGGCCCGGGGCGTCAGCAGGTCGCGCGCGCCCGGCCCGAGACCGACGACGGCCAGCCGCCCGCGCGGGGCACGGCGCACCACCGCGCACGTCGCCATCGCCGCCCGCCCCTCGGAACCGGAGGGCGGCGTCGACTTCCGCTTCGGCACGAGGAGTTCGCCCCCTTCCGCGAGCGCGGCGGCCTCCGCGACCGACGGCGTCCCGACGGCGGCGAGCGGCGCGCCGGACGGGTTGGGCACCTCGACGCGGGCCAGCACGTCGGCCGCGTACGTCCGCAGCGGGACACCGAGGCGCGCGGCGGCGTGGACGATGCCCGGCTCCTGCGCCTTCGCGTCGACCGTCACCAGCTCGGCGACGCTCAGCGGCGAGAGCCCGGCCTCGCGCAGGGCGCCGTGGATCAGGCCGACGACCTCGTCCACGGGCGCCCCCGTGGACGCGCCGACGCCGACCGCGAGCGACGCGGGCCGCAGCACGGCCTGCCGTGCCCCGGACTCCACGACCCGGTCGGTGACGTGCAGCACCGCCGCGCCTGCCGTGCCTGCCCCGCCTGCCGTGCCCGCCGTGTCCTGAGCGCCCGGGAGCGCGGCACCGGGGACCACGTTCGGCGGCAGCGCGGGCAGCGGCCACACCGCGTCCGCCCGCAGCTCCACCGGAGTCCCGTCGAGCATCGCCCGCGACACCCCGGCCACATCGCCCTCCACCGGGAGGCCCAGCATGTCCAGTCCCGGCAACCCGGCCGCGTCCGTCGCGGTCGTCACGACCGGGGCCGCGCCCAGGACCTCGCCGACCGCCTCGGCCAGCGCGTTCGCCCCGCCGGCGTGACCGCCGAGCAGGGCCACCGCGTGGCGGCCCGCCTCGTCGACACAGACCACGCCCGGGTCCGCGGACTTGTCCGACAGCAGCGGCGCGAGCAGCCGCACCACGGCCCCCGTCGCCAGGAAGCAGACCAACTGCTCGCACTCGGCGAACGCCCGGTGCACGGCCTCGCGCACCGGTCCCTCGTAGACCACGGCACGGCCGGGCCAGGCCGCGGCCAGCCGGTCTCGGGCGGCGGCGCCCGCCGCCGTCGCGGAAATCAGGCCGATCACTGGATCGCTCCTTCACTTGCGCCCACGCGTGCGGCCACCCGCGCACGCTCGCTTGCCTGCGCCGAGGGGCGGCTGCCCCACAGCAGAAACACCGGGTTCGTCGCCGCGAGCCGGGTCACCCCGCCGGGCAGCGGCGCCAGCCGGGAGGACTGCAGCAGCACGCCCTCGGGCTCCAGCCCGGCACCGGCCAGCGCCGCACGCACCTGCGGCACCCGGTCCAGGGAGGCCAGCGCCACCACCACCGCGCGCCGCGCACGCCGGGCGCACGCCGTCACGACGGCGGGCAGTTCGCGCCCGCCGCCGCCGACGAACACGGCGTCCGGATCGGCCAGCCCGTCGAGCACGGCCGGGGCCGAACCGTGCACCACGTCGACGTACACCCCGTGCGCGGACGCGTTCGCCCGGATCCGCCCGACCCCGTCCGCGGCCTTCTCCACCGCGACGGCCGCGGCGCCGAGCCGTGCGCACTCCACCGCCACCGAACCCGATCCGGCGCCGATGTCCCACACCAGGTCACCGGTGCGCGGGCCCAGCCGGGCCAGCGCCAGGGCCCGCACCTCGAACTTGGTGATCATCGAGTCGCGGTGCTCGAACTCCGCCTCCTCCAGCGCCCATCGGCCCGGCCCCACGGACGCGCCCGCGAGGGTCCGAGCCGGGGACAGCGCCCGGGACTCGTCCAGGCACAGCACCACGCTCACCGGATCCGGCCAGTCGCGGGCCACCGCCTCGGCGGGGGTGAGCCGTTCGACGTGCTCCCGTCGCGGATCGCCGAGCGCCGTCGCCACGACGAGCGTGCGCCCCCCGGCGCCGTGGACCAGCCCGGCCGCCAGCCGACCGGGCCCGGCGCCGGGCCCGGTCAGCACGGCCACCTTCGGGTGTGCCAGACAAGCGTTGACCGCAGTGCGCGGTTCCCGTCCGTGCGCGCTGACCACGACCGCGTCGTCCCACGTCAGCCCGAGCCGGGCGAACGCGACCGCGACGGACGGCGCACCCGGCCGCACATCGAGCGCGTCCGCCCCGAACCGCTCGGCGAGCGCCCGTACGATCCCGAAGAACCCCGGGTCGCCCGAAGCCAGCACGACCACCCGCGCCGCGCCACGGGCCAGGTGCTCCGCGACCCCGTCGAGCGCGGGCGCGAGCCGGCCGAGCACGATCCGCTCGACGTGTCCGGTGCCTTGGGCGTCCGCGTCCGGGTACGCGGCCTCCAGGTGGCGCCGGGCGCCGATCACCAGCGTGGCCGCCTCCAGTGCCTCCCGGGCCTCGGCGCCGAGCGGCTCGCCCGTTCCCGTGCCGAAGACCCGGATCGGCGCGGCCGTCCGGGCGCCGGGGGCGTGAACCGACGCGCCGGGCCCCACGGCGTGAGCGCCGCTCACGAGCCGGACCGCTGGGCGCGCAGCTCGCCCCGTGCCGTCCTGTCGGCCTTGCGGAAGCCGTGGAAGTGCCCCGGGTGGTAGAGGTGCGAGCGCGTCCCCGAGGCCGACAGCGCCGGGCCGACGAGGAAGAGGGTGTGCTTCCAGAGCTTGTGCTCCTTGACCGTCTCCTCCAGGGTCCCGACCGTGCAGCGCAGGATCAGCTCCTGCGGCCAGGTCGCCTGGTACGCGATCACGACCGGTGTCGATGTCGGGTAGCCGCCCTCCAGCAGCTCCTGGGTGAGCCGGCCGGACCGGGCCGCCGACAGGAACAGCGCCATCGTGGTGCCGTGGCGCGCGAACTCCCGCACCTCCTCGCCCGGGGGCATCGGCGTCTTGCCGCCGCCGAGCCGGGTCAGGATCACCGACTGCGCGACCTCCGGGATCGTCAGCTCCCGCTGCGCGATCGCCGCGACCGCCGAGAACGACGACACCCCCGGCACGACCTCGACCGCCACGCCCAGCTCGGCGCACCGGTCGATCTGCTCCTGGGTGCCGCCCCACAGCGCCGGGTCGCCGGAGTGGATGCGGGCCACCTTCAGCCCCTCGGCTGCGGCGCGTTCGTACACGGCGACGACCTGCTCCAGCGACATCCGCGCCGAGTCGAGGATCTCCGCGCCCTCCCGGGCGTGCTCCAGGACCTCCTCCTGCACCAGGCTCGCCGCCCAGATGACGACATCGGCGTCCGCGATGGCCCGCGCCGCCCGGAAGGTCAGCAGATCGGCGGCGCCGGGGCCGGCACCGACGAACGTCACTCGGCCCCGGGCGGGCGCGTCGGCCGCTGCGGACGTGTCGGCCGTGTCGACGGCTGCGGACGCGTCGGCTGCTTCGGACATGGGGCGGGGTCCTTTCCGGAAGGGAAATGTTCAGGCACTGCACGACCTGCGGGGGCTCACCGGGCCCACGAGGCATGGGGTATGGCGGAGGAATTCAGGGGCGGAGGGAGGAAGAGGCCGGGGCGGGGCCGCCGGGACGCGCCCCACGACACCGGCCGACGGAAGCGCACGGCGGTGTCCGCGGCGCTCGACGACCGCCGGCCCGCCACCACGGCACCGCTCCCGCGCGCCTCACAACTTCCCGCCGCGCCCGCCGTCACGCGGCGCGGGCGCGATGAGCGTCGACAGATAGGGCAACGGCCCCTCGTCCAGGTCCGCCGCCGGCCGGATCGACTCCTCGGGCAGCCCGAGCGCCGAACCCCACACCGCGTCCTCGGTGCGGCCGGTCTCCCGCAGCGCCGCGGCCACCTCCGCCGCCAGTCGGCCGAACTTGTACGCGACGACCGTCCCCGGGCCTTCGAGCGCCCGCCTCAGCACCGCCGCGCCCGCCGTCACCGGCACCAGCGTCAACGGTTCCGTGCCCTCCGTCAGCACCGCTCCGCTGCGGGCTGCCAGGTCCTGCATGGCCGTGATCCCGGGCACCGTCTCCACGGCCGTCCCCGGCAGCGACGTGCCGATCGTCTGGGCGAGGTAGGTGAACGTCGAGTACACATGGGGGTCGCCGATCGTCGCGAACGCCACGGAGCCGTGCGCGCGCAGCAGCTCCGCGACCCGCTCACCGGCCGCGTCCCACGCCGCCTCCCGGCGTGCCCGGTCCGTCCGCTCGTTGAGCGCGAACACCACGCGCACGACCTTCTGTGCCGGTACGTAGCGCAGCACGGTCGCCTCGGCCCGCCCCCGCTCCCCGGTGTCCATCACCGGAACGACGACGACCGCGGCGTCCCGCAGCGCGTTCACGCCCTTGACCGTCACCAGCTCCGGGTCACCGGGTCCGACCCCGACGCCGATCAGCCTGCTCCTGACATGACCGTGGTTCATCCCTCGCACCTCTCGACGAATCGCCGGGCCGCAGCGGGCGTGGCGGCCCAGTGCGTATGCAGATAGCTCGCGTGCACGCCCCGCCGTACGAATCCCTCCACGCGCCGCTCCGGCTGGTGCAGTCCCCACGCCGGTCGCGCCCCGGCGCCCGGCTCCAGGACCGTGCGATGGAACTCGTGCCCGCGCGTGCGCGTCCCGGACGCCGCGAGCACGCTGTCGCAGACCGCCACGGCCTCCCGGTAGCCCAGCGTCAGCCGCTCCGACATCCGCGCCTCGGCGTCCAGCACCCCGCACATCGGCAGCCCGTCGAGCGAACGCGTCAGATACAGCAGCCCCGCGCACTCGGCGGCCACCGGAGCCCCGGACTCCGCCAGCGCGGCGACGGCTCCGCGCAGCGACGCGTTGGCGGACAGCTCCGACGCGTACACCTCGGGGAAGCCCCCGCCGACGACCAGACCCCGCGTGCCCTCGGGCAGCGCCTCGTCCCGCAACGGGTCGAACGGGACCACCTCGGCGCCGGCGGCGGCGAGCAGTTCGCTGTGCTCGGCGTACGAGAACGTGAACGCGGCCCCGGCCGCGACGGCGACCCTTCGCCCACCCGGGGCGCGCCGGGCGACGGGCCCGCCGCACGCGTCCACCGCCGCCGCCGGGTCCCACGGCTCGCCGGGCAGCCCGGGCGCGGACCGGGCCAGCGCCCACAGCGCGTCCAGGTCGCAGCCCGCCCGCACCCGGTCCGCCATCGCCGCGACCGCGTCCAGCGCGTCGCGCCGCCGCTCGGCCACCGGCACCAGACCCAGATGCCGCGACGGCACCGCCACCCTCTCCGTCCGCCGCAGCACCCCCAGCACCGGCACACCGGACTCGTCCAGCGCCTCCCGCAGCAGCGCCTCGTGCCTCGGCGAGCCGACCTTGTTGAGGATCACCCCGCCGATCCGTACCTCCGGATCCCACGAGGCGAAGCCGTGCACCAGCGCGGCCACCGAGCGCGACTGCGACGAGGCGTCGACGACCAGCACCACCGGCGCTCGCAGCAGCTTCGCCACCTGCGCGGTCGACGCCAGCTCGCCGTTCCCGGCGGCGCCGTCGTACAGGCCCATCACGCCCTCGACGACCGCGAGGCCGCAGCCGCGCGCCCCGTGCGCGAACAGCGGCGCGACCAGCTCGGGGCCGCACAGGTACGCGTCGAGGTTGCGGCCCGGCCGGCCCGTGGCCAGGGCGTGGTAGCCGGGGTCGATGTAGTCGGGCCCCACCTTGTGCGGGGACACGGCCAGACCTCGCCCCGCGAAGGCCGCCATCAGCCCCGTGGCCACGGTCGTCTTGCCGCTGCCCGACGCGGGCGCGGCGATCATCAGACGTGGAACGTTCACCGGACACCACTCCCGGTTCGCCCGGCGCGCGCCCGGTGCCCGCTCCTTCTCCCACGGCCGATCGTGGGCGAGGCCGTCACCATTCGATGCCCCGCTGACCCTTCTGACCGGCGTCCATCGGGTGCTTGACCTTCGACATGTCGGTCACCAGATCGGCGGCGTCCACCAGCTCCTGCGGCGCGTTGCGGCCGGTGATGACGACGTGCTGCGTACCGGGACGGCTCCGCAGCACCTCGACCACCTCGGCCGTGTCGACCCAGCCCCAGTGCATCGGGTACGCGAACTCGTCGAGGACGTACAGCCGGTACGTCTCGGCGGCCAGGTCGCGCCTGACCTGCTCCCAGCCCTCCCGGGCCGCCTCCTCGTTGTTCAGCTGCCGGTCGCGCTGCACCCACGACCAGCCCTCGCCCATCTTGTGCCAGGCGACGGTGCCGCCCTCGCCACTGGCGCCGAGGACCTTCAGCGCGTTCTCCTCACCGACCTTCCACTTCGCCGACTTGACGAACTGGAAGACCCCGATCGGCCAGCCCTGATTCCAGGCGCGCAGGGCGAGCCCGAAGGCCGCCGTCGACTTCCCCTTCCCGATGCCGGTGTGCACCACCAGCAGCGGACGGTTGCGGCGCTGACGGGTGGTGAGCCCGTCGTCCGGCACCGTCACCGGCTGTCCCTTCGGCATTACGCCGCCCTCCTGTCGGTTCCCCGGACGTCCTTGACCAGACCCGCGATCGAGTCGGCCCGCAGCTCGTCGAGCGTGACGGCGACCGATCCCAGATCGCGGGCGAGGCCCGCCGCGAGCCCGAGCCGCACCGGGCCCGACTCGCAGTCCACGACGACGGAGGCGGTGCCCTGCGCCGCGTGCAGCCGCGCCGCCCGCGACGCCAGCGCCACCGGCTCCGGCCCGCCGGTCGCCCGGCCGTCGGTCACCACGACCAGCAGCGGACGCCGCGACGGATCGCGCAACCGCTCCACCCGCAGCACCTCATGGGCCTTCAACAGCCCGGCCGCGACGGGGGTGCGCCCGCCCGTCGGCAGCTTCTCCAGCCGGGCCGCCGCCGCGTCCACCGACGACGTCGGCGGCAGCGCCACCTCGGCGTCCCGGCCCCGGAAGGTGATCAGCCCGACCTTGTCCCGCCGCTGGTACGCGTCCAGCAGCAGCGACAGGACCGCGCCCTTCACGGCGCCCATCCGCTGCCGGGCGGCCATCGACCCGGAGGCGTCCACCACGAACAGCACCAGGTTGCCCTCGCGCCCCTCCCGGGTCGCCTGCCGCAGATCGTCCCGCCGCACCACCAGCCCCGGCCCCGACCGGCCGCGCGCCCGCTGGTGCGGGGCCGCGGCCCGAACGGTCGCCGCCAGGTGCAGCGCGGTCAGGGCGCCGCGCGGACGCCGCGCGCCGGTGGTGCGCCCGTGCTCGGTACGCGCCCGGGAGCGCCGTCCCGCCGCGCCCTCACCCAGACCGGGCACGCTCAGCGTCTTCGCGCGGAACGGTTCGGCGGCCGGCACGGGCCGCTGCTCGCCGCCGGACGAGCGCCCCCGCCCCTGCTCGCCGCCCTGCTCGGGAACGGCGGGGTCGGGCGCGTCACCGGCCTTTGCGTCGGGCCGCGGCGGAGTGTCCGGGCCGTCGCCCCGCGGGGGCCGGCCGCCGCCGTCGGGGCCGTCCGGGTCCGGTTCGTCGTCCTCGCCGCCGTGCTGTTCCAGCGCCTCGTCGAGCCTGTCCTCGTCCAGGCCCGGAGCGTCGAACGGGTTGCGCCTGCGGCGGTGGGGGAGTGCGAGCAGGGCGGCCTGCCGCACGTCCTCGGCCAGCACGTCCGTACGCCCCGCCCAGGCGGCCAGCGCGGTGGCGGTCCGCGCCATCACGATGTCCGCGCGCATCCCGTCCACCTCGAACGCCGCGCAGGTCGCCGCGATCTGCCGCAACGCCCCGTCCCCGAGCCGCACACCGGGAAGCAGCGCCCGCGCGGCGGCGATCCGCGCCCGCAACGCCGCCTCCTCCTCGGCCCACTCGGCGGCGAAGGCGGCGGGATCGGCGTCGTACGCGAGGCGCCGGCGCACGACCTCGACGCGCTGGTCGGTGTCCCGGGACGCGGCGACCTCGACGGTCAGCCCGAACCGGTCCAGCAACTGCGGCCGCAGTTCGCCCTCTTCGGGGTTCATCGTGCCGACGAGCAGGAACCGCGCGGCATGCCGTACGGAGACGCCCTCGCGCTCCACGTACGAGGCGCCCATGGCCGCCGCGTCCAGCAGCAGGTCAACGAGATGGTCGTGGAGCAGGTTGACCTCGTCGACGTACAGGATCCCGCGATGGGCGTCGGCCAGCAGCCCCGGCTCGAACGCCTTCACGCCCTCGGACAGCGCCCGCTCGATGTCGAGCGCGCCGACCAGCCGGTCCTCGGACGCGCCGACGGGCAGCTCCACCGTCCGGGCATCCCGCTCCGTACCGGACCCGGCCGCGTGCGGGCCGTCCGGGCACGCCGGATCGGGCGACGCGGGGTCGCACGAGAACCGGCACCCCGGGACGACGGCGACCCGCGGCATGAGCGCGGCGAGCGCCCGTACGGCGGTGGACTTGGCGGTGCCCTTCTCGCCCCGCACCAGCACGCCGCCGACCGCGGGCGAGACCGCGTTCAGCAGCAGCCCGAGCCGTAGATCGTGCTGCCCGACGAGGGCGGTGAAGGGGTACGGCGTGCTCACGATGCCTCCTTGGATGAACGGCGTGATGTCGCTGCCCCCGGCGCGGGGGAGGGGAGCCCCCCGGCGCCCGCCCGTCGCCCGTCGGGCCGCCTGCGGGCGCCCGCCCATCGCCCTCCGGGGTGTGTCCGCGCGCTCACTCGTCGCCCTCCAGATCGCCTTCGAGCTCCAGGTACGTGGCCCGCAGCCGCTCCAGGGTCTGTGCGTCCGGCTCCGCCCACAGCCCGCGCTCGGCCGCTTCCAGCAGCCGCTCCGAGATCCCGCGCAGCGCCCAGGGGTTGGACTTCTTCATGAAGTCGCGATTGGTGTCGTCGAAGACGTACTCGGCCGACAGCTTCTCGTACATCCAGTCGTCGACGACCCCGGCCGTGGCGTCGTACCCGAAGAGGTAGTCCACGGTCGCGGCCATCTCGAAGGCGCCCTTGTACCCGTGGCGCCGCATCGCCGCCATCCACCGCGGGTTCACCACCCGCGCCCGGAACACCCGGTGCGTCTCCTCGCCCAGCGTCCGGGTCCTGACCTGGTCCGGCACGGCGCTGTCACCGACGTACGCCTCGGGAGACCCGCCGGTCAGATGCCGCACCATGGCGACCATGCCGCCGTGGTACTGGAAGTAGTCGTCCGCGTCGACCAGGTCGTGCTCGCGCGTGTCGACGTTCTTCGCCGCCACCGCGATCCGCCGGAACGCCGTCTCCATGTCCCCGCGCGCCGCCCGCCCGTCGAGCCCGCGCCCGTACGCGTAACCGCCCCACACCGCGTACACCTCGGCCAGGTCCGCGTCCGACCGCCAGTTCCGGGCGTCGATCAGCGGCAGCAGCCCCGCCCCGTACGCCCCCGGCTTCGAACCGAAGACCCGGGCCGTGGCCCGGCGCCGGTCGCCATGGACCGCCGTGTCCTCGTCGGCATGCGCTCGCACGTAGTTGGACCCGGCCGGCTCGTCCAGCTCCGCCACCGCGCGTACCGCGTCGTCGATCAGGCCCACCACGTGCGGGAACGCGTCCCGGAAGAACCCGGAGATCCGCACCGTCACATCGATGCGCGGACGCCCCAGCTCGCTCAGGGGCACCACCTCGAACCCGGTCACCCGGCGCGAGGCGTCGTCCCACACCGGACGGCAGCCCAGCAGCGCCAGGATCTCGGCGATGTCGTCGCCCTGCGTACGCATCGCGGACGTGCCCCACACGGTCAGGCCCACCGACTTCGGGTACCCGCCCGTGTCCGCGAGATAGCGGGCGATCAGCGAGTCCGCCAACGACTGCCCGACCTCCCAGCTCAGCCGGGACGGGATCGCCTTCGGGTCCACCGAGTAGAAGTTCCGGCCCGTCGGCAGCACGTTGACCAGCCCGCGCGTCGGCGAGCCGGACGGACCCGCCGGGACGAAACCGCCGCGCAGCGCCCGCAGGATGTGACCGATCTCGTCCGTCGTCCGCGCCAGCCGCGGCACGACCTCCTCGCACGCGAAGCCCAGCACCGCGACCGCGTCCGGGAGTTCGGAGCCCAGTACCTCCCGCACCAGCCTCGCCGCACCCGCCACGTCCCAGCCGCGCTCCTCCATGCCCTCCGCGAGCCGCCGGCACAGCTGCTCCAGCAGATCGATCGCGTCCGCGCCGGTGCGCGCCGGGCCGTCGACCAGCCCGGTCAGCTCCGCCGGCACCTTCACCCGGGCGCCCGGCTCGGCCAGCAACTCCCGTTCGCTCAGCCCGAAATGAGCGGCGATCGAGGCCCGCAGACCCGGCAGCGCGTTCACCGTGCCGCCCCATACCTGGGACGCGCGCAGCACCGCCAGCACCAGGTTGACCCGTGCCTCGCCGACCGGACCGCCGCCCAGGACGTGCAGGCCGTCGCGGATCTGGACGTCCTTGATCTCACACAGGTAGCCGTCGATGTGCATGACGAACGAGTCGAACTCGTCCTCGTCCGGCTGCTCGTCGACATGCAGGTCGTGGTGCAGCTCGGCGGCCTTCACCAGCGTCCAGATCTGCGCCCGCACCGCCGGGGCCTTCGCCGGGTCCAGATCGCTGACCAGCGCGTACTCGTCGAGCAGTTGCTCCAGCTTGGCCAGGTCGCCGTAGGTGTCGGCACGCGCCATCGGCGGCACCAGGTGGTCCACGACCGTGGCGTGCCCGCGCCGCTTGGCCTGGGTGCCCTCGCCCGGGTCGTTGACGATGAACGGGTAGACCAGCGGCAGTTCGCCCAGCACCGCGTCCGGGCCGCAGCCCGCGGACAGGCCCAGGCCCTTGCCCGGCAGCCACTCCATCGTGCCGTGCTTGCCCATGTGCACGACGGCGTCCGCGCCGAACGCGTTCTCCAGCCAGCGGTACGTCGCCATGTAGTGGTGCGACGGCGGCATGTCCGGGTCGTGGTAGATCGCGATCGGGTTCTCCCCGAAACCGCGCGGCGGCTGGATCAGCACCACCACGTTCCTGAACCGGAGCGAGGCCAGGACGATCTCGTCGCCGTCCACGTACAGCGAGCCCGGCGGCTCGCCCCAGTGCTCCAGCATCGAGTCCCGCAGCCGCGGGTCCAGCGTCTCGAACCAGGACCGGTAGTCGGCCAGCGGTACCCGGGCGGGCGCGGCGGCGAGCTGTTCCTCGGTCAGCCACTCCACGTCGTGGCCACCGGCCTCGATGAGCCGGTGGATCAGCTCGTCGCCGTTGTCCGGATACCCGTCGACCCCGTAACCGGCGCCGCGCAGGGCGTCCAGGACCCGCACCGCCGACGCGGGCGTGTCCAGGCCGACCGCGTTGCCGACCCGGGAGTGCTTGGTCGGGTAGGCGGTGAAGACCAGGGCGATCCGCTTCTCGGCATTCGGCTTGTGCCGCAGCGCGGCGTGCCGCACCGCGATCCCGGCGACCCGCGCGGCCCGTTCCGGGTCGGCCCGGTACACCGGCACGTCGTCGGGGCCCTGCTCCTTGAAGGAGAACGGCACGGTGATCAGCCGGCCGTCGAACTCGGGGATCGCCACCTGCATCGCCGCGTCCATCGGGGACAGCGCGGCGTCCGACGCCTCCCACGCGGCGCGGGTGGAGGTCAGGCACAGGCCCTGGAGCACCGGGACGTCCAGCTCCGCGAGCGCGCCGATGTCCCACGCCTCCTCCTCGCCCCCGGCCGAGGCGTCCGAGGCGCGCGTGCCGCCCGCCGCCAGGACCGTGGCGACCAGGGCGTCCGCCCGGCCCAGCAGCTCGTACAGACCGGCGTCCGCGCCGCGCAGCGAACCGCAGTACACGGGCAGGGCGTTGGCACCGCGCGCCTCGACCGCGTCGCACAGCACGTCCACGAACGAGGTGTTCCCGGACAGCTCGTGCGCCCGGTAGAACAGCACCCCGACCGTCGGGCGGCCCTCGACGAACTCCCGGTCGCCGCGCACGCCCCACTCCGGCATCCGCTGCGGCCCGGCGAAGCCGTGACCGGTCAGCAGCACCGTGTCGGAGAGGAAGCGGGCCAGCTCCACCAGGTTGCCGGGCCCGCCCTCCACGAGGTAGCGCAGCGCTTCCGAGACGACCCCGGCGGGTACGGACGACTCGGCCATCAGCTCCGCGTCCGGCACGGTCTCGCCACCCAGCAGCACGGTCGGGATGCCGGACGCGCGCAGCACGGCCAGTCCGTCCTCCCAGGCGCGCCTGCCGCCGAGGAGACGGACGACGGCGACCGAGGAGCCCTCGATCAGCGTGGGCAGATCCTCGTGGACATCGATCCGGGTGGGGTTGCCGATCCGGTACGGCGCGCCGGAGGCGCGGGCGGCGAGCAGGTCCGTGTCGGCGGTCGACAGCAACAGCACGGTGCTCGTGGGGGCGTTCATACGCGTGCTCCAGGTGCTCCGGGGGCGATGAAGGGAAGTCCGGACGGTGCGCCCGACTCGATGAGCCGGAGCAGCGCGTCGGTGTCCGCGTGTTCTTCGACCAGGTCGCCGAGACGGTCGAGCTGTTCCTCGCGCAGCTCGGCGAAACGGGTGTCGGGGGCGGGGACGAAACGCCGGCCGGCGGCGCGTGCCACCTCGGCCAGGAAACGGCGGCGGAACGCGTCGCTCTCCAGCGAGCCGTGCCAGTGGGTGCCCCACACGGCTCCGGCCCGGCAGCCGTCCAGGGCGCGCCCCCGGCCGTCGGTGAAGAACGGCTCGCCGCCGCGCACGTCGGCGACGCCGTGGTGGATCTCGTAGCCCTCGACCGGTGCGCCGAGCGCCTCCCCGACGGGCCGGGCCAGCGTCTTCTCGCGGTCGAAGCGGACGCGCAGCGGCAGCAGACCGAGCCCGTCGACGTGACCGGCCCGCGACTCGACCTCGTCCTCGATGTGCTCGCCGAGGACCTGGTAGCCGCCGCAGATCCCGAGGACGGGCCGGCCCTCGGCGGCGCGCCGGGCCAGGGCGTCGGCGAGCCGGCGCTCGCGCAGCCAGGCCAGCGCCTTGACGGTGCCCCGGGTGCCCGGCACGACGACCAGGTCGGCGTCGGCCAGTTCCTCGGCGCGGTCCACGAAACGGACGACGACGCCCGGTTCGGCGGCCAGCGCGTCCACGTCGGTGAAGTTGGACATCAGGGGCACGGCGCACACCGCGACGCGCAGCACGTCCTCGCCGTGCGGCGGCGCGATCACGGACTCGCGCACGGCACCGCGCAACGAGACCCGCAGTCCGTCCTCCTCGTCGATGCCGAGCCCGTGCGCGAAGGGCAGCACCCCGTACGTCGGGCGGCCCGTGACCTCGCGCAGCATGTCCAGGCCGGGCTCCAGCAGCGACACGTCGCCGCGGAACTTGTTCACGAGATAGCCCGCGACCAGCGCCTGGTCCTCGGCGCAGAGCAGCGCCGTCGTGCCGAAGAACGACGCGAAGACGCCGCCGCGATCGATGTCCCCGACCACCACCACCGGGAAGCGTGCCGCCCGGGCGATGCCCATGTTCACGATGTCCGTGTGCCGCAGATTGATCTCGGCCGGGCTGCCCGCGCCCTCGCAGATCACCGCGTCGTACGTGCTCCGCAGCCGCTCCAGGCAGTCCACGACCGTGCCGAGCAGGGCCTCCTGCCTGCCGCCGTGGTAGCCGCGGGCGCTCATCTCGCCCACCGGCCTGCCCATCAGGACGACCTGGCTGGAGCGGTCCCCGCCGGGCTTGAGCAGCACCGGGTTCATCAGCGCGGACGGCTCCACCCGGGCGGCCGCGGCCTGCATGGCCTGGGCGCGACCGATCTCGGCGCCCTCCCGGGTGACGTAGGAGTTCAGCGACATGTTCTGCGCCTTGAAGGGCGCCACTTTCACGCCCCGGCGCGCGAGCCAGCGGCAGATGCCCGCCGTGACGACGCTCTTGCCCGCGTCCGAGGTGGTCCCGGCGACCAGGAGTCCGCCGCTCATGTCCGTCTCCGTCCTGCGATCAGGCGTTCCGCGACCGTGAGGGGCGCGGTTCGTGCGGTCCGTGCGCCGCTCATGCCCGCGAGCCGCGCCCCCGCGATCCCTCGCCGTCCCGTGCCCCGTACGTCCGCGAGCCGTCGCGCGGCGAGGCCCGCGCCCAGCCGTGCGGCCACGCACGCGCCGAGGGCCAGCACGCCCACCCGGCGCGACAGCCGCACCGCGCGCTCGATGTCCGCGGTCTCCACCGCCCGCCCGGTGGCCCCGTTCAGCACGGGGCGGTGCTCGACCCGGCCTCCGTACGCCAGCGTCCCGCCCAGCCGCACACCCAGCGCGCCCGCGAACGACGCCTCCACCGGGCCCGCGTTGGGGCTCGGGTGCTTCGCCGCGTCGGCCCGCCAGGCCCGTACCGCCTCGCGCGGCCGTCCGCCCGCGACCACGGCGAGCAGGGCGGTCAGCCGGGCGCCGGGCCAGCCGGCGAGGTCGTCGAGTCGGGCCGAGGCCCAGCCGTAGCGCCGGTGACGGGGCGACGTGTGGCCGACCATCGCGTCCAGGGTGTTGACCGCGCGGAAGCCGACGAGGCCGGGAACACCGGCCAGCGCCCCCCACACGAGGGCGCCGACCACGGCGTCCGAGGTGTTCTCGGCGACGGACTCCACCACGGCGCGGGCGATCTGCGGCCCGTCGAGGGAGTGAGGGTCGCGCCCGCACAGATGCGGCAGGCGTTCCCGGGCCACCTCGACGTCCCCGGCGGCCAGGGCACCGCCGATGGCCCGCGCCTCCCGCCCCAGCGAGGTGCCGCCGACCACGGACCAGGTGGCGGCCGCGGTCAGCGCGACGGAGGCGGCGGGGTGACGGCGTACAGCACGGGCGAGCAGCGCCGCACCGCCCACGGCGCCGCCGGCGCAGACGAGGGTGTGCAGCGCGCCCCACCCGCGGTGGTCGCGCCACAGACGGCGCTCGACGCCCGCCGCGGCCCGCCCGAAGGCGGCGACCGGGTGCCTCCTGCGGGGGTCACCGAGCAGCAGATCGCCGATCAGGCCGACTGTGGCGCCGTACGCGAATACGCGATCGGCACGCATGGCTCAGCCGGCCGTCGCGCCTCGGAGGACCTTCGTACGGGCGGCTCTCGGCGAGAGCGGCACAGGAATGGACGCACGGCTGCCAGGCATGGAGATATGTCCTCACTCAGGGTCCGCGCCCTGGTTCGACGTGACCGGCGACGAGAGTCTCCTGGCTCCCGGATCCGCGATTCCCCCGGCCTTCCAGCCCGCTCGCGCGTGCCGTGACTTCCCGGTGTGGGGGACCGCTCCCCGGTGACAGTGGCGGGACCGCGCCGGATTCGCACCGGCTTCCTCTGCTGTCGCCGTAAATGGCTCCGGCAGTCCACCACGCTCCGCGAACGCCCGTCAACTAGCCGTTGACCTGCGGCGGCGCAGTGTGTTGAGGCCCACATCCGGGCGGGGGCACCACGACGGGCCGGACGCGCGAGGCGTGTCCGGCCCGTCGGAGAGCGAAGAACAGCGAGGAAAGAAGAGGTGAAGAGGTGAAGAGGGGTGGGCGGAGAGGCGGGGCTCAGGCGACGATCAGATAGATCCCGTACGCGACCGCCGCCGCGCACAGCGCGAAGCAGGCGTACGCGCCCGCGCGTGCCAGCACCCGTGATCCGCCGGAGCCGCCCTGAGCCGCCGGTTCCGGCTGCTTGGCGAGGCCGACGATGCCCAGGGTGAAGACGCCCACCAGCGCGACGGTGACGACGAGCGACACACCGAAGACGGAGCCGAGGGCTGCCCAGTCGATATTCATGCTGATTCCTTAGACGGTCTGCGGACGGTCCGCGTGATCGGCCTGGTGCCGTGACCAGTAAACGTTGCCGGGAGGGGCAAACGTTGCCGGGAGGGGCACTAGACGGCGGCGGGACGCGCCGGGTCCTGGGCGGGGGGCGCCGGCGTGGTCGGGATGATGGTCACGAGGTCCTGCGCCCCGGCGGTGGCCGCGACGGTGGGCGGCGGGCTGACGGCGGCGATGGCCGTGGTGACCACGCCCGCGGGCTCGACGGCGCTCTCGGAGGGCGCGACGTCGTCGTGACCGACCGGCTTGCGGCGCGACACCAGCCAGATCGCGGCGGAGCCCACGACCAGCAGCGCCGCGACGACGACGACGCCCCAGGTGCCCTGCTGGGTCAGGAGCTCGGCGCCCGCGCCGACCAGACCCGCGGCGGGCAGGGTCAGACCCCACGCGACGAACATCCGGGTGGCGGTGGACCAGCGGACCACGCCGCCCTGGCGGCCGAGGCCCGCGCCCATCACGGCGCCGGAGCAGGACTGGGTGGTGGACAGGGAGAAGCCGAGGTGCGAGGAGGCGAGGATGACCGTGGCCGCGCTGGTCTGGGCGGCGAAGCCCTGCGGCGGCCTGAGGTCGGTGAGGCCGCTGCCCATGGTGCGGATGATGCGCCAGCCGCCCAGGTAGGTGCCGAGCGCGATGGCCATACCGGCGGAGACGATGACCCAGACCGGCGGGTTGGCGCCGGGGTTCAGCACACCGCCGGTGACCAGGGCCAGGGTGATGATGCCCATGGTCTTCTGCGCGTCGTTGGTGCCGTGGGCGAGGGAGACCAGTCCGGCCGAGGCGATCTGACCGGCGCGGTAGCCCTTGGCGGTGGCCTTCTCCTGGGCCTCGTCACGGATCTTGCCCCCGATCCGGTACGTGAGCCGCGTGGCCAGCAGGGCGGCCACACCGGCGACGATCGGGGCGGCGACCGCGGGGATCAGCACCTTCGTGACGACCGTGCCGCCGTTGACCGAGGACCAGCCGGCCGACATGACCGCGGCGCCGATCAGGCCGCCGAACAGGGCGTGCGAGGAACTGGACGGCAGCCCGACCAGCCAGGTCAGCAGATTCCACAGGATGGCGCCGACGAGTGCCGCGAAGATGACCTCCGTGCGCAGCCCGTCCTCGTTGATGATCCCCCCGGAGATCGTCTTGGCGACCTCCACGGACAGGAACGCGCCGACGAGGTTGAGAACGGCGGACATGGCCACCGCGGTCTTCGGTTTGAGTGCGCCGGTCGAGATGGTGGTGGCCATCGCGTTGGCGGTGTCATGGAAACCGTTCGTGAAATCGAACACTAGAGCTGTCACGATCACAATCGCGAGAAGCAGCGTGATGTGTTCCATTTACCCAGGCAATCGTTCGACGTCATTGGCAGGTTGACGGTAGGCAACTTTGGTGAACAGGAGATGAACTGAACAGGGCTTCACGGTGTCTCCAGGGGCATTTGGGGGGTCGATTCCGGCTGCTCCGGCCGCCGCCGGCGCGTCGTCGTCACTCTTTGTGATTGATTCGGTCGTTGGTGTGTACGTACACCCGGCGGGCTGACAGGATCGCCGCTATGAGCGATCAGCAACGGGACGCGATCGAACGGGCCCGGACCGAGGTCGTCGCGACCGCCCGCAGGACGGCGGTGGACGGGCTCGTCGTCGGGACGTCGGGCAACGTGTCGGCGCGGGTCGGCGACACGATCCTGGTCACGCCGAGCGGCGTGCCGTACGACCGGCTCGGCCCGAAGGACGTGGTCGGCGTCGATCCGGAGGGAAACCGCGTCCTCGGCGTACTGGCCCCCACCAGCGAACTCCCGCTCCATCTCGCGGTCTACCGGAACAGCGACGCGGCGGCTGTCGTGCACACCCACGCGGTGCACGCCACGGCGGTCTCCACCCTGGTCACCGAGGTCCCGTCGATCCACTACGCCGCCGCCATGCTCGGGGGACCGGTACGGGTCGCGGCCTACGCGCGCTACGGGACCGAGGAACTGGCCGCGAACATGCTCGACGCCCTGCGCGACCGCACCGGCTGCCTGCTCCGGAACCACGGAACCGTCACCCACGGTGCCACCCTGGACGAGGCGTACGACCGAACCGCGCAGCTGGAATGGCTCTGCCGGCTCTGGCTCACCGCCAGCTCCGTACCCGGACTCTCCCCGCACCTGCTCACCCCGGCCCAGCTGGACGACGTGCGGGAGGCGCTGAAGGGATACGGGCAACGACGCTGACCTCGCCGCCCGCCGCCCGCCGCCCGCCGCCCGCCGCCCGCCGACGGACGGCCCTTGCCCCCGCCGACCGCCGACCCGCTCCACCCCTGCCACCCGGACGGACCCCGTCCGGGTGGCAGGGCGCGCACCGCCCCACCAGACTGGAGCGGTGCGCCCGGCAACAGTCACGGCAGCAGCCGTCACCACGATCCTCGGCCTCGGTGCGGCAGCGGTCGCGGCCGGAAGGCGCGCGGGCGCCGCCGCCCTGAGGACACCGTCCGCCGGGCGGCCGCTCCCCGCCGACAGGGGACTCACCGTGCACGCCACGGCGGCCGGCCGGGTCACCCTGACCCGCTCCTTCACCTCCCTGCGGCCCGGGACGTACGGACTGGTGGGCGACGGCCTCCACGCCGTCGTCGGCCCCGTGGTCGAGCACGCCCACCACGCCCCCGACACCGTCGTCCGCAGACTGGAACGCGTCGACCGGGGAAGCCTGGAGCCCGGCGACAAGGTCCGGATCACGCCCCAGCTGCACAGCGGGGACCCCTCCTCGGCGCTCGGCCTCGACCACGAGGAGGTCGAGATCCCCGGCGAACTGGGAGCTCTGCCCGCCTGGTTCGTGCCCGGCCCCCGCGACACCTGGGTCATCACCGTGCACGGCCTCGGCACCACCAGGGAACACCCCATGAACCTCATGGCGTTCCTGCACGACCTGTGCCTGCCCGTCCTCGACCTGGCCTACCGCGGGGACCCCGGGGCCCCGCGCTCCCCGGACGGCCTCGCCCACCTCGGCGAGTCCGAGTGGCGCGACCTGGACGCGGCGATCCGCTTCGCCGTCCGGTACGGGGCGCAGAACGTCGTCCTGCACGGCTGGTCCACCGGCGCCTCGATGGCACTGCACGCGGCCGTCGGCTCCGCGCTCCGCGACCGGATCAGCGGCCTCGTCCTCGACTCCCCGGTACTGGACTGGGCCACCACGCTGCGCGCCCTGGCCGTCGCCCGGGGCGTTCCGGCCGCCCTGCTGCCGCTCGCCGTCCGGGCCGCCCAGGGGCAGACCGGCCTGTACGGCGCCCGCCTCCTGGACGACTCCCTCGCGTCGGCCCTGCGCGCCCCGACACTGATCTTCCACGGCCCGGACGACACCCTGGCCCCCTGGCAGCCGTCCCGCGACCTCGCCGCCCGCCGCCCGGAACTGATCGCTCTGAGCACCGTGCCGCAGGCTCCGCATGCGGCAATGTGGAACGCCGACCCGGACCACTACGAGGAGACGCTGCGCCGCTTCCTCACGCCCCTCATGTGACCCGATGCGCGGGATCGGACGATTGGTTCAAGACCCCGTCCACCACCGCGTCCACCGGGAATTCGGGTTCCGTTTGGGCTTTCGGGCCGTCAGGGGCAAGACTGCTCTTCGTGACGTCCCGTACCCCGCGCGACTCCAGGCTCAGACTTGTCCGCCCGCGACCCCTCGCCACCGCTCGCAAGGCCGTGACCACCCGGCGCACCAGGCCGACGCCCCGCCCTCCGGAGGGCACCCCGCCCCGGGCGGAACTCGCCCGCCAGGCGAGGGCGGTCCTCGCCGACGCCGTACGGATCGCCCGCTGGGCGGCCGACGACGCGGTCCCGGGCGCGCCGCCCCCGGCCGCCCAGGCTCTCCAAGGGGCCGCGACGGCCCTGGAACTCTCCCCGGCCCAGGTGCGCTCCGGCTGGGACCGGGCCCGTCTCGCCGGTCTCGTGGAACTGCACGGCGCCGCCGCGCGCCCCGGCTGGCGGCTGCGTGCCTGGGACCGCGACGACTCCGCCGTGCTGCGCGGCTGGGTGGCGCTGTTCGACGCCTGGTCCCTGGTCCACCCGGCGCCCGACGACGTCGAGGCCACCGCGGTCGCCGAGACCGTCGAGGCGGTGCCCCAGGTGCTCTCCCTCCTCCAGCTCTCGGCCGGCCCGGTCGCCGTGCCCGCCCTCCTGGACCTCCTCGAACAGCGCGTCGCGGAACTCCACGAGGAGCGCTGCCTGGTGCCGTACGAGCCGTCGCCCGAACCGGTTCCCGCCGCGCACCCGACCGCCCTGGTCGCCCGGCTCCTCGACTGGGCCCTGGAGGGACTGGCCGCCGTCGGCGCGCTCACCCTCGGCGCCGGGCACGCCACCCTCACCCCGCTCGGCAACTGGGCGGTATGGGTCAAGCTGGAACAGATCTGCGTCGCCGCCCAGAGCCCGGCGGGCAACATCGAGCAGTCCGCCGCCGACATGCTGCACGGCTGCGCCCGGCTCACCCCGGGCCCGGCCCGCGACGAATACCGCGCCTGGCTCGCCGCCCGCCCGGTGGGCAGCGCCGTCGCCGAACTCCTCGCCGTCGCCCGTGGCGAGGACGCCCTGCTGCGCGGGCTCGCCTTCGAGGCGCTCCGCGTCGTCGGCGCACCCGCCGAGCCCGAGGTCCGCTCCGTCCTCGACGACTCCTCGCTGCGCCCCTACGCGCTGCTGTGGCTGGCCGAGTACGAGGGCGCCGACCCCGAGGACGCCCAGGACGTCCTCAGCCGGGAGGAGGCCACCTGGCTCTGGGTGGACACCGCGGCGGCCGTCGCCGACCACGGCGAGAGCGGGCTGCTGGTCCGCCACCTCGACTCGGCCGTCCAGGGCACCGTGCCCGCGCTCCTTTCCGAGGTACGGGCCGTCGGCCATCCGCGCACCGTGCAGGTGCTGGTCGCCCTGGCCGCCGCCCACCCGGACCCGGCCCTGGCCAAGGCGGTGCGCCGGGCCGCGTTCCAGGTGCACACCGGCGGCGTCTGACGCCGACGGCCTCCCCGGGCCCGCCGGGGAGGCCGTCCGGCCGCCGTCCCGCGTGGAACCGTGCGGCGGAGCGGGCCGGGCCGGTGCCGGAGGGGTGGCGGGTGCCCGTCTCCGGCGGACGAGGAAATCCGGTTGCACACCGCCAGTAGAATGAGCCGCATGGCGATGCTCCTTGCGCATGAGTGACGGCGTCGAGACGACTCCGCCCTCGCCCCGTCCGCCGTCCGTTCCCGCCCTGGAGTTTTACCGTGATCACCGCTTCCGGCATCGAGTTGCGCGCCGGCGCCCGCATCCTCATCGAGTCCGCCTCCTTCCGCATCGCCAAGGGCGACCGCATCGGCCTCGTCGGCCGTAACGGGGCGGGCAAGACCACCCTCACCAAGTGCCTCGCGGGCGAGGGCACCCCCGCCGGCGGCACCATCACCCGCTCCGGAGAGGTCGGCTACCTCCCGCAGGACCCGCGCACCGGCGACCTCGACGTGCGCGCCCGTGACCGCATCCTCTCCGCCCGCGGCCTCGACGAGATCCTGCGCAAGATGCGGGAGAACGAGGACCGGATGGCGAACGGCAAGGGCGCCACCCGCGAGAAGGCGATGAAGAAGTACGAGCGCCTGGAGACGGAGTTCCTCACCAAGGGCGGGTACGCCGCCGAGGCCGAGGCCGCCACCATCGCCGCCGCGCTCAGCCTGCCCGACCGGGTGCTCGGGCAGCCGCTGCACACGCTCTCCGGTGGCCAGCGCCGCCGCGTGGAGCTGGCCCGCATCCTGTTCTCGGACGCCGACATCCTGCTGCTCGACGAGCCGACGAACCACCTCGACGCCGACTCGATCGTCTGGCTGCGCGACTACCTGAAGAACTACCGCGGCGGCTTCGTCGTGATCTCCCACGACGTCGAGCTCGTCGACACCGTGGTCAACAAGGTTTTCTACCTCGATGCCAACCGGTCGCAGATCGACATCTACAACATGGGCTGGAAGCTTTACCAGCAGCAGCGCGAGGCCGACGAGAAGCGTCGCAAGCGGGAGCGGCAGAACGCCGAGAAGAAGGCCGCGGCTCTCAACTCGCAGGCCGACAAGATGCGCGCCAAGGCGACCAAGACCGTCGCCGCGCAGAACATGGCCAAGCGCGCCGAGCGGCTGCTGTCCGGCCTGGAGGCCGTGCGGGTCGCCGACAAGGTCGCCAAGCTGCGCTTCCCCGAGCCCGCCCCGTGCGGCAGGACCCCGTTGATGGCGGAGGGTCTGTCCAAGTCGTACGGCTCCCTCGAGATCTTCACCGACGTGGACCTCGCCATCGACAAGGGCTCCCGGGTCGTCATCCTCGGCCTCAACGGCGCGGGCAAGACCACGCTGCTGCGGCTCCTCGGCGGCGCGGAGAAGCCCGACACCGGCCAGGTCGTCGAGGGGCACGGACTCAAGCTCGGCTACTACGCCCAGGAGCACGAGACCCTCGACCCGGAGCGCACGGTCCTGGAGAACATGCGCTCGGCGGCCCCCGACCTCGATCTCGTCGACGTCCGCAAGACACTGGGCTCGTTCCTCTTCTCCGGCGACGACGTCGACAAGCCCGCGGGCGTGCTCTCCGGCGGCGAGAAGACCCGTCTCGCGCTGGCCACGCTGGTGGTGTCCTCCGCCAACGTGCTGCTCCTGGACGAGCCGACGAACAACCTCGACCCGGCCAGCCGCGAGGAGATCCTCGGCGCGCTGCGCACGTACAAGGGCGCCGTCGTCCTCGTCACGCACGACGAGGGCGCGGTCGAGGCCCTCCAGCCGGAGCGCATCATCCTGCTGCCGGACGGGGTCGAGGACCTGTGGGGAGCGGAGTACCAGGACCTGGTCGCCCTGGCCTGACCCCGGCGGGCCGCCGGCGCGGCCCGCCCGTGATCCACTTCCTCTGGATCATTCGGCTCATGCGTGCTCCGTCATCTGCGTGAGTGCGTCTCGTACCGGGTCGTCGGTGCCCGGCGGACAGTTGCCCCGTGCACCCATTTGGGGGATACGGCCCCCGTGCGGCCCTGACCTGGCCGTTCCTTTCCTGACCTGGCCGCGCCCGCCTCCAGAGCCCTGAGGAATACGCGATTCCGAAGGGTCCGGACCGTTTCCCCGCCCGGAATCCGGTTGCGCGGACCTTGTCGAATGGGTGGCCAGGAAGCCCCCGAGGGGTGATCATGAGAGTCCAGAGCGCACTTCCCATGAGGAGGCACGGGTGGCCGAGACTCTGAAGAAGGGCAGCCGGGTGACCGGCGCCGCGCGCGACAAGCTCGCGGCAGACCTGAAGAAGAAGTACGACTCCGGTGCGAGCATCCGGGCGTTGGCCGAAGAGACCGGCCGCTCCTACGGATTCGTCCACCGGATGCTCAGCGAGTCCGGCGTCACGCTGCGCGGACGCGGCGGGGCGACACGGGGCAAGAAGGCCACCACGGCCTGAGGCTTCGCGGATCGGGGCGGGTCGTCCGGACCCGCCCCGGGCTCACCGGCTTCGGCGGTGCCCACCCGGTCGGTCGTGGTGTCGACCGGGTGGTTACTGTTCAGTCACTTAGCTCGGCATGCTGCTCGGCAAGCTGACTGATCGATCCGGAGGCCCCCATGACGTCGCTCGACTCCGTGCTCGACAAGGACGGCGTACGACTCACCGTCGACGACGCGGTCGCCACGGTGACCCTCACCAATCCGGCCAAGCGCAACGTCCAGTCTCCCGCTCTGTGGCGGGCGTTGACGGAGGCCGGACGGGCGCTGCCCGGCACGGTGCGGGTCGTCGTGCTCCGTGGCGAGGGCAAGTCCTTCTCCGCGGGCCTCGACCGTCAGGCGTTCACCCCCGAGGGGTTCGAGGGCGAGCCGTCCTTCTTCGACATGGCACGCGGTACGGACGCCGAGCTCGACGCGATCATTGCCGAGTACCAGGAGGCGTTCACCTGGTGGCGCCGCAACGACATCGTGTCCGTGGCGGCGGTTCAGGGGCATGCGATCGGTGCCGGGTTCCAGCTCGCCCTCGCCTGCGATCTGCGGATCGTCGCGCAGGACGTGCAGTTCGCCATGCGCGAGACCAGCCTGGGACTGGTCCCCGACCTCACCGGCACCCATCCCTTGGTGCACCTGGTGGGGTACGCTCGCGCGCTGGAGATCTGCGCCACGGGCCGCTTCGTGCACGCCGAGGAGGCCGAGCGCACCGGCCTGGCCAATCTGGTGGTTCCCGTCGGCGAGCTGGACGCCGCGGCCCGCGACCTGGCCGCCGCGCTGCTGGCCGCCCCGCGCGACGCGGTGGTGGAGACCAAAGCGCTGCTGGGTGGGGCCGTCTCCCGCGGTTACGAGGAGCAGCGTGCCGCCGAACGCGCCGCTCAGGCTCGCCGCCTGCGCGACCTGGCGGGCATCACCGACTGACCACCGGAGCGGTCGTCTCCGGGCGGACCGGATCGTCCGGCCCGCCCGGGCGCGGGGCGGCCACAGTGCATGAGCGGGCCGCGGCCCGTCACGAGCCGGCCTGTCACGAGTCCGAACCCCGGGCGCACGGGCGCGTCACGGGTCGGTGGGCGCGGTCGCCACCACCGCCGTGACCAGCACGGCCGGCCACCGAGGGCCGGCCCGGCACGGCGTCCGTCACCGCGCCCCGCACCGCACGTGCCACGTCCAGCACCCGGTGGCCCCGCTCCGTAGCCAGTTCGACCCGTACGTATCCGGGCGCCGTGTGCACGGCCTCACCCAGCACCCGGGTCAGCGTCGCGACACCGGGCACGCCCGCGGCGACGGTCCCGGCCACCCCCTCCGGCTTCGCCGCACGTACACCGGCCGCCCCGAGCGGCGCGGTCGCACGCGGTGCGGGCGGCGAGTCCAGCAGCTCCGTCACCCGCAGGTCCACCTCGGACACCACCAGGCCCAGGTGCCGGTCGGCCGCCGAGAGCAGCGCCGTGCGCAGTGTTCCGGCCGCAGCGGGCAGCGGCCGGCCGGAGAGCGCCGCCATGGTCGCCTCCATCCGCAGCCGCGCCTTTGGGGCCGCGTCCGGATCGGCCGAACGGATCCTCAGTTCGCCGAGCACCGGCATGGGACCCGGCCCCGGCCCGTTCACCGCCTCCCGCAGCACCGCGACCGCCGCCCGCTCCGCGATCCAGGACCCGTCCTCCGGTCCGCCCCGGGGAAGCAGCCGCCCCAGGCCGGTCCGCCGCCGGATCGTCGCCGCCCATGTGTCGTCCCCGTGCGGGCCGTCAGCCGTCGTCATCCGCCCAGCCTGCCGTATCCATGGCGCGAGATGATGCAAGCACGCCTAATGTGGACAAAGAGGTCAAACCGGGCTCTGAAGGGAAGAGTGGCGATGACCGACACCACACAGCGGGTCCGTCCCGAGAACCCCGACAAGGAACCGGGCAGGCCCATCAAGCGGGGCGGGGGAGACCCCGCCACCCGTGGTCGTACGACCATCGCGGACGGCGTGGTCGAGAAGATCGCGGGCATGGCGGCGCGGGACGTGGACGGTGTCCATGCGACGGGCAGCGGGCTCTCGCGCACGTTCGGGGCGGTGCGCGACCGGGTACCGGGCGGCGGCAGGTCCGTCACCCGGGGTGTGAAGGCTGAGGTCGGCGAGTCGCAGACCGCGCTCGACCTGGACATCGTCGTCGACTACGGGGTGGCGATCGCCGAGGTCGCCCGAGACGTGCGGGAGAACGTCATCGCGGCGGTCGAGCGGATGACCAGCCTGGAAGTCGTCGAGGTCAACATCGCGGTGAGCGACGTGAAGCTGCCCGACGAACCCGACGAGGAGCCCGAGCCACGCCTCCAGTAGACGTCCGAGGCGGAGGTCCGCGGAGGGGCCGGGCGGTCCCGAAGCAGTTGAGGAGCGCACGATGAGCATGGCGATGGTCGGCATGGTGGCCGGCATGGCGCTCGCATTCGCCGGGTATTTCGGCGGATTCGGGGCATTCCTGCTGGTGGCGGCCTTGGGAGCGGTCGGCTTCGTTCTCGGCCGGTTCCTGGAGGGCGATCTGGAGCCCGGTGAGTTCTTCCGGGGTCGCGAGCGCGGCGACCGACGGCGGTGACGGCGTCGTCGGGGGCGGGCGGCCGGGTGGCCGCCGGTGAGCGCGGAGAGACCACGATCGCCGACCGGGTGGTCGCGAAGATCGCCGCGCAGGCGGCGAAGGAGGCGATCGACGAGCCGCCGGAGGAGGGCACCTCGCCGCGCGCCACGGTCACGGTGCGCCGGGGCACCGCCCGGGTGCGCATCAGCCTGGAACTCGCCTACCCCACGGACATCGGCCGCCAGTGCGGCGGGGTGCGCCGGCACGTCACCGAGCGGGTGAGGGCGTTGGCGGGGATGGAGACGCCGGAGGTCGCCGTGCGGGTCGAGCGCCTGCGTCCGGCGGCGGCGGTCGGGAGGCTGCGATGACCGGGGCCCGTCATCGGCGGCACGGCACCGGGCGCCCGCCCGACGACCGCCCCGGCGACGGGAGCGATGTGCTCGCACCCGACCGGTCCGGCGCGCCCGCCACGCACGACCCGGTGCCCGCGCGACGCGGGCGCGGCGCCCGGGCGGGCCGCTTCTGGTCCGTGCGACGTCTCCCCGCGGCGCTGATCGCCCTGGTGGTCCTCGGCTGTGCGGGACTGCTGCTCTACGACATGGCGGCGGTACGGGCGGGCCGGCCGGCGATGCGGTGGCGCCGGGTGCTGGCCCGCGAACTCGCGGACCGGCCGCTGCACGACGTGTGGGTGCTGACCGGCGCGGCCGTCGCCGTGGCGATCGGCCTGTGGCTGCTCGTGCTCGCTCTCACCCCGGGGCTTCGCGGCCTGTTGCCGATGCGCCGGGACCGCCCCGGGGTACGGGCCGGTCTCGACCGTCAGGCGGCGGCACTGGTCCTGCGCGACCGGGCCGCCGAGGTGTCCGGGGTGCGCTCGGTGCGGGTCCGGATGGGCCGCAGGCGGGTCCGTGTGCGCGCGGTGTCGCACTTCCGTGACCTGGACGACGTACGGGCCGACCTGGACACCGTCCTCGGCACCGGCATCGGGGAACTGGGGCTGGCCCGGAAGCCGCGCGTGAGTCTGTCCGTCCGCCGTCCCGCGAAGAGGGGGTGAGCCCGTTGCTCAGGACCGTCAACCGGGTACTGCTCGGTCTGGCCGGACTCGTGCTGATCTGTGGTGGTGGAGCGGTGCTCGCCGCCGGGCTCGGTCTGTCCGTGCCGTCCTGGTGGCCCTGGCACGGCGGGGACGACGTGCTGCTCGGCGCGGCCGACCAGGTCCGCCGGCGCGCCGGGGGCTGGTGGTGGCCGGCGGTGATGGCGGGCCTCGCCGTCGTGGTCGTCCTCGCCTTGTGGTGGCTGATGGCCCAGGCGCGCCGCGCCCGTCTCGCCGAGGTGCTGGTGGACAGCGGCGACGGCGAGGGGGCGCTGCTGCGCGGCCGGGCCCTGGAGTCGGTGCTCGCCGACGAGGCGGCGGCCCTGGACGGGGTGGCCCGCGCCCGGGTCGCGCTGACCGGCCGCCGCCACGCGCCGCGTGCTGCGGTGCGGCTCCTGATGGAGCCGCACGCGACACCGGACGAGGCGCTCGGCCGCCTCACCGACGAGGCGCTGGCCCATGCGCGGGACTCGGCCGGGCTGGCCGCGCTGCCCGCAGAGGTACGGCTCGGGGCGGTCCGACACCCCGAGGAACGGGTGAGCTGACGGCAGCGGACGCAGCCGCTGCCGCGGTCGTTCCCCGATCGGCGGACCCGTTCCGGAAAACCGTTCCCCGAACGGCGACCCGCCCGGGGAGCGACCGCGCCGGAAGCCGCCGACTGGGCGGGACCGGTCAGAAACCGTGCCGGAAGCCGCCGTCGACCGGCAGCATGACGCCCGTCAGGTAGGACGCCGCGGGGGAGAGCAGGAACGCCGCGGTCCGGCCGAACTCGTCCGGCCTCCCGTACCGGCGCAGCGGGATGAGCGCCCCGTTGGCGGTGCGGGCGGCCTCCGCGTCACCCGACCGGGCGTCGAGTTCACGGACCCGGTCGGTGTCGATCCGGCCCGGCAGCAGGCCCACGACCCGGATCCCCCGTGGGCCGAGCTCGTCGGCCAGGGACTTGGCGAAACCGGCCAGACCGGGGCGCAGCCCGTTGGAGATCGTCAGTCCGGCGATCGGCTCGTGCACCGAGCCGGAGAGCACGAAGCCGATGACACCGCCCTCGCCGAGGGAGGCCGCCGCCGCCCTGGCGAGACGGACCGCTCCCAGGAACACCGAATCGAAGGCCGACCGCCACTGCTCGTCGGTGTTGTCGGCGACGAAGCCGGGCGCCGGGCCGCCGACGCTGACGAGGATGCCGTCCAGCCGCCCGAACCGTTCGTGTGCGCCGTCGATCAGGCGTTGCGCCGAGGAGGGATCGGCGTTGTCGGCGACGACTCCGACGGCGCCCGGCCCCAGTTCCGCGGCCGCCGCCTCGACACGTTTCTCGTCCCGGCCGGTGATGATCACCCGTGCGCCATCCTCGGTCAGGGCACGCGCCGTGGCATTGCCCAGCCCCCGGCTCGCCCCGGTGACGATGTACACACGGTCCTTCAGTCCAAGGTCCATGCGTCCTATCCTGCCCGGTCGGACCTCGTGGTGTCGGGCTCCGTCGTGTCCTCACCGGCCAGTGCCATGGCGGTGCCCACCAGCCCGATGTGGCTGAACGCCTGGGGGTAGTTGCCGACCTGCCGGTGCGTGACGGTGTCGTACTCCTCGGCGAGCAGTCCCACGTCGTTGCGCAGATTCAGCAGGCGTTCGAAGAGGTCCGTGGCCTCCTCGGTCCGCCCGGTCGCCGTCAGGGCGTCGGCCAGCCAGAACGAGCACGCCAGGAACGCCCCCTCGCGGCCGGGCAGCCCGTCGATCGAGGCCCCGTCCGTGCTGTAGCGGCGGACCAGGCAGTCGCTGCCCAGCTCCCGCCGGACCGCGTCGACCGTGCCGATCACCCGGGGATCGTCCGGGGGCAGGAAGCCGGTCCGGGGGATCAGCAGGGTCGCGGCGTCCAGGTTCCGGGAGCCGTAGGACTGGGTGAAGGTGTTGCGCACCGGGTCGAATCCCTTCTCGCACACCTCCCGGTGCACGGACTCCCGCATCGCCCGCCAGCGGTTCGCGTCACCGGCCAGCGTCGGGTTCTTCTCCAGGGTGCGCACGGCACGGTCGGCGGCGACCCAGGCCATCACCTTGGAGTGCACGAAGTGGCGGCGCTGGCCGCGGATCTCCCACAGCCCCTCGTCCGGCTCGCGCCAGGTCGACTCCAGGAAGCCGAGCAGGCTCAGCTGGAGGCTCCAGGCGTGCGGCTTGTCGTCCAGACCGGCCTCGCGGGCGAGCCGCAGCGAGTCGATGACCTCGCCGTACACGTCGAGCTGGCGCTGGCGGACGGCGGCGTTGCCGGTCCGTACCGGAGCGGAGTTCTCATACCCGCGCAGCCACGGCAGCTCCGCCTCGGGCAGCCGGCGCTCGCCCGACAGGCCGTACATGATCTGGAGGTCGGCGGGGTCACCGGCGACCGCCCGCAGCAGCCAGTCCCGCCACGCAGCGGCCTCTTCCAGATACCCGGCCGAGATGAGGGCGCCGAGGGTCAGTGTGGAGTCCCGCAGCCAGCAGAAGCGGTAGTCCCAGTTCCGTACGCCGCCGATCTCCTCGGGCAACGACGTGGTGGGCGCCGCCACGATGCCGCCCGTCGGGCCGTAGGTGAGCGCCTTCAGCGTGATCAGCGAGCGGATCACCGCCTCCCGGTACGGGCCCCGGTACCGGCAGGCGGCCGACCACTCGGTCCAGTCGGCCAGGGTGCTGTCCAGAGCCTCGAACGGGTCGACGAGCTCGGGGCGGGGGGAGTGCGACGGGTGCCAGGTCAGCACGAACGCGACCCGTTCACCCGCGGCGACGGTGAACGACGAACACGTGGAGAACTGCTGGCCCCAGGTCTTGACCGGCGGCTCGCTGCGCAGCCAGGCCGAGTCGGGCCCGGCGACCGCCACCCGATGCCCCTGCGCGCGGCGCATCCACGGCACGACCGAACCGAAGTCGAAGCGCAGCCGGATCACGGAACTCATCTCGACCGTGCCGCTGACGCCCTCGACGATCCGCATGACCTCGGGCTCCTGGTCGCGCTGCGGCATGAAGTCGATGACCTTGACCGTGCCGGTGCGGGTCTCCCAGAACGTCTCCAGGACGAGGGACTCGCCCGCGTAGCCGCGCCGGGTACAGGTGTCGGCACCCCTTGGTGAGATCCGCCAGTGGCCGTTCTCCTCGGTGCCGAGCAGGGCCGCGAAACAGGCGCCCGAGTCGAAGCGGGGCAGACAGAGCCAGTCGACGGAACCGTTCCTGCCGACCAGGGCGGCCGTCTGCAGATCGCCGATCAGGGCGTAGTCCTCGATGCGTGGGGTCACGTTCTGGCGTGTTCCCGAACACGGGCCCCGTTAAGCAGTCACGCCCCATGAGCGACGCCCCGCCGCCCCGCCGCCCCGAGGTACGGGAGACGGGCCGGTCGTCCGCGACGACGGGCTCCCGTCCGGTGAGGGCACCCCGGTCACGCGGGCCGTGGTCGGCACCGGCCACCCGCCCCGGACGCCCGGGCGTACGGGCACGATCCAGGTCCGGGCCGTACGCGGGCGCCGTGTCAGGCCGTGGCGGGTTCCGGCTGCTCCGGCTCGGACGCCGACCGCTGCTCGGCGGTCCGGGCCGCCGCGGCCCTGGCCCGGTCGAGCTTCTCCCGGCGGGCGAGGATCACGAAGCCGACCGGGACGGCGGCGGCGAACAGCCACCACTGCACGGCGTACGCCATGTGCGGACCGATGGAGCTGTCGTCGGGGGCCGCGATCAGTTCCGGGGAGTCGCCGGACGGCTCGGGCGAGATCTGCTCGATGTAGCCGCCGAGCACGGGCCGGGACAGCCTCTCGGCCGCCTGGGAGCTGTTGATCAGCATCACCTGGCGGTCGGGCAGGTCCGTGAGGTCCTTGATGCCGCTGGTGCCGGTCGTCTCGTCGGCCTTGAGCCGCCCGGTGACGGTCACCTCGCCCCTGGGCGGGGGCGGGACCTCGGGGAAGGCGCGCTGGTTGGCGGCGGCGGGCACCCAGCCGCGGTTGACCAGGATCGTTCCGCCGCCCTTGAGGTCGAACGGCGTCAGCACATGGACGCCGACCCGGTCCTCGGTCGAGGTCCTGCGGCGCACGACCACCTCGTGCTCGGTGTCGAACGTGCCCGTGGCCGTCACCGTGCGCCAGTAGTCGGAACGCGGGACCGCGTGTCCCGGCGAGGTGAGCGAGGCGACCGGAACGGGGGCCGCCTTGAGGTTGCGCGAGATCAGGGAGTTCTGCGCGACCCTGTGCTCGTGCCGGTGCAGCTGCCAGAAGCCCAGCTCGACCATCGTGGGAATCAGGACGAGGACGAGGAGGGCGAGGAGCAGCCACTGCCGGGTCAACAGGAAGCGGTACACCCCACGACCGTACAACCGTGTCGTGGGGCGCAACGCGCAGGGGTGGGGAAAGGAGCGGCCGGGACGGGAGCGATGGCCGACGGCCGCTGGTCACACTTTGTCGATGATGCCGACCCTCCCCTCGGCGCGGGAGCAGTGGCCGCCGCAGTACCAGTGCCCGTCGACCTCGACGCCCTGGCCGATGATCTGGACCCGGCAGTGTTCACAGATGGGTGCCATGCGGTGAATGGCGCAGGCGAAGCAGTCGAAGACGTGCACCGCCCCCTGCGCGTGCACCTCGAAGGACATGCCGTAGTCGTTTCCGCAAACCTCACAACGTGCCATGCGCCACAGGTTCGGACGCGGGAGCGGCGGTGGGCGAGCGGCGGGCGGGCGAGTCGCCCCGGTTCACTCCGATGACGGCGTGTCCGGCCGCGTCGCCGCCGGGGCCACGTCGCGCAGCAGATGGGTGAACGCGCTCTCGTCCAGGATCGGGGTGCCGAACGACTTGGCCTTCACCGTCTTCGACGTCGCCGCGTCCGGGTCGTTGGTCACCAGCAGACTGGTCAGGCGGGACACGCTGGTCGCCACGTGCAGCCCGGCTTCTACGGCGCGGTCCTCCAGCAGTTCGCGGTCTATGGAGGTGTCCCCGGAGAACGCCACCCGCATGCCCTGCATGAGCGGCTCGTCCTTCTCGTAGCGCCCGGGGTTCGGATAGGGGCACGCCGGCCGCTTGCGCGAGGGGCGCCAACTGCCCTGCCCGTACGAGGGCTGGTAGCCGATCCGGGGCGTGACCGGGGAGTCCGACCATTCGGTCAGCGGGCGGCACTCCAGCAACGGCAGCCGCACCCCGCCGTGCGCCGCCGCGTGCAGACTCGGCCGGAACGCCTCGGCCAGCACCCGGGCGTCGTCCAGCGCGTGGTGGGCGCGCCGCTGCACGACTCCGAAGTGCGCGGCCAGCGACGCCAGTTTGTGGTTGGGCAGCGGCAGCCGCAGTTCCTTGGCGAGCGCGATGGTGCACAGCCGCTGCTCGACGGGGGCGGTGACCGAGGCGCGTGCGTACTCCCGGGCCAGCATCGACCAGTCGAAGGCCGCGTTGTGCGCGACGAGCACGCGGCCCGCGAGCCGTTCGGAGAGCTGGGCGGCGATCTCCGGGAAGAGCGGGGCACCTTCGAGCACCTCGTTGGTCAGTCCGTGGATCCAGACGGGCCCGGGATCGCGCTGCGGATTGACGAGGGTGTACCAGTGGTCCTCGACGTCGCCCCGCGCGTCCAGACGGTAGACGGCGGCGGAGACTATCCGGTCGTCCCGTGCGAGGCCGGTGGTCTCCACGTCGACGACCGCGTACCCCCGGGGGTACGCGGTCGGCCACGGTGCTGCGGTCTGACGGTCGTCGAGCATGGTCACAGAGAATACGGGCCGCGACTGACAGCCTTCTATTCCGGCCGTGCCCCGCGGCCCTTGTTCCGGCCGTCTCCGGCGCCGGCGGCCGTGCCCCTCCCGCGCCCGGACGCACACCCCTTACCGGTGTCCGCCCATCGGTTCCGACGGGTCCGGCACGGCCCCGCCCTCTCCCGGGGAGGCCGGGAGAGGGACCAGGTTCCGCGGCGGCGGGCCGGGGTGGTGCGCGACCGGCGGCCGGGCGGGGTGAGACCATCCCCCGATGACGGATATCCGGACGCATGACGAACCGCACGGCGAGGGGTTCGGCGCGCGGCTGAACTGGCTGCGTGCCGCGGTCCTCGGCGCCAACGACGGTGTCGTCTCCACCGCGGGACTCGTCGTCGGTGTGGCGGGCGCCACCAGCGACCGAGGCACCCTGCTCACGGCGGGCCTGGCCGGCCTGCTGGCCGGTTCCATGTCGATGGCGGCGGGCGAGTACGTCTCGGTCTCCACCCAGCGCGACTCGGAACGGGCCGCGCTGGCCACCGAGAAAAGCGAGCTCGCGCAGGCACCCGAGGCGGAACTGGTCGAACTCACCGGCCTGTTGGAGGGCAAGGGGCTGAGCCACGAGGTCGCCCGCGAGGCCGCCCTCCAGCTCACCGCCCGCGACGCGCTGCGTGCCCACGCGGAGGTGGAACTCGGCATCAACCCGGACGAGCTGACGAACCCGTGGCACGCGGCGGGCGCGAGCTTCCTGGCGTTCACGGCGGGCGCGCTGCTGCCGCTGCTGGCGATCGTGCTGCCGCCGGCGCCGCTGCGGCTGATGGTGACCGTGCTGTCGGTGCTGGCGACGCTGGCGCTGACGGGCTGGTGGAGCGCCCGCCTGAGCGACGCGGCGCCGTGGCCTGCCGTGCTGAGGAACATGGGCGGGGGAGCGCTGGCGATGGCGGTCACCTATGCGGCGGGGCAGTTGCTGGGTGCGGTGGGGGTGCAGGCGTAGGGGTCGACGGGTGCACCGTGCTGGTCGGCCCGTTCGTCGGCAGTGGTCCCTGTCACACTCGCGCCATGACGGGGACTCACTCGGAATTCCAGGGACACCACCGGTCCGGGAGCGCCTCCAGGACCCAGCCGGACGCCGCAACGTCCAGGCCCTGCATGGCAGTTCCTCCGCCGAGGCGATTTTGTCCACAGGGGTCGTACGACGCCCGCGTCGGCGGAGGCGACCGGAGGATTTGGTGGAAGCCACCAAAGACTGTTGACATCGCGTCTCGCATACTTGTTGGTAACAACGTCTGGTCCTCGGCGACGTGCGGCTTTACGGTGCTCGCATGCCGTCGAACCTGCCTGATGTCGTGCTCTGGTCCATACCGGCCTTCATCCTGCTCACCGTGCTGGAGCTGGCCCTCCACCGCTTCCATCCCGACGAGGACGCCGCGGGGTACGAGGCGAAGGACGCGGCCACCAGCGTCACCATGGGGGTGGGCAGCCTGGCCTTCGACCTGCTGTGGAAAGTGCCCATCGTCGCGATCTACACCGCGGTCTACGAGCTGACGCCGCTGCGGGTCCCCGTGCTGTGGTGGACCGTCCTGCTGATGCTGCTCGCCCAGGACTTCTGCTACTACTGGTCCCACCGGGGCCACCACGTCGTCCGGATCCTCTGGGCCTGCCACGTCGTCCACCACTCCAGCCGGAAGTTCAACCTCACCACCGCGCTTCGCCAGCCCTGGACGTCGTGGAGCGTCTGGCCGTTCTACGTGCCGCTGGTGGCCTGCGGCGTCCACCCGGCCGCGCTCGCCTTCTGCTCGTCGGTGAACCTCGTCTACCAGTTCTGGGTGCACACGGAACGCGTCGGCAGGCTTCCCGGGCCGTTCGAATACGTCCTGAACACGCCCTCGCACCACCGGGTGCACCACGCCTCGCAGGGCGACTACCTGGACCGCAACTTCGGCGGCATCCTCATCCTCTGGGACCGGCTCTTCGGGACCTTCACGCCCGAGACGGAACGCCCCGTGTTCGGCCTCACCAAGAACATCGACACCTACAACCCGCTGCGGGTCGCCACCCACGAGTACGCCGCCATCGCCCGCGACGTGAAAGCGGCGGGCAGTTGGGGCGAGCGCGCCGGGCGGATCTTCCGCGGGCCGGGCTGGCAGCCGGCGGCGACCGCGACGGCCTCCCGGGGCCCCCTGGCCCGTACCGCCGAGGCGGCGCCCTCCGCCCCCGAGTCCCGCACCGCGCAGGTGCCGACGAGCCCCATGACCCTTCGCACCGAGGAGCGTGCCGGATGAGCGCCGACACCGGAACAGACCGGCGCGAGCGCCTCGCGCGCCCGCTGCTCGCCGCCTTCCTGGTGGCCTGCGCCGTCGACCTCTTCGCCGTGCTCGCCGAGGTCCGGATCGGCGTCCTCGTCGCCAAGCCCTTGCTGATGCCGCTGCTGGCGGGATATGTCGCCGTCCGGCGCGGCCCCCGGCTGCTCGTCGCGGCGCTCCTGTTCGGCTGGGGCGGCGACGTGTTCCTGCTGATGGACGCCGACACCGCCTTCCTCCTCGGGATGGGCTCCTTCGCCGTCGGACACGTCTGCTACCTGTGGTTGTTCGGACGCGCCCGGAGCCCGCTGTCCACCGCGGTCGGGTACGCCGTCGTGCTGGCCGTCGCCCTCGTGCTGCTCTGGCCCGGGCTCCCCGCCGACCTGCGGATCCCGATGGTCGGCTACAGCCTGCTGCTCACGGCCATGGCGTACCGCGCAGGTGTCCTCGGCCGGTACGCGGCCGTCGGCGGAGCGCTCTTCCTGCTCTCCGACGCACTCATCGCCGTCGGGGTCGCCGACGGGCCGCTCCTGCCCGCGCACGACTTCTGGATCATGCTCACGTACATCGCCGCGCAGTTCCTGCTCGCGACCGGGGCGCTGTCGCCCGGGGCACGTCCGCGGGTGCGCGCGTCGGCCGCCCCCGTGGTGCCGGGGCCCCCGCGGCCGTGACCCCACCACCGGATCCGCCGGGCGGCGGGTGAACCGCCCGGCGGACGCGTGCGGACCGTTCAGCCCGTGCCGAGCCGGACCGGCTCGTCCGAGCCCAGCGGTCCGGGGGTGCAACCAGTCGGCGGGCGAACCGTCGAAGCCGACCGGCGACAGGGCGTGACGCAGCCGACCGGGCGGACCGTCCGTTGCGTGACTCGTCCCCGCACCATGGCACTGGATGCCACGGGCTGGGAGGGAGGGCGGCGGCCGGCACCGGTCGCCGCCCAGGGGTCCTCGCTGTCGCGTCCGCTACCAGCGGACCGCGTTCAGCGCGTTCACGACCCCGGCCCCGTAGAAGCCGTTGTTCTTCTTGCCGCCCTCGCAGACGGCGTCGATCTTCCCGTCCCCGTTGATGTCGTACGGCGCGCCGCACGCGGTGGCGTCGGCCTCGACAGCCAGGAGCGCCTTCACCGCGGCCGCCGAGGCGTACGGGTGCTTGGACTTGATCAGGGCCGCGACGCCCGCGACGTGCGGGGACGCCATCGACGTACCGGCCTTGTAGCCGTACTTGCCGCCCGGGAGGGTGGACAGGATCAGACCGCTCGTGGCGGGCGCCTCGGGCTTCTGGTAGATCGTCGAGTCACCGCCCGGGGCCGCGACGTCGATCATGCCCTTGCCGTAGTTCGAGTACGAGGACTTCAGCCCCTTGGCACCGGTCGCCGAGACCGTCACCACACCGGGCAGCATCGCCGGGATGTCGAGGCACTGACGCGGGTCGATCGTCCGGTCGACCGCCGTGGTGTCGTTCGGGCTGGTCGTGTCCTCGATCGTGGGGGCGGCCAGGTCGAAGGCGCTGTTGCCGGCCGAGGCCACGTTGACCGTGCCCCTGCGCTCCGCGTAACGGCTGGCGCGGGCGACGGCCTCGACCAGCGCGCCCTGGTCGAGGTCGTCCTTGCAGTTGAACATCCACGGGTCGGTGTAATAGCTGTTGTTGGTGACCTCGATCCCGTTCTCGGCGGCCCAGACGAAGCCGCAGACGATCGACTCGGTGTAGAAGAAGCCGTCGGGGTTCGCCACCTTGATGCCCGCGACCTTCACGCCCGGCGCGACGCCCGTGACCCCGACGCCGTTCTTCGCGGCGGCGACGGTGCCCGCGACGTGCGTGCCGTGGTCGCTCTCCCCGGTCTTCGGGCGCCAGGCGCCGTCCGACGTGTCAGGTGCTCCGGACACACAGCTGGCCGAGGCCCGGCGGTCGAAGTTGGGCGCCAGGTCGGGGTGGGTGTCGTCGACGCCCGTGTCGATGACCCCGACCGTGACCTTGCTGCTGCCCAGCGATACGCGGTGCGCCTGGTCCGCCTTGATGGCGGGCAGGTCCCACTGCAACGGCTCCATCGGGTCCTGCCCGGCGGTCGCCTCCGCCGCCGCGGCCTCGGCCTGCGCGGCGGTGAGCGGCTGCTCGGCCCCGGTGTCCGTGGTGGCCTGCGGGACGATGGGGTTCGTACGGGTGGCTCCCGCCGAGTCGACGCCCTTGACACGGCGGATCGTCTCGGCGAAGTCCGGGTTCTGCGAGTGGACGACGATCACGCCGATCTTCTCGTAGGCGGCCACCACCGTGCCACCGGCCTCGGCTATCGCCTTCTTCACCTGCTTGACGGTGCCGTGATGGGCCCGCGTGTTGACCACGTACGAGAGCTTCGGGCCGTCCGTCGACACCGCCGCCGAGGGCTGCGCGTCCACCGAAGCGGCGGAGGCGGCACCCGTCGGCAGGAAGCCGAGCGAAGCCGTGAGTGCCAGTCCGACGGAGATCGTCAGGGTGCGCGTCCGTCTGGAACCCAGCTGAGCCATGAGGTCTCCACATCATCCGTGCCGGGCGACCGGCCGTCTCGTGCGCCCGGTCGCGTACATGACCAGTGAAGTTATCGCTGATCATCCCCGCGGATCAATGAGTTGGCGGTCCCGAAATCGGCCGGACGGTCACGCGTGGACGTGTTCGAGGGCTTTCGAGGAGCTTCGCCGGGCGCGAACCGGTGGTGACGAGGAGTGCGGACCGGTGGTGACGAGGAGTGCGAACCGGTGGTGACGAGGAGTGCGAACGGCTGATGACGGCGCGTGCGGACCGGTGGTGACGGCGCGTACGAACCGGCGGTGAGCGGAGCACGAACCGACGGTGAACCACCGCGACATGCGGTCCGTGTCGTAGGCAGGGGAACCCGCCGTCACCCCGGGAGAGCGCATTGCGCCTCCCCGGCCGGCCGGGGTTCCCCGGCGAAGACCCGCCGTTCCCGTTCACCGCACCCGCGTCGCGAGGAGATTCCGTGACTACCGATGCAGCACCACCGCCCGAGAGCGTTACGGACACCCGCCCCGCCGAGCCGACGACCGAGGTGTTCGTCGCGACCCAGGAGAGCGTGGAGTTCGGCGAACTGCGCCGCACCCACCGCTCGTTCGCCTTCCCGCTGACCGTCGCCTTCGTCCTCTGGTACCTCCTGTACGTCCTGCTGTCCAACTACGCGGGCGGCTTCATGGGCACCAAGGTGTACGGCGCCCTCAACGTGGCCTTCGTGTTCGGCCTCGCCCAGTTCGTCAGCACCTTCCTCATCGCCTGGCTCTACTCGCGCCACGCCGCCGCGAAGCTCGACCCGAAGGCCGAGGCCATCAAGTCCCGTCTGGAGGCCGACGCATGAGCGCCGCACACCCCTCGCCCGCCGTCCTCGACCTGGCCGCCGCCTCCTCGACCGCCGAGCACCGGCCACTGATCATCACGCTGTTCGCGGTGTTCGTCGCGGCGACCCTCGGCATCACCGTCTGGGCCGGACGGCAGACCAGGAGCGCCTCCGACTTCTATGCCGGAGGAAGGCAGTTCACCGCCTTCCAGAACGGGCTCGCCGTGTCCGGCGACTACATGTCGGCGGCCTCGTTCCTCGGCATCGCCGGGGCCATCGCCCTCTTCGGCTACGACGGCTTCCTGTACTCCATCGGCTTCCTCGTCGCCTGGCTGGTGGCGCTGCTGCTGGTCGCCGAACCGCTGCGCAACTCCGGCCGCTACACGATGGGCGACGTCCTCGCCTACCGGATGCGGCAGCGCCCGGTCCGCACCGCGGCCGGCGCCTCCACCATCGTCGTCTCGATCTTCTACCTGCTGGCGCAGATGGCGGGCGCGGGCGTCCTGGTCGCCCTGCTGCTCGGCATCACCAGCGACGCGGGCAAGATCCTCATCGTCGCACTCGTCGGCGTGCTCATGATCGTGTACGTCAGCATCGGCGGCATGAAGGGCACCACCTGGGTCCAGATGGTCAAGGCCGTGCTGCTCATCGCCGGTGCCCTGCTGATGACGTTCCTCGTGCTGCTGAAGTTCGACTTCAACGTCTCCGACCTGCTGGGCACGGCCGCGGCGAAGAGCGGCCACGGAGCGGCGTTCCTGGAGCCCGGCCTCAAGTACGGCGCCACCGGCACCTCGAAGCTGGACTTCCTCTCCCTCGGTATCGCGCTGGTCCTCGGCACCGCCGGTCTGCCGCACATCCTGATCCGCTTCTACACGGTGCCGACCGCCAAGGCCGCCCGCAAGTCGGTCAACTGGGCCATCGGCATCATCGGCGCCTTCTACCTGATGACGATCGCGCTCGGCTTCGGCGCGGCCGCGCTGATCGGGCCCGCCGAGATCAAGGCGAAGAACCCGGCCGGCAACGCCGCCGCCCCGCAACTCGCCGAGTACCTCGGAGGGGTGGGCTCCACCGGCGGCGCCGTGCTGCTGGCGGTGATCTCGGCCGTCGCCTTCGCCACCATCCTCGCCGTCGTCGCGGGCCTCACCCTCGCCTCCTCGTCCTCCTTCGCGCACGACATCTACGCCAACGTCATCCGCAAGGGGAAGGCCACCGAGAAGGAGGAGATGCGGGCCGCCCGCTGGGCCACCGTACTCATCGGCGCAGTCGCGATCGCCCTGGGCGTCTTCGCCCGCGACCTGAACGTCGCCGGGCTGGTCGCGCTCGCCTTCGCCGTCGCCGCCTCGGCGAACCTGCCGACCCTCCTCTACAGCCTCTTCTGGAAGCGGTTCACCACCCGGGGCGCGCTCTGGTCGATCTACGGCGGCCTGGCCACCTCCGTGATCCTGGTCCTGTTCTCACCGGTCGTCTCCGGCAACGAGAAGACGTCCATGTTCAAGGGGGTCGACTTCGCCTGGTTCCCGCTGGAGAACCCGGGGCTGATCTCCATCCCGCTGGGCTTCCTGCTCGGCTGGATCGGCTCCCTCCTCTCCAAGGAGGAACCGGACAAGGGCAAGTACGCCGAACTGGAGGTGAAGTCCCTCACCGGCGTCGGAGCCCACTGAGCCCGGGCGGGGACACGGGCCCCGTCGCCCGCGGTCTCCCGCCACCGTCACACCGTCGCGGCCGTGTCGCAACCTGCGGCACGGCCGCGACGCTCCCCGTGCCGTACGAGTGACTCCCGGTGCGTACGCGTGTCATACGAGCCCCTCCGATGGCACAGGTCTCGCGTAGTCTCGGAAGAGTCGGCCCCAGAGGCCGGGCCGGACATCCCGCCACAGGCTTCGCCCGGCGCCCGGCCAAAGCGGTGCACGGGACGACCGGGGCGGCGCCGCGAGCCGCGACAGCCCGGGAACGGAAGCCGGGAGAACGACCGGGAGGGGCCCACATGCTCATCGACACGTACGGCCGGGTCGCCACCGACCTGCGCGTGTCGCTGACCGACCGGTGCAATCTGCGCTGCACCTACTGCATGCCCGAAGAGGGTCTGCAATGGCTGGCCAAGCCCGACCTGCTCAGCGACGACGAGATCGTCCGGCTCGTCCGTATCGCCGTCACCCGCCTCGGCGTCACGGAAGTCCGCTTCACCGGGGGCGAGCCGCTGCTGCGCCCCGGCCTCGTCTCCGTCGTCGAGCGGTGCGCGGCCCTCGCCCCGCGTCCCGAGCTGTCGCTCACCACCAACGGCATCGGGCTGGGACGCACGGCGGGCGCGCTCAAGGAGGCCGGTCTGGACCGGGTCAACGTCTCGCTGGACACCCTGCGTCCTGACGTCTTCAAGGCGCTCACCCGCCGCGACCGTCACCGCGACGTACTGGCCGGCCTCGGCGCCGCCCGCGACGCCGGTCTCACGCCGGTCAAGGTCAACACCGTCCTGATGCCGGGGCTCAACGACGACGAGGCCCCCGACCTGCTCGCCTGGGCCGTCGAGCACGGATACGAGCTCCGCTTCATCGAGCAGATGCCGCTCGACGCCCAGCACGGCTGGAAGCGCGACGGCATGATCACGGCGGGGGACATCCTCCGGTCGCTGCGCACCCGCTTCACCCTCACCGAGGAGAGCGAGGGCGAGCGCGGGTCCGCGCCCGCCGAACGCTGGCTCGTCGACGGCGGGCCCCACCGGGTCGGTGTCATCGCCTCCGTCACCCGCCCCTTCTGCCGGGCCTGCGACCGGACCAGGCTCACCGCCGACGGGCAGGTGCGCACCTGCCTCTTCGCCCGCGAGGAGACCGATCTGCGCGGCGCCCTGCGATCGGGCGCGCCGGACGAGGAGATCGCCCGGATCTGGGCGCGGGCGATGTGGGGGAAGAAGGCCGGATCCGGCCTGGACGACCCGTCCTTCCTGCAACCGGACCGGCCGATGTCGGCGATCGGCGGCTGACGGCGGCCCTCAGCGACCGGCGGCCCCGGACTCCCAGTCGGCCAGCGTCACGACGTCCTTGAGGAAGCCGCGGACGCCCAGGAAGGAGGAGAGGTGCTCGCGATGCTCCTCGCAGGCCAGCCACGTCTTGCGGCGTTGCGGCGTATGCAGCTTCGGGTTGTTCCAGGCCAGCACCCACACGGCGTCCGCCCGGCAGCCCTTGGCGGAACATGTGGGTGCGGCGGCGGCGTTCTCGGCCGCGGTATCGGGGGATTTCACGGACTCAACCCTAGGTCAGCCGGGGTGCGGGGCCCCGAGCGGTCCGCAGACCGACCGGTCGCCCGGCGCCCGTCCCGTCACGTGTCCCGCCACGACGAACAAAAACGACGCCGAGCAGCCACGGGGGGAGCTGCCCGGCGTCGGTCCGTCGCTCCGACGGGGGATGCGGAGCGCGTACGAAGTATGTCACGCAGACCGGTGTCCGGTGCACCGTAACTTCAGGATTCATCTGACGTTTTCGCGAATCCCGGGGTCGGCGCGCACGTCGCGGGGACCGCTGACGGCCGCCGCGGTGGCACTACGGTTCCCCGTGGTTCACATGGGGTCCCCGCCACGCTTTTCGTCGTCGACGGGGCCGGACGGTGTCGTATCGGACACGGGCGGGGCGTCGAGTGCCGGCCGCACCGGAGCACGGACGAACGTCGAGGGGAGCCCGGGAGTGGATTCCCGGCCCGCGTTGGCGATGACGACCGCCACGTACGGGAGCAGAGCTCCGAGGACCAGGGCCACGATCGCCACGTACCGCTCGACGTTCCACAGCGCTGCGGCGAGGATCACCGAGACCGTCCGCACGGACATCGAGATCACATAGCGCCGCTGCCTGCCGCGCACATCGTCCGCGAGCCCCTGCCTGGCTCCCGTGATCCGGAAGACCTCGACTGCGTTCTGCTTCCGCATCACGTCTCCACCACCCTTCCCCCAGCGCCCGGCGGCCCGGGGAACACCTCGTTCCCGTGCCGGTACATGTCCCTGTCCGGACCGTATTCCAACGGTACGCCCGGCGTCCGGAGGCTTCGCGGCCGGGGCGCGTCCCGTCCCTACGATCGCCCGGCCGGTCCACGCGCCCGGTCCGGTCGATCCACGCACACGGGTCCTGCGCCGGGCCGCGCGTACGGGGTCCCTGCGCCGCCGCGGACACGGAACGGCCGCGTCGTGCATCCGGACGAGTCCGGCGTGCGACGCGTGGCCGCCGCCCCGAGACTGGGCCGCAGATGCGACATCACGTCGCGCGAGGAGGCGACATGGGCTGGCTGTGGGCAATCATCGTGGGACTGGTGCTCGGCCTGATCGCGAAGGCGATCCTGCCCGGCAAACAGAACATCCCTCTCTGGCTGACGGCGCTCCTGGGCCTCATCGGCAGCATCCTGGGCAATGCCGCCGCGACCTGGATCGGAGTTCACGACACCAAGGGCATCGACTGGATCCGCCATCTGCTGCAGCTGATCGGCGCGGTGGTCGTCGTCGGTGTCGGCAGCAGCCTGTGGGCCGCGCTCCGCGGCTCCGGGCGCAGAACCGCGAGCCGCGACCACGGGGTTTGAACGGGAACACGACGCACCGCGGCCGGGCACGCGTCACGCGTACCCGGCCGCGGGCCGGCATCGACGGTCCCCGGCCGCCCGAGGGTCGTGGCCACCACAATCCGTGGGCACCCGGGGAGCCGTGACCCCTCCGGGCGACTCTGCCGGTCCGGGGCCCCTGACCGGCGTGGGATCAGCCGGTGACCTCGACAGCGGCGAGGTTCTTCTTGCCCCGGCGCAGCACCAGCCACCGCCCGTGCAGCAACTGCTCGCGGTCCGGTGCGCTCTCGCCGTCCGTGACCTTGACGTTGTTCACGTACGCGCCGCCCTCCTTCACCGTGCGGCGGGCACCCGACTTGCTCGGTGCCAGGCCCACCTCCACCAGGAGGTCCACCAGCGGGCCGAGCTCGGCGACCCGCGCGTGCGGGACCTCGGACAATGCGGCGCTCAGCGTCGCCTCGTCCAGCTCGCCCAGTTCGCCCTGGCCGAAAAGGGCCTTCGACGCGGCGACGACCGCCGCGCACTGGTCGGCACCGTGCACCAGCGTCGTCAGCTCCTCGGCCAGCGCGCGCTGCGCCGTCCGGGCCTGCGGACGCTCCTCGGTGACCTTCTCCAGCTCCTCCAGCTCCGCGGGGGTGCGGAAGCTGAGGACGCGCATGTACCGGGAGATGTCCCGGTCGTCCACGTTCAGCCAGAACTGGTAGAACGCGTACGGCGTCGTCAGTGCCGGATCGAGCCAGACGGCCCCGCCCTCGGACTTGCCGAACTTGGTCCCGTCCGCCTTCGTCATCAGCGGGGTCGCCAGCGCGTGCACCTCGGCGCCCGGCTCCAGGCGGTGGATCAGGTCGAGACCCGCGGTGAGGTTGCCCCACTGGTCGCTGCCGCCCTGCTGGAGCGTGCAGCCGTAGCGCCGGTACAGCTCCAGGAAGTCCATGCTCTGGAGCAGCTGGTAGCTGAACTCGGTGTAGCTGATGCCCTCGTCGGACTCCAGACGCCGGGCGATGGCGTCCTTGGTCAGCATCTTGTTGACGCGGAAGTGCTTGCCGATGTCGCGCAGGAACTCGATCGCGGACATGCCCGCCGTCCAGTCCAGGTTGTTCACCATGACCGCCGCGTTCTCGCCCTCGAAGGACAGGAACGGCTCGATCTGCCTGCGCAGCCCCGCCACCCACTCGGCGACCGTCTCCGGGTCGTTCAGCGTGCGCTCGGCGGTCGGCCTCGGGTCACCGATCTGACCGGTGGCCCCGCCCACCAGGGCGAGCGGTCGCAGCCCCGCCTGCTGGAGCCGGCGCATGGTGAGCACTTGCACCAGGTGGCCGACGTGCAGACTCGCCGCGGTGGGGTCGTAGCCGCAATAGAACGTGACGGGGCCGTCCGCGAGAGCCTTGCGCAGTGCGTCCTCATCGGTGGACTGGGCGAACAGCCCACGCCACTTCAGCTCGTCGACGATGTCCGTCACGGTACTTTCTCTCCTCGCGTGTGCATCGGATGTGCGTCCGGACGCTCGGGCGCGTCGGACAGCACCAGCCAGTCTAAGGGCTGGCCCGTAACTCCTGGCGGGCGCGCGACGACGGCTGCGGCATCTCGCCGCATTGCCGGAACGTCCGCATGCATCCGGTATGCGAACGCCCCCGCGCCTTGCGATGCACCGCACCTGACGCCGCACGCCGATCCACCACGGGTCACGGGACAGCCCTTGAGCGGGTCACACGCCCGGGCTCACGGAGCTCATGTTGAAGTCCGGGATCCGCAGGGCGGGCATGGCGGCCCGGGTGAACCAGTCGCTCCACTCGCGTGGCAGCGTCTTCTCCGTACGGCCCGCCTCCGCGGCCCGCGACAGCAGGTCCACCGGCGACTCGTTGAACCGGAAGTTGTTCACCTCGCCGACGACCTCGCCGTTCTCGACGAGGTACACCCCGTCGCGGGTCAGCCCGGTCAGCAGCAGTGTCGCCGGATCGACCTCCCGGATGTACCACAGACAGGTCAGCAGCAGTGCGCGGCCGGTCGTCGCGGCCACCATCTCCTCCAGGGACCGCTCCCCGCCGCCGTCGAGCAGCAGGTTGTCGATGGCCGGCGTGACCGGCAGCCCGGTCAGGTGCGCCGTGTGCCGGGTGGTCGTCAGATGTTCCAGCCGGCCCTCCCGGATCCAGTCGGTCGACGCCAGCGGCAGACCGTTGTCGAAGACGGAGGCGCTGTCCCCGGACGCGTGGGCGATCACGAACGGCGCCGACTCCAGCCCCGGCGCGTGCGGGTCGCTGCGCAGGGTCAGCGGCAGCTCGGTCAGGGTCTCGCCGAGCCGTGTCCTGCCGCCCGGCCGGGAGAACACCGTGCGCCCCTCCGCGGCGTCCCGTGCCGCCGACGACCACAGCTGGTAGACCAGCAGGTCGGCCACGGCGGACGGCGGCAGCAGCGTCTCGTACCGCCCGGCGGGCAGGTCGACGCGGCGCTCGGCCCAGCGCAGCCGCCCCGCCAGCTCCGTGTCGAGCTCGATGGGGTCGACGTCCCGGAAGTCGCGGGTCGAGCGGCCCGCCCACGTCGACCGGGTCCGGTCGGGGGACTTGGCGTTGAGCTCCAGCGTCCCGTTCGGCTGGTCGTGGCGCAGCCGCAGCCCCGTCGACGTGCCGATGTACATGGAGGTCATCTGGTGGTACGCGAAGCCGTACAGCTCACGGCCGCCCGACCGGGCACGGGCGAACGCGTCGCCCAGCGCCGGGGCGAACCCCGCGAAGACGTCCGACCCCGTCTCGGCCGGCGCGTCCGTGAAGCCGGGGGACGGCGGCACCCCGTCGACCAGCGGCTGCGCGTCCTCCGCCGGGTCCGACCCGCGCGCGGCGGCCTCGGCCGCCCGCACCAGCGGTTCCAGGTCGTCGGTGGTGACGGCGGACCGCGACACCACACCGGACGCGGTGCCCTGCGCGCCGTCGACGGTCGCGATGACGGTGAGGGTCCGCCCTCGCGTCACCCCGTTCGTCGTCAGCGCGTTGCCGGCCCAGCGCAGATTCGCGGACGACTCCTCGTCCGCGATGACGACACAACCGTCGGCCGTGGACAGGTCGAGCGCCCGCTCGACGATCTCGTGCGGCTTGGTCACGCGGCTCATCGCCCGGCCTCCTGCGTCGTGTCGAGACTGTGCTCCCCCGGGTGGCGCCCCCCGGACCCCCGGCCGGTTCCGTGGTGACCGTTCATCGCCCCGCCTCCTGCGTCGTGTTGAGGATGTTCACGCCCCGGAAGAGGGCGGAGGGGCAGCCGTGCGAGACGGCCGCCACCTGGCCCGGCTGGGCCTTGCCGCAGTTGAACGCGCCGCCCAGGAGGTACGTCTGCGGGCCGCCGACCTTCTCCATCGAGCCCCAGAAGTCCGTCGTCGTCGCCTGGTACGCGACATCGCGCAGCTGACCGGTCAGCCGGCCGTTCTCGATGCGGAAGAACCGCTGTCCGGTGAACTGGAAGTTGTAGCGCTGCATGTCGATCGACCACGACCGGTCGCCGACCACGTAGATCCCGCGCTCCACCCCGCCGATCAGCTCCTGCGTGGACGGCCCGCCCGGATCCGGCCGCAACGACACGTTCGCCATGCGCTGCACGGGGACATGGCCGGGCGAGTCCGCGTACGCGCAGCCGTTGGACCGGCCCAGCCCCGTCAGTTTCGCCATGCGCCGGTCCAGCTGGTACCCGACCAGCGTCCCGTCCTTGATCAGGTCCCAGGACTGCGCCTCGACGCCCTCGTCGTCGTACCCGATGGTCGCCAGCCCGTGCTCGGCGGTCCGGTCACCAGTCACGTTCATGACGGGGGAGCCGTACGCCAGCTTCCCCAGCCGGTCGAAGGTGGCGAACGAGGTGCCCGCGTACGCCGCCTCGTACCCCAGCGCCCGGTCCAGCTCGGTGGCGTGGCCGATCGACTCGTGGATGGTCAGCCACAGGTTCGACGGGTCGACGACCAGGTCGTACGTCCCCGCCTCGACGCTCGGCGCCCGCATCTTCTCCGCCAGCAGCCCGGGGATCCGCTCCAGCTCGTCGTCCCAGTCCCAGCCGGTCCCGGTCAGGTACTCCCAGCCGCGGCCCACCGGCGGGGCGACCGTCCGCATCGAGTCGAACTCGCCGGTGACCCCGTCCACGGCGACCGCGGTGAACTCCGGGTGCAGCCGCACCCGTTGCTGCGTGGTGACCGTGCCGGCCGTGTCCGCGTAGAACTTGTTCTCGTGGACGGTCGTCAGCGTGGCGTCCACATGCGCGACCCCCTCCGCCCGCAGCAGCCGCCCGCTCCACTCCGCGAGCAGTGCAGCCTTCTCCTCGTCCGGCACGGAGAACGGGTCGATCGCGTACGACGAGACCCAGGTCCGCTCGCCGTGCACCGGCTCGTCGGCCAACTCGACTCTCTCGTCCGACCCGGCCGCCGCGATGACCTGCGCCGACAGCTTCGCCAGGGCGACGGCCCGGGAGGCCACCTTCGCCGCGGCGTCCATCGTCAGGTCCACTCCCGACGCGAAGCCCCACGCACCGTCGTGCACCACCCGCACCGCGTACCCGAGGTCGGTGGTGTCCGAGCTCCCGGCGGGCCGGGCGTCCCGCAGCCGCCAGGACGCGCTGCGCACCCGTTCGAAACGGAAGTCCGCGTGCGCGGCCCCGAGCGCCCGCGCCCGGGCGAGCGCCGCATCGGCCAGCGAGCGCAGGGGCAGGGCCGTGAACGACGGATCGATCTCATTGGCCATGTGCGGCCTCCCCTTGTAGTCATGGCGCGGTCCGGGTGAGTGAATCATGTTGCCAGCGTGTTGGCGTGGCTTTTCGCCGGTGGCGGGAACCAGATCACGGCGGTCGGAACGGTGGGGCAGAAGAACCAGCGGCAAGGACCGGTCGCCGGTTAGGCTCGATGGGTGATCACGCTGTACGAGCAGCGGTGACCTTCGTACTCCCGGAAAGGCGGTACCAACCCATGAGCAGCGCAGACGGGGTGTCTCAGGCGCCAGACCCCCGACTCGTACGCCTGGCCGGGAAGTCTCGCAACTTCGGGTTCCTGCTGCCGCACCTTCCGCTGCTCGTCGCCTATGGAACCGCCGCCGAGAGCCATGTCTTCACCGACCCGAACACCTCCCTGATCAAGTGCCGCCAGTTCGCGGAGGCCATGGCGGCCGACCTGATCAGCCGGGCCCGGGTCCGGGTGGAGGGAACCACCCAGTTCGACCGGCTGCGGGCCCTGGACCGGGAGGGCTACCTCCACGGCGACGTGGGCTCCGCCTTCCACGAGGTGCGTGCCCTCGGTAACGAGGCGAACCACTCGGGGCTCGACAGCGCCGACGACGCCTTCCGCGCCCTGCGTACTTGCTTCCGCCTCGGAGCCTGGTACCACCGGCTGCTTACCGGCTCGCGCGAGCAGCTGCCGTTCGTGCCGCCCAGCCCTGACCGCACCCCGGCCACCGAGAACGAGCGCCTGCTCCTGGACGTCGCCCGGGCCCGCAGGGAGCTGGAGGAGGCCCGTCTCAGCTACCACGACCAGGCATCCCAGGCCCAGGCTGAGCAGGCCGCCCGCAGCGCCGTCGAGCGCGAGCTGGCCCAGGCCCAGGCCGAGCGTGAGGAACTGGCCCGCGCGGTCGCGGCCATGCAGCACCAGCTCAAGGAGTTCCAGACCGCTGCCGAGGCCGCACAGCTCGACCGCCGACACGCAGGTGCCACCGACACCGCTGCTGCATCGGCCGCCGTCGCCGAGCGCGCGCGCCTCCTCGACAACGCCGAGCAGGCATCCCGCGAACCCCTCACGGAAGTGCAGGTCCGCAAGCGGCTCGACGCCATGCTCACGGCGGCGGGCTGGGACGTCCAGGACGGTGGCGCCGACCTCAACCTCCACGTCCAGGGCGACTGGCGGGGCAACGGTGTGGCTGTCCGCGAGGTCACCACCGCCCGGGGCCGCGCCGACTACGTCCTCTACGTCGACCGCAAGCTCGTCGGCGTCATCGAGGCCAAGCGCGAGGGCGCCGACCTGTCCGCCGCGGAGACCCAGGCCGACCGCTACGCAGACCATCCCACCGATGCCCAGCAGCGCTTTACCGCCTGGCGCACCCCACTCCCGTTCCGCTACGTCAGCGACGGCGGCGAGACCCGCTTCCGGTCCGTCCTCGACCCGGACTCCCGCACTCGCCGCATCTTCTCCTTCCACCAGCCGCGCACACTGGCCCGCTGGGTCCGCCAGGCCGAGGAGGACGAGCAGGCCCCCAGCTACCGGGCCAGACTGCGTCGACGCATGCCCGAACTCGACGAACGCCCCCTGAGGCCGGCGCAGATCGCGGCGGTACGCGGCGTGGAGAACTCGCTGGCCTTCGGCAAGGGCCAGCAGGGGATGGGGCAGTCCCGCGCCCTCGTGCAGATGGCCACCGGCGCCGGCAAGACGTTCACGGCCGTCACGTTCTCGTATCGGATCCTCAAGCACGCCCGCGCCGAGCGCGTTCTGTTCCTCGTCGACCGCAACAACCTCGGTGTACAGGCCTTCGCGGAGTTCGAGAACTTCAGGACCCCGGACACCGACCGCAAGTTCGCCGACCTCTACAACGTCCAGCGCCTCGGCGCGGAGGGCATGTTCGCCTCCTCCAAGGTCGTCATCTCCACCGTCCAGCGCCTCTACATGGAACTCACCGGTGCGACCCTGCCGGGGACCGAACGAGGGGAGGGGGAGACTGGCTACGACGTTGAGGTGCCGGGCGGCATCGAGGTCGGCTATAACGCGAACATCCCCCCGGAAGCCTTCGATCTGATCGTTGTCGACGAGTGCCACCGCTCCATCTACGGCAAGTGGCGCTCCGTCCTCGAGTACTTCGACGCCCCCATCGTCGGCCTCACCGCCACCCCTGTTGCCCAGACCTTCGGTTACTTCAACGCCAACCTGGTCAGCGAGTACTCGTACCCGGAGGCCGTGGCCGACCGTGTCAACGTCGACTTCTCCGTGTACGAGATCGAGACACGGATAACCGCCGAGGGCGGAGTCATCGCGCAGGGCACCATCCCGGTCCGTGACCGCCGCACGCGCCGCCAGCGCTACGAGGACATTGACGAGGACATCGAGTACGGCGCGCGCCAGGTAGGTGTCGGAGTCATCAGCAAGGACCAGTTGCGTACGGTCGTCCAGACCTTCCGCGACCGGCTGTTCACCGAGATCTTCCCCGAGCGGGCCAGACGTCACCCGGACACGGGTGCTCTGCTGTGGGACGAGATGTACGTGCCGAAGACGCTGGTCTTCGCCAAGAACGACAACCACGCCGAGGAGATCGTCGAGGTCATCCGGGACGTCTTCGGCAAGGGCAACGACTTCTGCGCGAAGATCACCAGCGCGGCCCACAATGCCGCCGAACGCCTCGCGGCCTTCCGTAACCTTCCCGACCTGCGCATCGCGGTCACGGTCGACATGATCGCCACCGGCACGGACGTGAAGCCGCTCGAATGTCTGCTGTTCCTCAGGGATGTCAAGAGCTGGGCGTATTTCGAACAGATGAAGGGCCGCGGTGCCCGCACTCTCTCCCTCACGGATTTCGAGAAGGTCACCCCCGGTGTCGGGCCGAAAACCCGCTTCGTGATCGTCGACGCGGTCGGCGTGACAAAGAAGCCGAAAGTCGACGCGGCACCGCTGGAACGACACACCGACAAACAGATCAGTCTGGAAAAGCTGCTTCGTAAAACTGCCGCGAACACGATCGAGGAGGAAGAGGTCTCCACACTCGCGGCCCGACTCGCCAAACTCGATATTCAAATGACGGACGAGGAGCGAGCCGAGATCCAGCGCCTGAGCGGCGGACTGGAACTGACGAAGATCGTTCACGAGATGGTCGACGCCGTTTCGGCGGACCGGCAGCTCGAAGTCCGGGAGGCCGCCGAGCGCGCGGGCCGCGATCCCGAGCGCGCGGTACGCGACCTCATCGAGCGTGCCGTGCAGCCGCTCGCCGCCCAGCCACCGCTGCGCGCCCGACTGCTGGAGATGCGGCGCGCGAAGGACATCCTCTACGACGAGAACGGCGTGGACGAACTGCTCCGTGCGGGCGCGGTCGCCGATGACGAGGACACGGCGGCGCGGACGGTCCGTGACTGGCGCCAGTACATCGCCGACAACCGCGACGAGATCGCGGCCATGTCCATCGCGTTCAGCGCCGGCTCCGACGTGCCGCCGAGCGTCGCCATGAACAGGCTCAACGACGTGGCCCGCAGCATCGCCCGCCCACCGCGCGCCTGGACCCCGGACAAGCTCTGGCAGGCGTACGAGAAGCTGGGCGAGGCGGCGACCGACGGGGCCCGCCGCACACACACGGCCCCTGACCTGCTGGCCCTGCTCCGCTACGAACTCGCGGGCGGCGCCGAGCGGGGCGCACCGGCTCCGCGCCCGCATGAGGAGGTCGTGCGCGAGCGCTATCAGGCGTGGATCGCCCGCCAGGAGCAGATGGGCACCCGGTTCACGGAACGGCAACGCTGGTGGCTCGACCGCATCGCCGAGGCAACTGCCAAACGTGTACGCTTCGACACCGCTGACCTCGATTACGCCCCTTTCACCTCATGCAACGGCACGGACGGTTTCATCGCCGAATTCGGGGGGACGCGGGCGGAACACATCATCACTGAAATGGACAGGGAGCTGAGCGCGTGACAACCGACTCGGGTACGGGGCCGGAGCCGGGGGGCTCGGGTTCTGAGAGGGATGTCACGGGGGAGTTGCCTGCAGGGTGGATTCGAACGACTCTTGGTGAGATTATCTCTCCGATTTCGGATAGGTATAAGCCGAGTGCAGATGACAACCTTCCGTATCTCGGGATGGACAACGTCGAGTCTCATACGGGAAGGGTGGTGAAATTTGCCTCGGCCGCTTCCATTAAGAGCTCATCTCCCATTGTGAGGCCCGGATATCTTCTGTATGGGCGTTTGAGGCCGTATCTGAACAAGGTGGTTCTTGCTGATTTTGATGGAATCTGCTCAGGAGAATTTATTGTTTTCCCTTCGAGTGGGGCCATCGATTCCCGTTTCTTGCTGTACCGGCTCCTGAGCCCCGATTTCGTTCAATATGTTATGCAGAAGAACCCGACAGGTGATCGCCCTCGGGCTCACTGGGAGCAGTTCAAGGATTTCTCTATCTTGCTTCCGCCTTTGGGGGAGCAGCGTCGTATTGTCGCCAAGCTGGCTGAACAGCTGGCGCATATTGAGGCGGGGGAGGCGGCTGTTCAGGCTGCTTCCGCGAAGCAGCAACCTCTCATGGATAGCATCCTCGACAGGGGTGTTCTCGGCTTGAAGTGTGAGCCGAGCGAGAAATCCCTGGAGGATATTCAAGCCAGGTCCAGCAGGAAAATCAATTATCGATCTCTACGTGCGCTACCTGCGGGATGGGAATGGCGTGTAGCCCAGGATGTTTGCTCATTGATCGTTTCTGGTGCGACGCCCCAAGCTTCGCTCATGCATGCAAATGCAGGAGATGTGCCTTTCCTGAAAGTCTATAATATCTCGAAGCGTGGCTTCATTGACTTTACCGTACGTCCGACTTTTGTCGACCGTGAAACTCACGAACAGAGCCTCAAGCGTTCTAAAGTTCTGCCGGGTGATGTTCTGACTAATATCGTCGGCCCGCCCTTGGGTAAGACGGCCGTAGTTCCTGCGGATCACTCTGAGTGGAACATCAATCAGGCTATCGTCGCCTTCCGTGCGGGACCGGACATCTCGCCCGAGTGGCTGCGGTTCGTACTTCAGTCTCCGTATGTCATCGGGCTTTTGACGGGAACGGCTCGTGCGACTGCTGGACAATTCAATATCGCCCTTTCGACGTGCAGAGAACTCCCCATTCCGGTTCCTCCGAGGAATATTCAAGATGCGTTGTGCGAGGAACTGGAAGGTTCCGCAGAGCAACTTGCTGGGCTCTATGAGAACGTTCGCAGTTTGAACGACGAGGCACTTGAACTTCGCAACGCGCTCCTCCACACCGCCTTCACCGGCGCCCTGGTGCCTCAGGACCCCGACGACGAGCCCGCCTCCGTCCTCCTCGACCGGATCCGCGCTCAGCGGGCCGCCGGAGCCAAGCCGGCCAGGCGCAAGCGCATGCCCCGTACGACACCCCTGGCCGCTCCCCAGACCTCCGGCCGACCGGTTCCCTCCGGCATCCAGGAAGCACTTCCCCTGTGAGCACGATTATGAGCAGCAGCATCGAGAAGCCGACCCTCGCGTGCCCCGCCGATGCGGTGGCCTCACCGTCGGCGGCTGGTGAGGGCACCGCCCCCCAGGCGGCCGAAGCCAGGGTCAAGGCCACTCCCGCCGCCTCGGCCTCGACCTCGACCCTCGTCAACCGCCTCTGGTCGTACTGCGAACTGCTCCGTCACTCCGGCGTCTCCACGCTCGACTACGTCGAGCAGCTCACCTACCTCCTCTTCCTGAAGATGGCCGACGAGCGCGCCAACCGTCCGGCCATCTTCCGGCGCAACGTCCCCGAAAAGCCTCTCGTACCCGAGGGCCGGGACTGGAAGAGCCTGATGACCCGGTCCGCCGAAGCGCTGCTCGACCACTACGAGTTCATCCTCAAGGACCTCGGTCAGCGTGGTGGCACCATGCTCGGCGAGGTCTTCACCAAGGCGCAGAACAAGATCCAGGAACCGGCGGTCCTCGAACGTCTGATCAAGGATCTGATCAATCCCTACACCTGGACCACCGAGAACCAGGACCTCAAGGGCGACGCCTACGAAGGCCTTCTCCAGCGCGGTGCCGAGGACCGCAAGACCGGCGCGGGCCAGTACTTCACGCCCCGCCCACTCATCGACGCCATGGTCGACTGCGTGCGGCCGAAGCCCGGCGAGACCATCACCGACCCGGCCTGTGGCACCGGCGGCTTCCTCATCGCGGCGCACGCCCACCTCGTACAGAACTACGAGAACGAGCTCTACGGCGACCAGGGCCGGGCCCTCCAGACCGGCGCGATCACCGGTTACGAACTCGTCCGCGAGACCGGTCGGCTCGCCCTGATGAACATGCTGCTGCACGGCATCGGAAACTCCGAGGCCAAGCCGCTCATCACCATTCAGGACTCCCTGGCCCGTCCCCCGAAGCGGCACTACGACATCGTGCTCGCCAACCCGCCCTTCGGCGTCGGCTCGGTGACCGGCGAGTCGTACACCGCCCGCACCGACTTCTGGGCGCAGACGACCAACAAGCAGCTCAACTTCGTCCAGCACATCTACAACCTGCTGAAGACCAACGGCCGAGCCGCCCTCGTCCTCCCCGACAACGTCCTCTTCGAGGGGGGCGCCGGCGAGAGCATCCGCAGGAACCTGCTCAACCTCTGCGACGTCCACACCCTCCTGCGCCTGCCCACCGGCATCTTCTACGCCAACGGCGTCAAGGCCAACGTCCTGTTCTTCGACAAGACGGGCCAGCGCTCCGGAGGCCGTCCCGGCACCCGCAAGCTCTGGGTTTACGACTTCCGTACGGATCAGCGCTTCACGCTCAAGCAGCGCCAGCTGGGCCGTCAGCACCTCGACGACTTCGTCGCCGCCTACCACTCCGGCGGCAGGAACTTCACCCAGCGCACCCCGAGCGACCGGTTCCGCCCGTACGACTACGACGAGCTGATCGGCCGGGACAAGGTCAACCTGGATCTTGCGGTGCTCAGGTCCGACACCGCCGCGAGCACGAAGTACGAGTCACCGGACGTGATTGCGCAGAAGATCGTCGACGAACTCGAAGTGGCACTGGCTGAGTTCACGGCCGTGGTCCGGACCCTGAAGAAGGACGCACCGCCGTCGGCCGACGACAAGTAGACAAGGACGACGGGCCGGTGGTTCTCCGAGAACCACCGGCCCGTCGCCGTATCCTCCTCTACGAGCTCACAGCTCGCCCGCCATGACACCGGCCCGGAACGCGGCCCACTCCGACGCGGTGAAGCGCAGCGGTTCCCGATCCGGGTTCTTCGAGTCCCGTACGGCCCGTGCGCCGTACGGCAGTTCGGCGACCTCGACGCAGTCGTTCTCGCCTGCGCTCGCGGATGCCTTGCGCCACTTCGCGGCAGAGAGATCCTCTGCGTACAGCTCGGCCTTTGACTCCTTCACCTGCGGCTTTCCTCTTCCATCCGTGTGATGAGGGCCATCGAGTCATCCACCGGGAGTGCTGCCGCGACGATGCGCTCGAAGGCGTCGGCGAAGACCTGCACTTCGTCGACGCCCTCAACGTAAGTCGCGCCGATGAGGTTTTCCAAGAGAACGACGTCCGGCATCGGCCCGGGAAAGCCGACCAGGTTGAAGCCGCCGGCACCGCCGGGGTGCGGAGTCGCGGCCAGGGGCATGATCTGCAGGGTGACATTGGGCAGTTCAGCGACGTCCAAAAGGCGTCGTAGCTGATCACGCATGGTGTCGGGCCGTACCGCGAAGCGTTGATGCAGGACCGCTTCGTGGAGAACCGCCCAGAACTTCAATGGGCCGTCGGGGCGGGTGAGCACAGCCTGTCGAGCCATGCGTACCTCTGACAGTGCGGTGACCTCTTCCGGTGTGCGCGTGGTGGCATTGGCGCTCACCGTCTCGCGTGCGTATCCGGCGGTCTGGAGCAGCCCAGGAACCAGTAGGGGGCTCCAGATGCGCAAGCTCTCCGCGTCCGATTCCAGGGAGATGTAGTCCGCGTACGCGGGAGCCACCACCCCGCTGTACGTCTGCCACCAGCCTTGCTTTCGGGCGTCCTTGGCGAGTCCTTCCAGCGCGCTCACGACGTCGGGATCGGTCACGCCGTAGACCTTGAGTAGCGGGGCGACCTCGGTTGGGCGGATGTGGCCGTTGGCGGTCTCGATCCGCGACAACTTCGGCCCCAGCCAGCCAAGCTCGGCGGATGCCGTATCAAGACTCATGCCGGTCGCGTTGCGGTACCGGCGCAGTGCCTCGCCAAGTCGTCGACGTCGAACGGTAGGTACAGGGCGCACGTTTGGCATAGGCCGAGCCTTCCACCGAAAAACAGCGACCGTCCAGGGGAATGGAAGTTCGATCCATCATTTCGGGTGACAAACTTGCAAGTGATCACGGAGGGCGGGCACTCTCAAGCCAGCGCAGAGCGAGCAGAGTTCACCCTCGACGTAGGAGCCTCCATGCCCCACTCCCTCGGCTGGTACCACACCTCCACCCCCACCGGGTTCGTCCTCCATCTCTCCGCCACGCCCGACCATCTCCGCGCCACCCGCGCCCTGATCGGCAAGACGCTCGCCGACGCCGGGGTGGCTGAAGGACAGGCGCACGCCGTGCAGTTGGTGATGTCCGAGCTGTTCGGGAACGCGGTCCGCGCCTGTGGTGACTTCGTGCCGCTCGTCGCCGAGGTGGCCGTGGAGCCGCCGCAAGGGTGCGGTGGCGGAGCGGAGCGAGGTGTCCGGGTCAGGCTGCACGACCCCTACCAGGCGGCGATGCCCGTGCTCGGCGGTGTACGGCTGGACGATCCCGAGGCGGAGTCGGGGCGGGGGCTGCCCCTGATCGACCTGCTCGCGCCCGGGTGGCGGGTCTCGGGTACGCCGGTGGGCAAGCAGGTGCGCTGCCGGATTCCCGCCGAGAGGGAGTCCGGTCTCTGACGGGTGCCGCTGTCCCGGCTTGGCGACCGCCGATGCGCTCACCTGCGGTCACCATGGCGCGCGACATGCCGAAGGCGGCGGGTCGGCAGGGTCACACGTACGCCATCGATGCCGTTCTGGCGGCTGCCGCAGGACGGGAGGCTGTGCGGGGAGCTGAGGCGACCGTGTGCACGTCCGACACCGACGACATGACTCAACTCCTGGCGGGACACCCCGTGCGGGTCGAGAAGATCTGACACATCGCCGGCCCGCGCCGGGCGGCGATCCCCGTGCTCGGCGGCGTATGGCTGGGCGATCCCGTGGCCTATCCCGTCGTACCGTCGTGAACTTGTGCCTACGATGGAGAGGAGTTGATCGCCTGCGGTCCGATCGGCCGGTCTGGTGTGCTCTCGGAGCCTTTGTCGTCGCCGCGGTCGGCGCCTTCTCCGGGCAGGGGGACGGCCCGCCAGCGTATCCGCTCGGACCGGGACGTACGAGAACGGGTGGGGTATGGCAGCGGAGCGCGACGGTGTCGGGACGAGAGGGCCGGAGAGGCACTGGACGGCGAAGGAGATCTTCGAGCGCTGGCAGCGGTTCTTCGAGCAGAAGACCAGCGCCAAGGCTCTGACCCGGCTGGAGTTCACCGAGCACATCGCGTATCTGCTCTTCCTCAAGCTCGACCACGAACGCGCCCAGCGGTCAGGGATGTTCGCGAGTCAGTCGATCGCCCCGGCGGACAGTTGGCCGCACCTCGTACTCGCCAGCGGTGAGGATCTGCACGGTGCCCTCACCCGGCTGATGGCGGAACTCGGCAGGCCGAACCCGCAGGACCCCCGTCGCGCCATCGCCAGTGTCCTCTTCCAGGATTCCCGCCCCTGGCCCGTGGACAAGATGGCGGAACTCGGGCGGCTGATCATCGAGGGGTTCGACCCGTACCGCTGGTCGGACGTGAACCGGGACGAACTCGGCGCGGCCTTCTCCTTGATGATCGCCGACTGCCGCGACGACATCCGGGCCAAGCGGGAGACGGGCCAGTTCCTCACACCGCCGTACCTGTTGAAGGTCATAGCCAAGGCGCTCGCTCTCACCCCGCACGACCGGGTGATCGATGCCGCCGCCGGGGCCGGCACCAGCCTCATCGCCGCGCACCGCGAGATGGCGGCGCACGGGGGCCGCGTCGACGCCTCCGCCATCGCCGGAGCCGACATCGACGTACAGATGTGCCGCCTGGCGACGATGAACGTGCTCCTCAACACCGGGCGCCAGTTCCACGACGTCCCGCCGATCCTGCGGGCCGACTCGCTCAAGGTGAAGGAGCGGCTGGTGCGTCGGCACGAGCGGGACGTGGCCGCCACCGTCGCCATCTGCAACCCGCCGTTCAAGAGCGTCGAGACGAACACCGAGCAGCGGGACGACTTCTGGGCGCAGAACGCCACACTTCCGGCCAACTTCCTCCAGCACCTGGCCATCACCCTGCCCCGGGGCGCCAGAGCGGCTGTCTTCGTCCCCGATGGAGTGCTGTTCCACCGCGGTGCGGCGGCCACCATTCGCAGGGAGCTGCTGAAGAACTGCACCGTACACACGCTGCTGCGCCTGCCGACGGGCATGTTCCACGACACCGGTTCCAAGTCGAACGTGCTTTTCTTCACCAAGTCGGTGCGGCGCCCGACCGGCGAGCCGAACACCGATGAGCTGTGGGTGTACGACGCCCGAGACCTCCACCACACGGACACCGAGAACCCGCTCACCGAGGACGACTTCGCGGAGTTCCTGGAGGCGTACCGGCCCGGGGAGGAAGGATTCTCCGGCCGTACCGAATCGCCCCGCTTCAAGCGCTACGACCGTGACGCCGTGCGGAAGATACTGGACAGTTCCGGAGTCAGCCTCGACTTGAGGGCCGATCTCGTCGACACGCCGGACGACTTCGGTGATCCGCGTGACATCGCCCGCTCGATCGTGGACCACCTCGGCGACGCGCAGCGGAGCTTCGAACTGGTCCTGGACTCCCTCGGCTGAGACCCGCCGTACCCGCCCCCCTTCACCGCTCGCAGCCAGCCGGACAGGAAGACCGTGAACGCCACCCCTCAGCAGCCCGACGTCCCCACCCAGGTCCGCCAGACCGAGCGCGCCTTCGACGAGACGTACACCGGCCTCATCGATATGAGCGATTTCGGCAACCGGCCGCCGGAGCAGACCAAGCCCGCTTTCCGCTCCCGCGCCCTGGCCGCGCACGCTGTGCGCATCATGACGGGATGGACCCCCGAGCAGGCGGCCGACTGCGTCATCGACGGTGGCCAGGACCAGGGGATCGACGCCATCGCCATCGACGAGGCGACGGCGCACATCTACCTGGTGCAGGCCAAGTGGAGCCCGAACGGGACGGCCAGGGCCGACGAGACCGCGGTGCAGAAGCTCTTCGCGGGACTGACCCTCATCGACTCCGGAGAGGCCGCCCAGTTCAACCCTCGCGGCCAGATACTCGCCAAGCGGGCACACGAACTCATCGGCGAGAAGGCGACCCGGATCACACAGGTGATCGTTCTCATGGGGACCGAGCCGCCCGCTCCGGGCGTACGACAGGCCATCAAGAACGGTGAGAAGGAGTTCAACTCCCTCGGCGACTACGTCGACCACATGTTCCTGCATGCCCCCAAGATTCACGCGCTGGTCCGCGAGGACCAGCGAAGCGAACCCGTCACCCTGGAAGTGACGCTGCGCCCCTGGTTCAGCGTGCCCTCGCCCTACCTCTCCTACGAGGGGATCGTGCAGGCGGAGGAGATCGCGAGCTGGGCCGAGCACGGCAATGAGCTGTTCGCCCGCAACATCCGCAACCCGCTGGGGCTGACCCCCATCAACAAGGAGCTGGTGGACACCCTCACTGACGAGCCGTCACATTTCTGGTACTTCAACAACGGCGTCACTGTCCTGTGCGACTCCGTGGACGCGGTGCCCGTTTCGCAGAAGTTCCCGGAGCGTCACCCCGTCCGCCTCACCGCCCGCGGCGCCAGCGTGGTGAACGGCGCACAGACCGTGCGCTCCGTCATCGACGCCGCCCAGCAGGCCGAGGAGGCCGAACTCGCCCAGGTCACCGTCCGCTTCATCGTCACCGGTGGAGACGCCGAATTCGCCAACCGCACCACCCAGGCCACCAACCGGCAGAACCACATCACCGAACGGGACCGCATCGCCCTCGACCCTGTCCAGGCGGAACTGATCGCCGAGTTCCGCGCCGAACTCGGCCTCGTCTACAGCGTGCGCCGCAGCGAACTCGAACCGCAGGACGACGAGGGCTGCTCCGTCGTGGAAGCCGCGTGTGCGCTCGCCTGCGCCCACACCGGCAGCCGGTTCGCGGCCCGGCTCGTCGCGTCCGGCTCCACGGACGTGCTGTGGGAGCGGGGCGGCAGCGGCATCTACGACCCCCTCTTCCGTTCCGTGCCCAGCGTGTACGAGACCTGGAACGCGGTGAAAGTCCTGCGGGCGGTGCGTACGGCTCTGCGCACGGAACGCGAACAGTACGCGGGGCGCGCGGCCGCCGTCATCGACGACGGCACGTTCCTCATCACCCACCTGGTGTTCCGGCAGTTGCTTGCCCAGGACGCCGGCATGGGGGAGCCGGACCAGTCGCTGGCATGGGCCGGTGCGGCCGTGGCGCAGGTGCCCGACCTCGTCAGGCAGGTCATTCCGGTGCTCGTGCAGGTTCTGGACGACGAGGTGGGCACCCGGACGAGTGTCCAGCGTGTGTGCGCCGACCCTGGGCAGGCCGCCGAGCTCGTGACCGCGGTCCTGAAGTCCCTCGAAGGAGGCGGGGCTGGAGACGCCGCCGCGAAGTATCGGCGACAGGAGAGCAAGCCGCGCAAGCGACGCAGGCCCAACGCCGTGCATGTGATCGTCGACAGCGGCGCTCTGGATGAAGGCGCCCCCCTTCACCTGGCGCTGTACCTCCAGCCGGAGAAGGACGCGCTGGCCGAGTGGCTCGCCGCGAACTCGCGCCGGGCACTGGCGAAGTGGACCAACACCAACCGGGCGCGTCCGATCGTCTGGGCCGCCGACGGCCTCACGTACTCGCCCACCGGTCTCATCGCACGCATGTGGGAACTGGCCGAATGGGAAGGGCGCCCTGTCTCCAACCAGGGCACCGCCCGCTGGGCCACCCAGGACGGAGAGACGCTCGCCGTCCTCGCGCGGCGGCTCCTCGACGGTATGGAGGAGGGAAAGGACGCCGAGTGACAGCAAGGGCCGCCCCCGTAGGCGCCTGCTGGCCGAGCCCGAAGAGGGCGACCACTGATCTCATGGACGTTTCCATACTGATCACCCGGATGACCCAGCGTAATCACGGGGGCGCGTTGGACGCCTTCCTCCAGAGCGGGGCCATGGAGGCTTCCTTCTGTAGGGACCCGACAGAGGGGGCCGTACGGCGCTGTCAGGCCCCGATTCTCCGTACGGTCGCCCGGACCGATAGTTTGCAGAGGTACCAGACCGCTACCGAAAGGGTGATCCGTTGAGCCGCTCGGTTCTCGTCACCGGAGGAAACCGGGGCATCGGCCTCGCCATCGCCCGCGCTTTCGCCGCCAACGGCGACAAGGTCGCGATCACCTACCGCTCCGGCGAGCCCCCCAAGGAACTCACCGAGGCGGGTTGCCTCGCGGTCCGTTGCGACATCACGGACACCGAACAGGTGGAGCAGGCCTACAAGGAGATCGAGGACAAGCACGGCCCCGTCGAGGTACTGGTCGCCAACGCCGGTATCACCAAGGACCAGTTGCTGATGCGGATGTCCGAGGACGACTTCACGTCCGTGCTCGACACCAACCTCACCGGCACGTTCCGGGTCGTCAAGCGCGCCAACCGCGGCATGCTGCGGGCCAAGAAGGGCCGCGTCGTCCTCATCTCCTCCGTCGTCGGGCTCCTGGGCTCGGCGGGGCAGGCGAACTACGCCGCCTCCAAGGCGGGTCTGGTCGGCTTCGCCCGGTCGCTGGCCCGTGAACTCGGTTCGCGGAACATCACCTTCAACGTCGTCGCACCCGGTTTCGTCGACACCGACATGACCCAGGTGCTCAGCGAGGAGCAGCGCAAGGGCATCGTGTCCCAGGTGCCGCTCGGCCGCTACGCGCAGCCCGAGGAGATCGCCGCCGCGGTGCGCTTCCTCGCCTCCGACGACGCTTCGTACATCACTGGAGCCGTCATCCCCGTTGACGGCGGATTGGGCATGGGTCACTGATCACCATGAGCGGAATCCTCGACGGCAAGCGCATCCTCGTCACCGGCGTGCTGATGGAGTCGTCCATCGCGTTCCACACCGCCAAGGTGGCCCAGGAACAGGGCGCCGAAGTCATCCTGACCGCCTTCCCCCGGCCCACGCTGACCGAGCGCATCGCCAAGAAGCTGCCGAAGCCGGCCAAGGTCATCGAGCTGGACGTGACCAACACCGAGCACCTGGACCGGCTCGCGGGCCTGGTCCGTGACGAGCTCGGTTCGCTCGACGGCGTCGTCCACTCCATCGGCTTCGCGCCGCAGGACGCGCTCGGCGGCAACTTCCTGAACACTCCGTTCGAGTCCGTCTCCACCGCGATGCACGTCTCGGCGTTCTCGCTGAAGTCGCTCGCCATGGCCTGCAAGCCGCTGATGAGCGGGGGCGGCTCGATCGTCGGCCTCACCTTCGACGCGCAGTTCGCCTGGCCGCAGTACGACTGGATGGGCCCGGCCAAGGCCGCACTGGAGGCCACCTCCCGCTACCTCGCCCGCGACCTGGGCAAGGACGACATCCGCTGCAACCTGGTCTCGGCCGGACCGCTCAGTTCCATGGCCGCGAAGTCCATCCCGGGCTTCTCCGACCTCGCCAAGGTGTGGGACACCCGCTCCCCGCTGAACTGGGACATGGCGGACCCGGAGCCGGCCGGCCGCGGCGTCGTCGCCCTGCTTTCGGACTTCTTCCCGAAGACGACGGGCGAGATCATCCACGTCGACGGCGGCGTGCACATGATGGGCGCCTGACCCCGTACGGGCCCTGACGCGCGACGGCCGCGTACCACCTGCGAACAGGCGGTACGCGGCCGCCCCGCGTTCCGGGCCGCCACGCGGGGCGCGGGGCGCTCACGTCGAGCACCGGTCCGCAGATGATCCGCCGGGGAAGGCGCCGGCCCGGACCTCTCGGACCCGGTCCACCAGGCAGCTCAGCGCGTGACTCGCGGCCTCGGATGCCGCCGTCTCGGCGTCCCCCGCCCGGATCGCCTCCACCAGTCGGCCGTGGTCCATGTGGTTCTCCGGCCGCAGCTCCCGGCCGACATTGCTCCTGAGACGGTCCCGCAGCAGGCTGCCCAGATCGGCGTACAGGCCGGTCAGCACGTCGTTGTGCGAGGCCGCGACCACGGCCAGGTGCAGCGTCGCGTCCGCCTCCACGAACGCCTCGGCGTCTCCATCGGCCCAGGTCTCCTCGCGACGCGCCATGAGCGCGTCCAGTTGCTTCAGGTCCCGCTCGGTACGCCGGGCGGCGGCCAGCCGGGCCGCGGACGACTCCAGGGTGGAGCGAAGCTCGGCGATGTGCCGGGGATCGGCGTCGGCGAAACGGCGGTGCATCACCCCGGCCAGTTCGCTGGTGGCGACCACGTAGGTGCCCGAGCCCTGCCGGATGTCGAGCAGGCCGTTGTGCGCGAGCGCGCGCACCGCCTCGCGGACCGTGTTGCGCGCCACCCCCAGCTGCTCCACGAGCTCGGGCTCGGTGGGAATGCGTGAACCCACGGGCCACTCGCCGGAGGTGATCTGATTCCTCAACTGGGCAATCACCTGGTCGGCGAGTGCCGAACGCCGGGGGGACGTCAGCGCCATGGTGCTCCTTGCTCGGGTTGCTCGGTCGATCGGGGGCGTGCCCGGGGGTCGGGTCCGTGGGGCGTACGGGACGCGTGTCGCGCGGGGTACGCCGGATGTTCCCGGCCGTTCCCCGCTGTTCTCAGAGCATTGGACAAGTAATCATCCCATGATTCTATGATGCGCTCATGCCTGACGAGCCCCCACCGCAGAACCGAACCCGGACCCTGAGCCCCACCGCCCCGGACGTCCCGACCGGAACCCCGGCCCACCGCACCTCGCGGACCGCACCGGCCGCCAACCGGCTGCTCCCGCTGGTCGCCGTCGGGCTCGTCCTCACCGCGCTCAACCTCCGCCCGGCCATCACCAGCCTGGGCGCCCTCCTCGAAGAGGTCCTGGACGGGCTGCACATGAGCGGCAGCGTCGCCGGTGTCCTCACCTCCGTGCCGCCGCTCTGCTTCGCGGTCTTCGGCATCATGGCCCCCCGCCTCGCCCGTCGCTTCGGGCCCGCCGCCGTCGTCTGCGTCGGCATGGTCGCCATCACCGCCGGTCTGGCGATCCGGCCCCTGGCCGGCGGCACGGTCGGCTTCCTCGCCGCCAGCGCGCTCGCCCTCATGGGCATCGCCGTCAGCAACGTCCTGATGCCCGTGATCGTCAAGCGCTGGTTCCCGGACCGCGTCGGCTCCATGACCGGGCTCTACTCGATGGCCCTGGCCCTCGGCACCTCGCTGGCCGCCGCGACGACCGTGCCCATGACCAGCGCGCTCGGCGGAAGCTGGCGGACGGGCCTCGGCGTCTGGGCCGTACTGGCCGCCGTCGCTATCCTGCCCTGGCTCCCGCTGGTGAGGGACCGGAACGGCGCCGCGGGGCAGTCCGCCGCCCGGCACCGGGACACCCCGGAACTCAGGATCACCCACAGCCGTACCGCCTGGGCGCTCGCCTGCTTCTTCGGTCTCCAGGCCACGGCCGCGTACATCACCATGGGATGGATGCCGCAGATCTTCCGCGACGCGGGAGTCCCGGCCGGTACCGCCGGTGTGCTGCTCGCCCTCACCATGGCGCTGGGCGTGCCGCTCGCGTTCGTCATACCCAAGGTCGCCTCCCGGATGAGGAACCAGGGCCCGATCGTCCTCTTCCTCGGTGGCTGCGGTCTCATCGGGTACGCGGGCCTCCACCTCGCACCGGCCGGCGGGGCCTGGGCCTGGGCGCTGCTCCTCGGCATCTCGAACTGTGCCTTCCCGCTCGCCCTGACCATGATCGGGATGCGGTCGCGCAGCGGGGCCGGAGTGGTCCGCCTCTCCGCGTTCGCGCAGTCCGTCGGCTATCTCATCTCGATCCCCGGCCCGTTGCTCATCGGCGTCCTCTACCAGCACAGTGGTGGCTGGGGGGTGCCGCTCGCGCTGATGGCGGGCCTCATGGTGCCGCAGATGGCGGCCGGGTTCCTGGCCGGGCGGGACCGGACGATAGAGGACGAGTGCTGAGATGCGACACTGACCCCATGTCTCCTGTGCTCGACCCGAATCCCCAGAACGGCCAGAAGAAGCTTCTCCTCGTGCTCGGGGCGATGCTCCTCGTCACGGTGATCATCGGGGTGGTCGCCTCGATCGCCTCGCCCTGACCGGCCCGCCCCGGGCAGCCCGTCACCGGCCGCCCCGGGCCCGTCCCGCCCCGACTTCTCGCAGGAACGGTGGGGTCTGCACCCCCATCCCCTAGGGGGCTGGGCTCAGGGTGAAGTGGGTGGATCACCGGATGGGACCGGCGCGCCGGCGTCCGTAGGTTCGTGGGTGTCGAGACCAGCGATCCACGGAGGCGGACATGTCGGCTCCCGTACCCACACGGCCCACGGCCCCGCCCACGGGCGGAGTCGACATGCGGCTGCCGTGGTGGGCCGTCGCGCTGCCCGCGGTCGCGTTCGCCGCGCTCCTGCTGATGATCGTGGGATCCCGTGAGGCGCACGCGGCGTCGACCGACCCCGCGGTCGGCCGACTGCTCGCGCGGCTCCTCGCCCTGTTCACCCCCTGACGGTGTCCGCGACCGGCGCGGGAGCCCGCCAACCCCTGCGCCGGGCAGCACGTTTCATGCGAAGCTGAGGTGTATGAGCGTCGATACACCTCGCAGGATCGTCCTTCTCAGGCACGCGAAGGCGGAATGGTCGCAGGACTCCGACCACGAGCGGCCGCTCGCGGAACGCGGCCGCCGGGATGCCCCCGTCGCGGGCCGCAAACTCGCCGACTCCGGAATCGCCCTCGATCTGGCCCTCTGCTCGACCGCCGCCAGGACGCGCGAGACGTGGAAGCTCGCGGTGCACGAGATGCCGCGACGCCCGCGGACCGTGTACGAGGAGCGGCTGTACGAGGCGTCTCCCGGCGAGCTGATCGCCCTGATCAACGAGACGCCCGACGATGTGCGCGACCTTCTGCTCATCGGCCACAACCCCGGCATGCACGCGGTCGCCGACGCTCTCTCGGCGTCGGCCGAGGGGGACGCCCTGGCGAGGATGCACCGCGGCGGTTTCCCGACCGCCGCCTTCGCCGTCGTCGCGTTCTCCGGCTCCTGGAAGGGCGTGGAGCACGGCGTGGGCAGGCTGGTCGAGTACTGGACCCCCAACGACTGATCCCCGGCGACCGCTCCGCGACGACTGATCGGCCAACGACCGGCCCGTCGACCGGTCCGCTGTCGTGTGCCCGGTCCGCTGTCATGTGTCCGGGCCGCCGCCGTTCGACCGGACCGCCACGCACGGGCAGGGCCCCGACGCGGAAGCTCGCCGCTTCCCTGCCGGGGTCCTGCCCGTCGTCGGGGCATCCCAGGCGGTGGACGCGACGAACGCGTCAGTCCACCAGGCCGTCGGCGGCCTCGACCTCCTCGCGAGTGATGCCGAGCAAATACAGCACGGTGTCCAGGAACGGCACGTTCACCGCGGTGTGGGCGGCCTCGCGGACCACCGGCTTGGCGTTGAACGCCACCCCGAGCCCCGCCGTGTTCAGCATGTCCAGGTCGTTGGCGCCGTCACCGATCGCGACGGTCTGTGCCAGCGGCACTCCGGCCTGCGCGGCGAAACTGCGCAGCAGACGGGCCTTGCCGGCCCGGTCGACTATGTCCCCGACGACCCGCCCGGTGAGCTTGCCGTCGACCACCTCCAGCGTGTTGGCGGAGGCGAAGTCGAGCCCGAGCCGTTCCTTCAGGTCGTCGGTGACCTGCGTGAACCCGCCCGACACCACGCCCACCTGGTAACCGAGCCGCTTCAGCGTACGGATCAGGGTCCGGGCACCCGGCGTCAGCCGTACCTCGGCCCGCACCTTGTCCACCACCGACGCGTCGAGGCCCGCCAGCAGGGCCACCCGCGCGTGCAGCGACTGCTCGAAGTCGAGCTCGCCGCGCATCGCCCGCCCGGTCACCTCGGCGACCCGGTCCTCACAGCCCGCGTGCGCGGCGAACAGCTCGATGACCTCGTCCTGGATCAGCGTCGAGTCGACGTCCATGACGACCAGCCGCTGCGCCCTGCGGCTCAGCCCGGCCGACACCACCGCGACATCGACACCGATCTCGGCGGACTGTGTCGCCAGGGCCGTCCGCAGTTCCTCGGTGCCCGTCCCGGAGACCGCGAACTCGACGGCCGTGACCGGGTACTTCGCGAGCCGGAAGATCCGGTCGATGTTGCCGCCCGTCGAGGTGATCCTGGCCGCTATGGCGGCGGTCGACTGCGCGGTCAGCGGGTGCCCGAGCACCGTCACGTGGGAGCGTCCGAAGCCGCGCGGGCGGTTGTCGCCCGTACCGGAGATGATCTCGGCCTGGAGCCTCAGCGACTCCGCCCAGCTGTGCACGGTCGCCCGCAGGTCACCCTCGGTGGTGCCACCCGCGTTCGGTGTCGTGATCAGCGCGCACAGGACGATGCGGCCACGCGTGACGACCTGCTCGATGTCGACGACGTCGACCGAGTAGGCCGCGAGAGTGTCGAAGAGCCCGGCGGTGATCCCGGGGCGGTCCTTCCCGAAGATCTTCACGAGAAGGGTGGGGGTGCCGGCGCCCTGACGGGAATCATCGGGCGCGGGAGACGGCGAGGGCTGGGGTGACTGCGATGCGCTCATGGTGCTTCCACCGTATCTGTCCGTCTCCCCACCCCGGAGGTCCGTCCCGAGGACCGGACGGCGTCCTCCGCCGCGCCCGGGGCGCTCGCACCCGCGGTACGCGCACGGCGACGGAGCGCATACGCAGCCCCGCTTCCCCGGGCAGGGACCGGCACCCGGAGGTGTCCGCCCAGCCGTGGACCGGCCCGGTTCCTTCACATTCACGCGGGACTTCGCTTGTGTTCACGCAGACTTCGCTCACGTTCGTGCGGACTCATGGCGGCTTGCCGCCCTCCGGAGTGTTCGTCCCGGCCCGGAGGTGCGGCGCGGGCCCCGAAGGGGCTTCACCCCGCCCGGCTTTCGTATCCGGGACCGCTCCTGGAATAGTTCCCCACGATGTTCAGCATCCCTAGACCTCCTGCGACGGGGGTCACTCGGGGGACAACAAGTGGGGCGCGGAGTGCCGGAACTCGTACTTGAATTGAATGGCAGGACCTGGACGCTCGATCCGTCCAGTTCGTACACCGTGGGGCGCGATCCGCAGGGGGACCTGACGATCGAGGACGCCAGGGTTTCGTGGCGGCACGCCACGATCAGCTGGGGAGGCCGTGGCTGGATCATCGAGGACCACGGCAGCACCAACGGCACCTACGCCCAGGGGCGCCGCATCCAGCAGCTCGAGATCGGCCCCGGCGTCGCGGTACACCTGGGCAACGCCAATGACGGACCGCGGCTGAGCTTCACCGCCGCGAACACGGGGGCCGCCGCGGGCGCCGGCGCGTACGGCGGCCAAGGCGCGCACCAGCCCTCCGCCCAGCAGCCCCAGCAGGCACCCGCTCACCAGCCGCAGCAGGCCGGCGCGGGCCGGCAGGGCGGGCCGGGTGGCCAGGCGGCCGGTCAGCAGCAGCCGCATCAGGGCTGGCAGCAGGCCCCCCAGGGCCACCAGCCGCAGCAGCCCGTACCACCTCAGCAGCCCCAGCTCCCGCACCAGCAGGGCATGGTGAACGCGCCCGGTCAGCAGGGCATGGGACAGACGCCCGGCGCGGCCGTGCCCGGTGGTGTCGCGGGGGCCCCGTCGGTGCGTGGTGACCGGAGCCCGACCACGTTCCACCAACTGGCCCTCGGCCGCGTCATGCGCATCGGCCGCGCGCTGGAGAACGAGCTGGTCGTCTCCGACCTCCAGGTCTCGCGGCACCACGCCGAATTCCACGCGACGCCCGACGGCCGCTTCGAGATCCGTGACCTCGGCTCCCACAACGGCACCTACGTCAACGGTCAGCCGCTCCCCAAGTCCGGTACCGCGCTCATCGGCCCGAACGACATCGTCGGTGTCGGTCACTCGACGTTCCGCCTGGTCGGCGACCGGCTGGAGGAGTTCGTCGACACCGGTGAGGTCACGTTCTCCGCCCGCCACCTCACGGTGACGGTCGACGGCGGGAAGCAGATCCTCAAGGACGTCTCGTTCGGCGTCCCGGAGAAGTCGCTCGTCGCGGTCATCGGCCCGTCCGGCTCCGGCAAGTCCACCCTGCTCAAGGCACTCACCGGCTACCGGCCCGCCAACGAGGGCGATGTCCTCTACGACAACCGGAACCTGTACAAGCAGTTCGCCGAGCTGCGTCAGCGCATCGGTCTGGTCCCGCAGGACGACATCCTGCACAAGGAACTCACCGTCACCAAGGCCCTCAAGTACGCGGCCAAGCTCCGTTTCCCCGCGGACACCACCGAGGCCGAGCGCGAGGCCCGCATCCACGAGGTGCTCGCCGAGCTCAAGCTCGACATCCACAAGGACAAGAAGGTCACCTCGCTCTCCGGTGGTCAGCGCAAGCGCGTCTCCGTGGCGCTGGAGCTGCTCACCAAGCCGTCGCTGATCTTCCTGGACGAGCCGACCTCCGGCCTCGACCCGGGCATGGACCGCGACGTCATGCAACTGCTGCGCGGACTGGCCGACGACGGGCGCACGGTCCTCGTCGTCACCCACTCCGTGGCCGAGCTGGCGCTCTGCGACAAGCTGCTCGTCATGGCGCCGGGCGGTTCCGTCGCCTACTTCGGCCCGCCGGAGGAAGCGCTCAACTTCTTCGGCTACACCACCTGGGCCGACGTCTTCTCGGCGTTCGAGAACTACCGCGACTACGACTGGGCGGGCCGCTGGCGCGGTTCCCAGCACTACCAGATGTACGCGGCGGACATCGACGCCGTCGCCGCCCAGCCCGTCCACATCCCGTCCCCGCAGCAGATACGCCCGCCGAAGCCGCAGAGCTGGTCGGCCCAGCTGTGGACGCTGATCCGCCGGTACCTCTCGGTGATCGCGTCCGACAAGGGCTTCATGGGCCTGATGGTGATCCTGCCCGCCGTGCTCGGCCTCGTCAGCGTGGTCATCCCGGCCAAGTTCGGCCTGGCGGCGCCGGAGCCGCCGTCCCAGTTCAACGGAGCCGCCGGAACGATCATGCTCATCCTCGCGGTCGGCATGTGCTTCAGCGGCGCGGCCAACTCCGTACGAGAACTGATCAAGGAACGCGTCATCTATGAACGGGAACGGGCCACCGGCCTCTCCCGTTCCGCCTACCTGATGTCCAAGGTGATCGTTCTCGGAGCCATCACGGCCATCCAGGGCGTCATCATCTGCGGCATCGGCTTCGCCACCCGCGAGCTGCCCGCCGAGGGCCTGATCATGCCGCCCGCCGTCGAGCTCTGCGTGACGATCATCGTGCTCGGCTTCACCTCGATGATGTTCGGCCTGGTCATCTCCTCGCTGGTGAAGACCTCCGAGAAGACCATGCCGCTGCTGGTCATGTTCGCGATCGTCCAGGTCGTCTTCACGGGCATCCTCTTCCAGGTGTACGGCTCGCCGGGCCTGGAGCAGTTCGCCTGGCTGATGCCGTCCCGCTGGGCCATCGCCGGCGCGGGCGCCACCCTCGATCTCTCGCACCTCATGGCCCCGTGGGACCCGAAGAACCCGACCGACCTGGACCCGCTGTGGGAGCACTCGGCCGGTCAGTGGGCGATCGACGTCTCGGTGCTGCTGTTCCTCGGGATCGTCTGCGGCTTCGCGGTCGCACGGCTGCTTCGCCGCCACGAGCCGGAGGTCATGCGCAAGTAGGTGCCGGAGGCCGGTGCGCGGACGGCCGCGGCACCGGTGCCCCGGACAAGGGCACGCGCGACGCCGGAGGGCGGCACCCCCGCACAGGGGTGCCGCCCTCCGGCGTCGTCCGCGTCGGTCGAGGAACGTACGCCGTACGTCCGGATCCGGTCAGTACGCGCTGTTGACGTTGTCGATCGAGCCGTAGCGGTCGGCGGCGTAATTGGCCGCGGCCGTGAGGTTGGCGACCGGGTCGTAGATGTTCGACGAGGTGCCGGGCACGTGGTACGCGTCGAACGTGGGCTGGATGACCTGGAGCAGGCCGCGGGACGGGACGCCGTTGCGGGCGTTGATGTCCCAGTTGTTGACCGCGTACGGGTTGCCGGAGGACTCCCGGATGATGTTCTTGTGCAGACCGTGGTAGGTGCCGGGGATGCCGTGCGCCCTCATGACGTCCAGGGCCTCCCGGATCCAGCCGTCCAGGTTGTTCGCGTAGACCGGGGTGCGGGCCGTGGAGCGGCTCGGGGCGACGTCCTTGACCTGACTGCGGGCCTTGGCCTCGGCGACGGCGGCCGCCTTCGCCTTGGCGGCGGCCTCGGCCTTCTGCTTGACCGCGGCTTCCTTGGCCCGGGCCTGGTCGGCGGCCTTCACCAGGTTCTCGGCGGTCGCGTTCTGCTCGATGAGGCTGGCCTGCAGAGCCTTGGCGTGCGGGTTTCCGACGACCGAACCGAACACCACGGGCGCGGCGGACCCGGCGGCCTCGGCCTCGGGCTTGGATTCGGCGTTGGCGGGGACGAGCGAGAACGAAAGGGACGCGACGGCAGCGGCTGCGATCCCCGCGAGGGAGAGTTTCTGGGCCTTGTTCAGACGACTACGACGGGCGGGGACGCTGGACACGGTCATACAGAGATACCTCTTCGAATCGCGGGAGTCCTCACGGAGGACGGAGACGGGAAGCGCCGTGCGTGCACCTCCGTCGGGGACGAGAGCAATTCTTAGCTCCCGCAAAATTCGGTGGCAAAGGTGTGACGTACGACCCCGGGTAGTGGAGGGCGGACGCGTGCGATCGAGGCGGCCCGTGCTCCTTGGCCCTGATGCAGCTCTCATGTGCCCACTAGCAGTCTTCGTAAGTGACGTGCGTCCTATGCCCGGCCTCACATCGACGGCCCGGCAAACTCACGAACCGTTGCTCAAGCAATTCGGAGTGTGAGGGGAGGGGTGCGAAGCGCCCGGGCGCGCCCGCGGCGGCGCATCAGCCCCGCAGCCGGCGGAGTGAAGGAGTCCCGGGCCGTGTCCTCGGATCGGCCCAGGCCCTGTCGTCGAAGCGCCGTCGCACGGCAGGCGGCGGTGTGCGGGAGTGCCTAGTCCCCGAGCCCTAGATGTACTGCCCTGTGAGGTTGGGGACGCGGCTGGCGGGTGGTTTGCCTTTCAGCGCGGTGTGTCCGCGGTGGTGATTGTAGGTGTGCAGCCAGTCG